>DASSKC010000110.1:0-27168 GCA_035690885.1 Oleiagrimonas sp. | reverse complement strand
CACGTGTTCTGGCCACTCGATCACGCCGAGTGGAACGGCACCACGCCGACCGATTTCATTTTCCCGATGTTCCTGTTCGTGATGGGCGTGTCGATCGCCCTGGCGATCCTGCCGCGCCTGGAGGCCGGCAAGGCGACATCGGTCCTGCGCAACGCGGCGTTGTGGCGCGCGGTGCGCATCGTGGCCCTGGGCCTGGCCATCAACGTGCTGGCCGCGTGGCTGCTGCCGGGACGCGACATGCGCTGGTGCGGCGTGCTGCAACGCATCGGCATCTGCTTTGCCATCGCCGGCATGCTGGCCATCTACGTGCGCCAACGCACGTGGTGGATCGTGATCGGTGCCCTGCTGGCGGGCTACGCGCTGATCCTCTGGTTTGGCGGCCCGCTCGACAAGTGGGTCAACATCGACGACCGCGTCGACACCTGGGTGTTCGGCCATTACGTGTGGGACTTCAATTCCGCGACCGGCCAGGGCCATGACCCGGAAGGCCTGCTCAGCACCCTGGGCGCGCTGGCCACCAGCTTGCTCGGGCTGTGCGCCGGCGTGTGGCTGCGCAAGCGCCGTATCCGCACCCTGCTGATCGCGGCCGTGACCTGCATCATCGCCGGTTACGCTTGGTCATTCTGGATCCCGCTCAACAAGAATCTGTGGACGTCCTCGTTCGTGCTCTGGACCGCCGGCTTCTCGGCGCTGGTGCTGGCGGCGTTCCACTGGATGATGGACGTGCGCCAATGGCCACCGATCGGCCGTCGTTTCGGCGTCAATGCGATCACCGCCTATGCCGGCGCCGAGGCCATGGAAGTGCTGCTTCCGGCCACCGGGCTGCAGGCGATGCTGTACACCCCGCTCAGCGCGGCAATCACGCCGTGGGCGGGACCGTATGTGGCGTCGCTGACGTTTGCCGTCCTGTTCGTGGTGTTGTGGTGGATCATCGTCTGGGTGATGGACCGCAACCGCTGGTATCTCAAGATCTGACCATACCCTGCCGGGAGAAAATGCATGCGCACATGTTGTCTGCTGATGTTTGCCGCGGCGATCTCGGGCCTGACCGGAGTGGCGGTGGCCGACACCGCCCCCGACTGGTCGCTGATTCCGCAACCGGCCGTCACGCAACCGGCCAGCCACGGCATGGTCACGGTGGCCGATGGCGACACCGTGCAGGTGCTGGCGCACGACAACCCGCAAGCCAGCGCGATCGCCGGACGCTTCATTGCCCTGGTCGCCTCGACGCGTGGGCTGCATCTGAATGTGACCGAAGCACCCGAAGCTTCGGCGCGCATCGTGTTCCAGCTCGACCCGGCAGCGAACATCGACAGTGAGGCCGGTTACCGCATCCGCATCGGCAATGGCGCGATCCGGGTGACCGCGCGCACGCCACGCGGCCTGTTTTACGGCAGCGTCACCACCTGGCAACTGCTGACCAGCGATCCGGGCGCCAACGGTCCGGCGCATGTCGCCAATGGCCGCATCGCCGATCACCCGCGCTACGCATGGCGCGGATTCATGCTGGACTCGGCACGCCATTTCCAGAGCGTGGCCGAGATCAAGCAGCTGATCGACTGGATGGCCTTGCACAAGCTCGACGTGCTGCACTGGCACCTGACCGATGACCAGGGCTGGCGATTGCAGATCAAGCAATACCCCAAGCTCACCTCGATCGGTGCCTGCCGCAAGCCCTTCGGCCCCGATGCCGCGCTCACCGGCGGCCCGGACCAGCCGTACTGCGGTTTCTACACCCAGGCGCAGGTGCGTGATCTGGTCGACTACGCCGCCGCACGCTTCATCACCATCGTGCCGGAGATCGACATGCCCGGCCACGCGCAGGCGGCGATCGCGGCCTACCCGAAATTGGGCGTGACCGGCGAGCGTCCCGCGGTGTCGACCGACTGGGGCATCAATTCCTGGCTGTATGCGCCCGACCAGCACTCGATCCACTTCCTCGAAAACGTGCTCGATGAAGTGATGGCGCTGTTCCCGTCCAGGTACATCCATATCGGCGGTGACGAAGCCTACAAGGGACAGTGGAAGGCATCGCCCAAGGTCCGCGCCAAATTGAAACGGCTGGGCCTCAAGGACATGAACGCGCTGCAAAACCGCATGATGGGCAAGATCGGCGCCTATCTGGCGGCGCACGGGCGCACCATGGTCGGCTGGGACGAGATCCTGCACGCCAGGCTGCCGGACAACGCGGTCGTGATGTCCTGGCACGGTGTCAAGGGCGGCGTGGAGGCCGCCGCCATGGGCCACGATGCGGTGCTGTCGCCCTCACCGACACTGTATCTGGATCATGTGCAATCGAGCGCCCATGACGAGCCGCCCGGTCGCCCGCAGGTGGAAAGCCTGAAGGACATCTATACCTTCAACCCGTCGCCGGACTCGCTCACCCCCGCGCAGGCGGACCACATTCTCGGCCTGCAGGCGAACTTGTGGACCGAGTACATGCCGACCTTCGCGCGCGCCGTGCACGCGGTCTTCCCGCGCATGGCGGCATGGTCGGAAGTGGCCTGGTCGCCGGCCTCGCTCATCGACTGGGATGATTTCATCGGCCGCATGACCGCACAGGTGGCACGCGACCAGGCCCTGGGCATCGCCTACGCCGACAGCGCCTGGGCGCCGCGTTTCGACATTGCCGCCGACCACGGCCAGCTCAAGGTGAGCCTGTCCAACCAGGTCGATCGCGGCGTCTTGCACTACACCACCGATGGCAGCATGCCCACCGCCAGCTCGCCGCGTTACACCCGGCCACTGGAGCTGCCGATCGACCGCACCACCACGTTGCGTGTCGCCACCTATGCCGCCGATGGCCTGCGCCTGGCTGCGCCGCGCACCCGCCACCTCAACGCCGAATCGCTGCTGACACGCAACAGCGACCAGCTGGCCACCTGCAGCCACCTGATTGCCCTGCGCATCGAGGACGACCGTCCGCTGGATGGCCCGCGTCCGGTGTACAAGGTGGATATCGGCAACACCTGCTGGGAGTGGAAAAACGCGCCAATGGACGGCGTGCACAAGATCACGCTGCGCGTGGGCAACCTGCCGTGGAACTACGCCATACCGTATGTCCACGACAAGGTCGTGGCGCGAGTACAAGCCACGCCCGGTGGCGAGATCAACGTCCATCTGGACTCGTGCACGGGGCCGCGCATCGCGCGCCTGCCGCTGGCGCGCGCGGCCCGGACACGCGGCCAGACCACGCTGCACGCGACACTGCCGGCCATCGACGGCACGCACGACTTGTGCCTGATCGCCACCGGCGACCCGCGCAAGGGCCGCATCCGGGTCATCGACATGGTGAGACTTTCACCAGCGACGCAATTCATGCAATAACGGGTTTCACGAGCGGAGGGGCTCCCGCGGTCGCGCCAGGACGGCACACGCGGGAAGCGACCAGGGACGGTCGCGCCTTTGCCCGCCGCGACACGGCGTGCCGATGCTGCGTGAGGTAGCCTTGCAGTTCCTGTTTCCATGGACCGCCCATGAGCCAGTTCGCCCTGCTCGGCCAGCGTCGTTTTGCGCCTTTTTTCGCCACCCAGGCGATGGCCGCGTTCAACGACAACGCCTTTCGCTATGCCACGGTCGGCATGGCAACCTTCGAACTGGCATTGTCGCAGGGCGCATTGAACACCTACGTCAACCTGGCATTGGCGCTGTTCATCATCCCGTTTTTCGTGCTCTCGGCCACGGCCGGACAACTGGCCGAGAAGTTCGACAAGGCGCGGCTGATTCGTTACGTCAAGATCTTCGAGATCGTCGCGATGCTGACCGCTGCGGTCGGCTTCTGGACCCGCAACCTCGATCTGCTGCTGGTCGTGTTGTGCATGATGGGTGTGCACTCGACGGTGTTCGGGCCGATCAAGTACGCGATCGTGCCGCAGGTGCTCAAGCCGCACGAATTGACCGGTGGCAACGGCCTGGTCGAAAGCGGCACCTCGTTGTCGATCCTGATCGGCAGCCTGGTCGGCAATGCGCTGATGGCGGTGCCGGAGATCGGCCCGATGCTGGCCTCGCTGACCGTGATCGGCATCGCCATCGCCGGTTTTGTCGCCAGCCTCGGCATCCCCGCTGCGCCGGCCACGGCACCGGATCTCGAATTCAACTTCAACCCGGTCAGCGAAACCTGGCGCGTGCTCGGCCATGTGCGTGCCGAACGCACCGTGTTTCACGCCGTGATCGGCATTTCGTGGTTCTGGTTTTTCGGCGCGACGCTGACCACCCAGGCGCCGGCCTATGCGCGCGACTACCTGGGTGGCGATGCGAGCGTGCTGAATCTGGTGCTGGTGCTGTTTTCGGTTGGCGTCGGCATCGGCTCGCTGTGTTGCGAGAAACTCTCGGCACGCAGCGTGAACCCGGGACTGGTGACGCTGGGCGCGCTCGGCATGACGGCTGTCGGTCTTGACCTGTATTTCGCGCAGCCGGATCGCGCCCGCATCGGTGGTCTGGACTGGCTTCAGTTCCTGACCTCATCCGGCGGCTGGCATGTCGCGCTGGACCTGGCGGTGATCGGCTTCTTTGCCGGCTTGTACATCGTGCCGCTGTTCGCCCTGGTGCAACAACGCACCGCACCGCATCGGCTGTCACGCGTGATCGCCGGCAACAACATCATCAACTCGCTGTTCATGGTGCTGGCCGCCGGCCTGGGCATGCTGGCGCCGCACATCGGCCTGGATGTGCCGGCGCTGATCGCCCTGGTGTGCGTCATCAATCTGTTGGTCATGACCTGGCTGTGCGTTCGCGTGCCCGAATTCTGGCAGCGCTTCGTGGCCTGGTGCCGGATGGGGCGTCGTGCCTGACAACCTGTTTCGGGATATCGGACCGCGCGCTTTGTTGCTGCCAGGGACTGGGGGCGAGGGACTAGGGGCTGCCGCCGTGCCGGTCCCCGCGTAACCGACGACCCTCGTCCCTGCTTGTCATGCAAGCCCGCCGACCTCCACACCTCGACCATTCCTCTACAATGCCGAGCCGGGTGCGTACAGGCCCGGCCGACTGTTTTCATGCTGGAATATTCATGCTGCCACCGATTGAAGATCGCATCGCCGACGCGATTGCCGCCCGTGCCGAACAAGTCCGCGCCGCCGTCACACTGCTCGACGAGGGCGCGACGGTGCCGTTCATTGCCCGCTACCGCAAGGAAGTCACCGGTGGTCTGGACGACACCCAGTTGCGCTTGCTGGAAGAGCGCCTGCATTACCTGCGCGAGCTCGAAGAACGACGCGAAGCGGTGCTGGCGAGCATCGACGAGCAAGACAAGCTGACCGACGCGCTCAAGGCCGACATTCTCGCCGCCGAAACCAAGGCGCGACTGGAAGATCTGTACCTGCCGTACAAACCCAAGCGCCGCACCAAGGCACAAATTGCGCGCGAAGCGGGCCTGCAACCGCTCGCCGACGCGCTGCGCGACGACCCGTCGATGGATCCGGAAACCCGCGCCGCCGAATACGTCGATGTCGACAAGGGCGTGGCCGACACCAAGGCCGCGCTGGACGGCGCACGCGCGATCATCATGGAAGCGTTGGCCGAGGACGCCGAACTGCTCGGCAGCCTGCGCGAATGGGTCTGGGAGTCCGGCTCGATTCGCGCCAGCGTGGTCGCCGGCAAGGAGCACGAGGGCGCCAAGTTCCGCGACTATTTCGATCACTCCGAGGCGATCGCCTCCATTCCCTCGCACCGCCTGCTGGCGCTGATGCGCGCACGCAACGAAGGCGTGCTGGAAGTCAAACTGGTGCCGCCGGGTGCCGATGAGGATGCCGGTCACGCCGTCGCCGAAGGTCGCGTGGCCAGACACGCCGGCTTCGACGACCAGGGCCGACCGGGCGATGCCTGGCTGGCCGCGACCGCGCGCCTGACCTGGCGCGTCAAACTGCATCTGTCGCTCACGCTGGACCTGTTCGCGCGCGCCCGTGAAGGCGCCGAAGACGCCGCCATCACCGTGTTCGGCGACAACCTCAAGGATTTGCTGCTGGCCGCGCCTGCCGGTGCCAAGGCAGTCATGGGGCTGGACCCCGGCATTCGCACCGGCGTCAAGGTGGCCGTGGTCGATGCCACCGGCAAGGTAGTCGATACCGCCACCATTTTTCCGCACGAGCCGCGTCGGCAATGGAACGAGTCACTGGCGACACTGGCCGCGCTGTGCAAGAAGCACGACGTGGCGCTGATCTCGATCGGCAACGGCACCGCCTCGCGCGAGACCGACAAACTGGCCGGCGAACTGATCCGCGCGCTCGGCAACAGCAAGCTGTCCAAGGTCGTGGTCAGCGAGGCCGGTGCCTCGGTGTATTCGGCCTCCGAGACGGCGGCACGCGAGTTCCCCGACATGGATGTCAGCCTGCGTGGCGCGGTGTCGATCGCCCGTCGCCTGCAGGACCCGCTGGCCGAACTGGTCAAGATCGAGCCCAAGGCCATCGGCGTGGGCCAGTACCAGCACGACGTCAACCAGATCAAACTGGCGCGCACGCTCGATGCGCGCGTGGAAGACTGCGTCAACGGCGTCGGCGTGGACGTCAACACCGCCTCGGCACCGTTGCTGGCACGGGTGGCCGGCTTGAGCAGGACCGTCGCCGAAAACGTGGTCGCGCATCGTGATGGCCATGGCGTCTACGCCAGCCGCAAGGCACTGCTCAAGGTGCCGCGACTGGGACCCAAGGCATTCGAACAATGCGCCGGTTTCTTGCGCATAAGCGGCGGTGCCGACCCGCTCGATGCCAGCGCCGTACACCCGGAAGCCTATCCGGTGGTCGAGCGCATCGTCGCGCGTTGCGGCCGCGAGGTGCGCTCGATCATCGGCGACGCCACCTTCCTGCGTGGCCTCAAGGCCGACGACTACACCGACGAGCGCTTCGGCACGCCGACCGTGCGCGACATCCTGAAAGAACTGGAAAAGCCCGGTCGCGATCCGCGTCCCGAGTTCGTCGCGCCGAAGTTCGCCGACGGCGTGGAGAATCTCACCGACCTCAAGCCCGGCATGGTGCTCGAAGGGCGCATCAGCAACGTCGCCGCGTTCGGTGCCTTCGTCGACATCGGTGTACATCAGGATGGTCTGGTGCATGTGTCGGCGATGGCGCACAAGTTCGTCAAGGATCCGCGCGAGGTGGTCAAGGCCGGCGACGTGGTCAAGGTCAAGGTGATGGACGTGGACATCGCGCGCAAGCGCGTCGGCCTGTCGATGCGCCTGGACGACGAGCCGGGCGAAGCCAAGCCGCGCGCACCGCGCAACGAATCACGCCGCGATCGCCGACCGGCCGCCAGGCCATCCGCCGCGCCCGCCAACAATGCGCTGGCCCAGGCCTTCGCCCAGGCCCGCAAGCGCGATTGATCGCGCAGCCAAGCAGCCAAGTAGGTCGGGTCAAGGAGCGTAGCGACGGACCCGACTTTCGCGTGCGGGCTGCGCCAAACGTCGGGTTGATGAAGCCAACCCGACCTACAGGAGCGACTGCAGGATGGCGCCGCAATCGCCGCTGCACTTGATGTCGAGCAAGTCGTCGGCGCGAGTGCGCCCCTGATTGACGGCGGCAATGGACACGCCGCGCATGGCCGCTGCGCGCACCAGGCGAAAGCTCGACCACACCATCAGCGAGGAGCCGGCCACCAGCACGCCGTCGGCGTCTTCCATGGCCTTGGCCGCCGCATCACGCGTGCTGGTCGGCACCGACTCGCCGTAGAACACCACGTCCGGCTTCAACATGCCGCCGCAGCGTGGACAATCGGGCACGATGAAACGACTGAAGTCGACATTCTCGATATCGGCATCACCATCGGGAGCAATGCGGTCGGTGTGATCGGCCCACTCGGGATTGAGTTCGGCCAGGCGTTGCTGCAGCCATGCGCGTTCGAAACGGTGGCGACAGGCCAGACAGATCACGCGATCGAGCCGCCCGTGCAGGTCGATGACGTGGTGGCTGCCGGCGCGCTGATGCAAGCGATCCACGTTTTGCGTGATCAGCGCCTGCAGCACGCCGCGATGCTCGAACTGCGCCAGCGCACGATGCGCGGCATTGGGCCGCGCGTCGGAGAAGTGCGTCCAGCCGGCAAAGCTGCGTGCCCAGTAGCGGTGGCGCACCGCATCGTCGCCGACAAACGCCTGATAGGTGACGGGCTGCCGGCGCTTCCATTGGCCGTCGCCGTCGCGATAGTCAGGAATGCCTGAAGCAGTGCTGACACCGGCACCCGTGACCGCCACCACCCGCGCGCGTGCGGCCAGCCATGCGCCCAGACGGCGCTCCGGCGCCATCGCGGAATCGGCGGACAGGACATCGATCATGTCCCCGGACTATAACGCGCCATGGCAGCGCACTCGGCAACATGTCGCAGCACCGTCACAATGCAACGTGCGGTCGCGTATGGTTTCGATTAAGGTGGCATGCATCATCCGTCCACAGGAGGTTCGCCATGCTTCGTCTGCGTCATTTGAGCGTCGCGCTCATTACCGCCCTCGCCGCCAGCACCGCGGCGCACGCCGGCACCACCGATTTCAACCAGATGGTGGTCATTGGCGACAGCCTCAGCGACAACGGCAACATCTCGCTGGCCACGGGCGCCAGCCAGCCCAGCCGTTTCACCACCAACCCCGGCGAGGTCGCGGTCGAGCACGTGGCCGACCACTTCGGCTTCAACCTCACGCCGTCGGTCACCGGTGGCAACGACTATGCGTTTGGTGGCGCACGCGTCAAGGTGGCTGCCGGCGGCGGCACCATTCCGTCACTGACCACGCAATGGGCAAGCTACCTCGCCAACAACGGTGGACAAGCCGATGCGCATACGCTGTATTCGGTCTGGGGCGGCGCCAACGACATCTTTTATCACGTCAAGGCGGTGGGCGCGGCCGCCACCGCCCAGCAACTGATCGAGCAGACGATCCAGCAGCAAGTGCAGGCGGCGTTGACCGGCGGGGTCATCCAGCCCGGCCAGGTCAATGCGTTCATCCAGCAGATCACGCCGACGGTGACGCAGCAGGTGCTGGCACAGGTGGCGGCCGTCGCCGGCGTCACCCCGGAAACGCCGGCGCAGGCGCAAGCCGGCATCGCCATGGCGGCCAAGCAGGAACTGGCTTTGCTCGGGCAGATACATGCCAGCGGTGCCGAGTACACGCTGGTCTTCAACCTGCCGGACATCGGCAAGACGCCGGCCGCGGCGGCGCAGGGGGCGGTTGCACAACAATCACTTGCGCAATTGTCGTTGCTCTACAACGGCGTGCTGGCCGGCGGACTCAATCAGCTCTCCGACCAGGGCCTCAACATCGTGCCGGTGGACGTGTACGCGCTGTTCAACGAGGTCATTGCCAACCCGTCGGCATTCGGCTTCAGCAACGTCACCGCGCCGGCCTGCGGCGTCGGTTCCACCTCGGTCAAATGCGGCCCGCAAGGGTCGGGCGCGCCTTACACCTACGCGCCCGGCACCGACAAAAGCTACCTGTTCGCCGACGGCGTGCACCCGACCACGGCCGCGCACAAGATGCTCGGACAGTACGTGATCGCCGAGCTGAGCGCACCGGGCCAAGTGTCAATGCTGGCCGAAGCACCATTGGCCGCGACACACGCGCACATGAACATCATCCGCGAACAGATGCGCATTGATCAGGCCGGCGGCAACACGCGCGCGTTTGCGGGCATCAGCTATGGCAAGCAAAGCATCGACGCCACCGCCAATGCACCCGGCGTCGACAGCAAGAACGTCAACCTGACCATCGGCGTGGACGCCGCGGCCAGCGAGCATTTCCACGTCGGTGCCGCGCTGGGTCTGGCGCGCAACAACGCCGACATCGGTAGCGGCGGCTACCGCATGGATTCGATCATCGGTTCAGGCTACGCCATGTGGCACAGCGGCGGCGGTTACATCGGCGCCAACGTCGGCTTTGCGCAGCTCAGCTACAACGACATCAACCGTCGCTTCCAACTCGGTCAGCTGACGCGCACCGAAACCGGCCAGACCAGCGGCTCGCAACTGATGGCCGGGCTCAACGGTGGCTGGTGGTTCGGCTCCGAGTCGTTCCGCACCGGTCCGTTTGCACGCGTCCAGTGGCAGCGCGTGCGCGTGGACGGCTACAGCGAGGCCGGTGACGACAGCTCGGCGATGTGGTTCGGTGGGCAGGAGCGCGTCGCGATGGTCGGCACGCTTGGCTGGCAGTTCAAGGGCAACTGGCAGGCCGGCGGCAGCACGCTGCATCCCTACCTGAGTGTTGCCTGGAACCATGACTCACGCGCCGATGCGCGCAAGGTCCGCGCCGGCCTGTCCGGCATGCCCGGCAGTTTTGCCCTGACCGGGTTCCTCGCCGATGCCGACTGGGCCAGCGCCGACCTTGGCCTGGCTGCCGACTTCAGCGACAGCGTCAGCGGCTGGATCGCCTACCGCGGTCGTTTTGCCGACAGCAACCAGCGGGTGAACAGCCTCGACCTGGGCATGAAGTTCGTGTTCTGAACGGGGTCTCGTGATGCCCGCCGGCTTGGGGGCGCGCACGAAAAAGCCGCCTGTCGAGGGCGGCTTTTTCGTGGCAGACGATGGATCGAACGATCCACCGTGCTCGTTTCACATCATTACTTGATGCTTTTCTTGGCCTTCTTGAACATGTCCTTGGCCTCGTCGAACAGCTTCGCGGCCTTGTCGGCATCGACCTTGGTGGTCTTGCCGTCGGCAACCTTCTTGTTCAGCACGATCTTGCCGCCGCCATCCCAACCAAGCTTGTAGATCACGCTGGGCTGGGCATTCTGGCTGGACTTGTGCTTGCGCACGATCACCCAGGGCTTTTCGTTCTTGTAGCCATACTCGGTGTAGTTGAAGCCACCGTCGACGAAATCCGCCTGGTCGACCACGTAACGGATGTCACCGGTCTTCTTGTCGCGGAACACCTGCCAACCGTGCGCCACCTTGTCATTGCGCGAGGTCCCGGTGTTCATCTTCATGGCGCCGGCCTGGGCCTGCATTTTCTTGTAGGCCGCGAACAGCTTTTCCGCCGGCGTCGGCACGGCGACCAGACGGATCGTGGCGGTGCTTGCAGCACCCTTGGTCAACACCGGCGCCTGCAGCGGCATGGTGTAATGCCGGATACCATCGACGATCTCGGCCTTGACCACGTACAGGTCGGAGGCGTTGACTTCCTTCGGCGTGACGTCGAACTTGAACTTGGCCGGCAGCGACTTGATCGGCGAGATGGTCTTGTGGGCCAACGGAGCGGCGTTGCGCTTGGACACGTCGACCAGCTCGATCGTCAGCTTGGCCTGGTCCGACAGCTTGTGCGCGTCGGGATCACGCAAACCGACCGTACCGCTGACACTGGAAGCCACCTTTGCAGCAACACTGGAACCATTTGCCGCGCCCGCGCCCTGCTCGGCTCCGGTACCGCCGCTGCAACCGGCCAAGCCGAGTGCGGCCAGCACGGCCATAGACAAAACCACTGTGCGCATGGGGAAAACCTCTTGATGGGATGGGGGACCAAAAGACTCAAACCTTGCATGGCTTGAATCTTTTGCGTACTGAGGAGACCCAGCATAGCGGCAAATCAACAAGTCGGACAAGAGAATGCGTGGGCCGGAACATCCCGCATTCGTTGCAGGATGGCCAGTCAAGTACACCCAAGAGACTCGCAGGGCGAAGCTGAATCTGATGACACCAAGGTCCCACCAAGCCGCAATTGCGTATAAAAAAGGCCGCTGACGGGAGGACAGCGGCCAAAATTCCGGGGACGACGGTGTTGTCCCGTGGACTTGCAGCGGGCGGCATGTTGCCGCCCTTGCTACGCCATTTGACGGGCGAATCCGACAATGTTCCACCGGTGCCACGATTGTTCGTGCACGAACAACCGCGGCACCGGTGGCCTCTTGTCATCAGTAGTCGTAAGACACCGAGAAACGGAGGTAGCGCGGGCTCTGGAAGTAGATGCCCTGACCGTAACGCGGATTGACGGTGAACTTGGCGTTCTCGTAGAACGGATCCACCTGGATCTTCTTCTGCTCGTTGAACACGTTGTGGATGTCCAGACCGAGGGTCAGGTTGTGATGGGCGAACGCCGGCTGATACCGCACACCCAGGTTCAACATGCGGGTCCAGGGCGTGTAGCCATTGGTGCCACGCGGTGCGTACCGGCCGTGGCAGAAGCGATAGTAATCACCGTAACCGGACGGATCCTTGGCATCGGCGCCGAAGTAACCCAGGCAGGCGTTGGGCGTTCCCGACTGCACCAGCAACGTACCCGAGAAGGTCCACTCGCGATTGAGCTTGTAAGCGCCACGAATCTTCAACGAATGGCGACGATGGTTGGCGAGATAGCCGGACGAGCCGACCATCAGGCTGGGCCAATCCCAGTTGACGGTCTTGGACACATCGGTCTGACCGATATCGGAGCGGGTCTGGCCTTCGGTGTTGCCCCAGTTGCGCGAGAACGTGTAGTCGACGCGCATCTGCCACTTGCCGTCAAACGGATGTTCCAGATAGAGGTTCAACGCATAGTACTTGCGCTCGGCGCCCTTCTTGAAACCCCAGTCCTGATAGGACATCGGCACCATCAGGTAGTCACCGGTGGCCTTGTTGACGACCGCGAAGGTGTTGGTTTCACCCGGGTTGAAGAGACGACAACCGGGGCTCTTGAATTCGAAGTTGGACTTGTCGTAGCCCATTGCCTCGATCTTGTCGCCGAGATACGGCATGGCGCAGGTGTCGTCAATGGCCGTCTTCAACTCGCGATACATGGCTTTCGCGCCCCAGACCCAGTTCTGGCCCAGGGTCTTGTCGAACCCGAGGATGAACTCGTCCTGATACTGCGCTGTCAGGTCGTTGGGCGTGACGACGTTGGGGTCCTTGGGTTGGCCTTTCTCGTTGTTGGCCGATACCGGGCCCGGCGCCGGCGCCCCGTTGACACCGCCCACGGGCTTGAGTCCGGTCGGTAGGCCATTCTCGTCAATGCCGGTGTAGGTGAAATACTCATCAGTAAAGGTGGAGATGTTGGCGCCACGCTCGGCCACGCTATTGGGCAGTGCCAGGTAATAACGACCGACATTGCCGTAAATCTTGAACGAGGCATCGCCGTTGACGTCCCAGCTGAAGCCGATGCGTGGCTCCCACTGATTGTCCTCATCCACGAAGGCCTGGCCCTGGCCGTTGTAGTTGATGAAGTGATCGTTGCGGATACCGATGTTCAGCTGGAACCTGTCGGTCACCTGCCAGACGTCCTGAATGAAATACGCCTTCTGCTCCATCGACATGGAGCTAGCCACCGAGTAGATGTACTTGTCGATGTAGTACTCCTGTCCCGGCGCTCCCACGTTCAGCTTTTCATTGATGGGGACGTTGGGTTTGGTCGTATGCACGTAGAAGTAGGCAAACCCCGGCCCGGACATGGTCTGGCCATGATCGGTCGCGCTGTACCACATGTTGTCGATACCCGCGCTCAGCTTGTGGTCGCCGATGCGATAGCTGATATCGGCACGCAGACCCCGCGTATGCGAGCCACGAGTGGGCAGGTAACGATACAGCCTGGTCTGGTCGTTCAGCCGGTAGTCCTCGCCCGCGTTGAGGTATGCCGGATTCTGCTGCGTCACGCCGCCAACGTAAGCCAATGGGCTGAGGCTGGGATATTTGACCGGATGCTCGAAATCGCCCTGACCCCACAGCGCGCTGAACGTGAGGCGATCGGTGATGTAGCTGGTGTACTTGCCGATGAAGAACTCGGCCGAGCGCTTGTTGACGGCGTTGCCCGCGACCTTGTCACCGACCTCGAGCGTGTCGTAATCGAAGGCGTAGGTCGCACCTTCGTCGGTGGTCTGGTTGTTCTCCAGATACGTCAACTCGAGAATGTTGCTGCTGTTGATGTTCCAGTCGATCTTGGCGTAAATGTTCTTTTCGTGATCCTGATAGATGTCGGCGCGCCCGCCCTTCGAGTCGATGTCCGTGCCCGCGCTCTTGCTGCGGTCAGCGGCAATGAACATGTACAACTTGTCCCGGATCAGCGGACCGCCGAGGTACACCGAGTATTTGGTTCTCCAGCTGACGTTCTGCTGTCGATAGTGATACAGCTTGCCCTGAAGATCCGGTGACTCCAGCTTGTAGCCGGCCGGCAAGTCGTCGAACCGCTGGTAATACAGGTTCCTCGGGGTGGCACGCGTGGAGCGCGGAATCCAGGAGATCTGGCCACCGAAGTGCCACTGGTTGGTACCACGCTTGCCGTTCTGGCTGATCACGCCACCGTCGGAGCGACCGTACTTGGCCGAATAACCGCCGGTGTAGGTCTTCTGCTGCGCGATCGAACCATAGGGAAGCTGGAACCCGCCCTGGTTGTTGAACGGCTTGGTGGTGTTGTAACCGTTGACGTAATAGGCGTTCTCGGTCGCGCCTGCGCCACCGAACGACACCGCGTTGCCGTAGTAACCGCTGGCAGCCACCGTGCTCGGGGCCAGCAGGGCAATCGATTCGGCGTTCTGGCCGATCGGCAATTGTTCCAGTTGCCGGGCCGTGATGACGGTGGACGAGGACACGCTGTTGACGTCGATCTCTGGCCGCGCACTGGCCGAAACCGTCACCGTGCCAAGCTCTGTGGTTCCGCCGCCGTAGAAATTCACCGGCGTGCTGCTGCCGATCACGAGACCGATATCGGTCTTCTTTGCGAGAACCTCGCCGTCACTGCGCAGCGTGACGGTATAGGTACCCAAGGGCAGGTGGCTCACCGTGTACTTGCCATTGGCCTCCACGGTCACGGAGCGGCTCACGCCATTGGTGCCCTGAACGGTGACGGTGTCGCCTGCCTCGGCGCTGGTCGCCGTACCGAAAATGGTACCGGTGGTGGCCTGACCCATCGCGACGCCGGTAAAGCCCAATCCCACGGCCAGTGCCATGGCGAGGGCTGCGCGGCGCGGGTGGCGTTCGATATTACGAAAATTCATTGTTGAAACTTCCCCGGTGAATGCGATCCTCTACAGACCGAAAAAAACAACCGTCCCAAAGACGGTCAAGGCAGAGCCAGGAGTTATCCCGAAAGCTCCTGCGCTGGTGCGGTGCCGAACGATACGGCAACAACGTAAGAACATACAATTAACGTATGTTTTTACGAATGTCAACGTCTCTCGGCTTCGGTATAATTGGATTCATGCCACATTCATTGGCAGACAGAGGCCTTGTGCCATGGCGACGCCATCTCTCAACCTCGACAATCGCAAAGATGCATCAGAGTCCGGGGGCCTCCCGGGCAACGTATCGGCCACTCCGGCGGCACGAGCCACGGTTGATGAAGGGTTCATGGCTCGAATTCGCGTACTGATCAAAACGTACGGTGGCGTCAGCCACATCGCACAAGTATGCGGATTCTCGGAGGGAGTCGTAAGAAGTTGGCGGGATGGACGTTCCGATCCGTCACGCACGCGCTGCCTGGCCTTGGCGCATGGGCTGAACGTCTCGCTGCTATGGTTGATGACCGGCAACGGCCCCATGCTCGACGAGCCCGACCGGCACAGGCACGGCGAAACGACTTTCGTGATGGATGTTCACCGTTTGTCGGCCGCCATGCAGGTGCTGCAGGCGACGCTGGAGAGCACCGGCAACTATCTGCCAATGGAAAGCCATGCCCAATTGTTGAGCGAGTATTACGTTGCGCTCAGCGACCCTGACCCGCTGAGGCGGGCCGAGGGCGTTGGCGCGATCCACCAACATTTGCTGGAGTGCATCCGGCAGGCAAATGCTCAAGCGCAGGATCTTGCGATCAAGGCAACCTTGGGCAACATGATTTTGTGATCAAGGCGTCGGCATGACGACAACAGGGCAGGCAGTAGGTCGGGTCGTGACCCGACATCATGTCGGGTTGATGAAGCCAACCCGACCTACTGGAAATGGTTTTCGAGGTTCCCTACAGACGCGCGATATCCGCCACGGCCATGAAATTCGCCTGCAGATCGGCGAGCAGGGCCAGGCGGTTGGCGCGACAGGCGGGATCGTCGGCGGCGACCAGCACGGCATCGAAGAAGGCGTCGACCGGCGCCTGCAGGCTGGCCAGTCGCGTGAGCACGACATGATAATCGCCGCTTTGCATGGCCGTGTCGCTTTCGTCGCGAGCCATCGCGAGCGCGTCCGCCAGGGCCTTCTCGGCAGCCTCCTCGAACAGCGACGCATCGACCGTTGACGCCGGCTTCACGCCCGCTTCGGCCTGCTTGCGCAAGATGTTGCCGACGCGCTTGTTGGCGGCCGCCAGGCTGGCCGCTTCGGGCAGCTCGGCAAATGCGGCCACAGCGCGCAGGCGGCGATCGAAATCCGGAAGCGTGAACGGATCCACCGCTGCCACGGCATCGAACTGCCCGCGGCTGAAACCCTGCTCGGCGTAATAGCCGCGCAGGCGTTCACGCACGAACGTGGTCAGCTCGCCGAGCAGTTCCGCGCGCCGCGCCGCGGGATTGAATGCTGGCGGCTTGTCGTCTTTGCCCTTGCGCTTGCTGCCACGTGCCAGTCCCGCCGACAATGCCGGCTCGGGAATCAATTCCAGGGCCTCGCGGAAGGTGGCTCCAAGGTCGATGGTCAAATTGCCCTCGACCAGCGTGCGAGCCAGGCCCAATGCGGCGCGACGCAAGGCGAACGGGTCCTTGTTGCCGGATGGCTTGAGGCCGACGGCAAAAATGCCGGCCAGGGTGTCCAGGCGTTCGGCCACGGCCAGCACGCGCGCGACACCACCCTCGGCGATACGATCACCGGCGTGGCGCGGCATGTAGGCTTCGTCCAGGGCGTCGGCGACGGCATCGGGCTCGCCCTGGGCACGTGCGTAATAGCGTCCCATGACACCTTGCAGCTCGGGAAACTCACCGACCATGCGCGTCAGCAGGTCGCACTTGGACAGGCTGGCCGCGGCGGTGGCCTGTCCCGCATCGACATCGACGCGGTTGGCGATCACGCGCGCCAGTTCGGCCACGCGACAGGTCTTGTCCCAGAGGTTGCCGAGCGATTCCTGATAGGTGACGTTGACCAGCTCGGTTTGCAGCTCGGCCAGTGGCGTCTTCAGGTCTTCGTCGTAGAAAAATCGCGCGTCGGCAAAACGCGGACGGATGACGCGCTCGTAGCCCTTGCGGATCTGCTCGGGATCCTTCGAGACGATGTTGGCAATACCAATGAAGTGCTCACTCAAGGCGCCATCATCGGCGTACACCGGCACGAATTTCTGGTTCGTTTCCATGGTCGTGACCAGAGCCTCTTGCGGCACCCGCAGGAAATCGCGCTCGAAGGTGCAAGCCACGGCCGCCGGCCATTCGACCAGATTCGCGAGCTCGTCCAGCAAGTCGTCGGACAGGTGCGGCGCGCCACTGACGGTCGCCTCGGCCACCTCGTCGCGAATGCGCTGGCGGCGCTCGGCCGGATCGGCCAGCACATGCGCGTCACGCAGTGTGTCGAGCCACTGGTCGGCATGTTCGATGGTGATGGCTTCGGGATGGTGAAAGCGATGACCATGCGACTGGCGCGAGCTGGACAAGCCCATCAGCTCGGCCGGCACCACGTCGGCACCATGCAGCAACACCAGCCAGTGCACGGGACGCACGAAGCGGTAATCATGGTCGCCCCAGCGCATCGGGCGCGGGATCGGCAAGGCCTTGAGCGCATCGGCGAGAATGCCGGGCAACAGCGCCGCCGTCGGCTGGCCGGGCTCGACCGCACGATGGACATACCAGCTGCCCTTGTCGGTTTCGAGCGTCTGCAGCTGCTCCACGTCGACGCCGCAGGAGCCGGCAAACCCGGTCAGCGCGCGGGTTGGCTTGCCATCAGCATCCGTGCCGGCCTTGACCGCCGGACCGCGACGCTCGATGGCGCGCTCGGGCTGGCTGGCGGCCACACCCGGCACGTGCACGGCCAGACGCCGCGGCGAACAGAAGGCGCGCGCCTGCTCCACTTCGGCCGCGACGCCATGCTTTTGCAGGCCCTCGCAGATGCCGCGGGCAAACACGGCGGACAACTCGTCCAGCGCCTTGGGCGGCAGCTCCTCGGTACCCAGTTCGATCAGCAGCGGCTTCACATCAGACATGGGCCGTCTCCTTGTTGCGCAGACCGGGGAAGCCCAGTTTTTCGCGTTGCGCCACGTACGCTTGGGCCACCGCGCGCGACAAGGCGCGCACGCGCAGGATGTAGCGCTGGCGCTCGGTGACGCTGATGGCGCGGCGTGCATCGAGCAGGTTGAAGGTATGGCTGGCCTTCATCACCTGCTCGTAGGCCGGCAACGGCAGGTCCGCCTCGACCAGTTTCCCGGCCTCGGCCTCGCAGGTGTCGAACCACGCGAACAAGGCCTCGACGTTGGCGTGTTCGAAGTTGTAGGTGCTCTGCTCGACTTCGTTCTGGTGGAACACGTCGCCGTAGGTCACCGGACCGTGCGGCGCCTGGGTCCAGACCAGGTCGTAGACGTTGTCCACGTTTTGCAGATACATGGCCAGGCGCTCAAGGCCGTAGGTGATCTCGCCGGTGACCGGGCGGCATTCCAGACCGCCGGCCTGCTGGAAATAGGTGAACTGGGTCACTTCCATGCCGTTCAGCCACACTTCCCAGCCAAGGCCCCAGGCGCCGAGCGTCGGCGACTCCCAGTTGTCTTCGACCAGACGCAGGTCGTGCACCAGCGGATCGATGCCCAAGGCCTTGAGCGATCCGAAATACAGCTCGACGATATCGTCCGGATTGGGCTTGAGCACCACCTGATACTGGTAGTAGTGCTGCAGGCGGTTGGGATTGTCGCCATAACGCCCGTCGGTGGGCCGGCGCGACGGTTGCACATAGGCCGCGGCCCAGGGTTCCGGCCCCAGCGAGCGCAGGAACGTGGCCGGGTGAAAGGTGCCGGCACCGACCTCGGTGTCCAGCGGTTGCAACAACACGCAACCGCGCTCGCCCCAATACTGGCCGAGGGTCTGGATGATCTGCTGGAAGGTGGGCGCGGGCATGGGTCGCATCCGGACGGAACAAAGCTCGTTAGTATAGCGGCGCGCGGGGTGTCACCGCGACGGCGGCGCTTGCCCTGCCTCGCTCGCCATGGCGTCACATGGGACAATGGAAACATCTGCAGCCTGCGCTTCGGTGCCCATGAACCCGTTTTCTTCCCCCTGCAAACATCGTGCTGTCGCCGGCAACATGCCCACCCGTCATGTCGGAACCGCGGCATGAATCGGCCGCAACCACCACGCAAGATCGGCGCGACCCAAGGCTGGCACTGGTTTGTCAGCGCGCTGGACCTGGTCCGTCGCCAACCCGCGACCTTTCTGTGCATGGGGCTGTTCGTCGCCTGCGTCGACAGCCTGCTTCCCTATATCGGCCCCTTGGCGGTACTGATCATGGGACCGGCGTTTCTGGCCGGCATGTGCGTGGCGGCGAACACGATCGCACGCCAGCAGCCGCCGGCTTTCGCGCAGGTATTCGCGTTGCTCGCGCAGCCCGGGCGCCGCGGTGAAGCGCTCAAGTTGTGCATCCCGCTGGTGCTGGGCAAGTTCGCCGCCGCCATGATATTGGGTGTGGCACTGACCAACCAGCTGGCACGCAAGGGCATCGACGTGGCGACGCTTCAGGGGCAACGCGACAAGCTGATGACCCTGCTGATCAGCGAGGCGATGGTGCCGTGGTTTGTCGTGGCGCTCGTGGTGGTCGTGTTCACGTGGACATTCACGGCCCTGGCCATTCCGCGCGTGGCGTTTTCGCGCGAGCCGGCGTTCACGGCCATGGGCGAAAGCTTTCGCCTCGTGTGGCGCCATATCCCGGCCTGGTTCGTGGCTGGTCTGGCGTTGTGCGTCTGCGTGGTGGCGGTGGGCATGGTGCTGCTGCTGACGCGCTTCATGTTGCTGGTGCAGGTCGGGTTTTTCACCACCTTGTACACCGTGCTCGGCCCCATGCTGTACATCGCCTGGCGTGACCTTGGCGGACATCCTCCAAGTGGTGATCCGGACCAACCACCACCGCCGTCCGGCGTGCTGGAAGCATGAATCAGCCGCGCTGGCGTCGCATCACCGCGTGGCGTGACGCCAGTGCGAACAACACGCCAAAGCCGAACCCGGCGATGTGGCTCCACCACACCACCTCGCCGAAGTCGGGGCCGGCATAGGTAAACAGCAGCTGCAGCAACACCCACAAGCCGATCAGGAACGGTGCCGGCACGCGCACGAACTCCATGAACAGGCCCAGCGGCAATACCAGACCCAGACGCGCACGCGGGAACAACACCAGATACACGCCGACCACGGCGGACACCGCGCCACTGCAACCGATGATCGGTGCATGCGCACCGGCCAGCGTCAGCGCACCGACCAGATTGGCGAACACGCCGCCGATCAGGAACAGCACCAGAAACCGTGGCGACCCCAGCGCACGCTCGGCGGCCAGCCCGAAGATGACCAGAAACAGCATGTTGGTCACCAGGTGCATCCAGCCCACATGGATGAACAACGCCGTCAGCAGGCGCAGCCAATCCGGATCCAGCAGCTGATGCCACCACGGCCCGCTGACGGCGAACAACTCGGCCGGCACCGTGCCCCAGCGCATCACCCACGCGACCTCGCGTGGCACCGGCACCAGCGAGAGCACCGTGAAGCAGGCCACGCAGATCACCACGATCGTCAACGTCACCCAGCGCGGACGTGGCTTGCGGCGACTCTCGACATTGACGAACAAACCGTTCACGACGACCCCCTCATGGCACGTCACGAGCCAGGTGTGGCCCGTCGGTATCCAGTGACGTCAACGCGAACAGCGTTTCCGGCCCGACAATGCCGTCGTCGGGAATGCCGAACACGCGCTGCAGGCGTTTGACGCGCCGGGTCACGGCGGCATCGAACGTCGCCACGCCGGGCGTACGCGAGGTGTCACCGTCAAATTGCCGCAGTTGCCGATCCAGCCACGCCACGGCGCTGCCACTGTCACCACGCTGCAGTATCGACGGCAATGATGGCGGCAGACGGAACGGCGCGTAAAAGCGACCATGCCACAACTGGGCCAGCGCCGGGCGCGTCAGCATGACGTCACGCGCCCCGATGTCCAGGCGTACTTGCGTCTCACCGACACCCAGCAGCAGCGCCTGGCGCTTCCCGTCGGGGGTGTCGAGTACCAGTACCAGCGGACGATCGAAGCGCTCCAGTTGATCGAGGGTTCCGGTCCCGCCGACACAATCGAATCCGGCAAAAATGACCGCGGGACATTTCGAAGCCGCTTCCACGCTGGTCTGGTCCGAGCCCACCTGCCAGCGCGCCAAAAGCGTGCTCCATGCCTGCAGGCGCGCCTGACGCGCCGGAGGCAATGCGGCAGCGATGCGTTCGGCTTGTTGCGTCGCCGATACCTTGGGTACGGTCGGCGCCGCCGGGGTCGGTGGTGCCGGCGCGTTCGACAAGCCCCACCACGCGAACCCCGCCAGTATCAGCACACCGACAATGCCGGCAAGCCCCCACCAGCGGTATTGCCGCAACCAGTATCCGACATGGCCGGGCAAGACATCGCGTGTCGCCTGCTGCACGACGCTTTCGCCCACGTTTTCGTGGCCTCGCTGGGCGGCCAGTGCCAGGGCGCGCTCGCCGACCAGATTCAACACCCGTGGCACGCCGCGGCTGCAATGGTGCATCTCGCGCAAAGCCAGCCGCGTGAACAACGTCGGTGGCGCACCGGCAACCGCCAGACGATGGCGCACGTAGGCCTCGCTGTGGCGGGCGTCCAGACCTGCCAGTTCATTCCAGGCCGTAATGCGCTGCGCCAACGGCTCGAGCGCCGCGGTGCGCAGACGCTCGCGTAATGGCGGCGTGGCCAGCATGAGGATGTGCATGAGCCGGTGCACCGGCGTTTCCAGGTTGGTCAGCAGACGCAACTGTTCGAGCGATTCATCCGGCAGGTTCTGCGCTTCGTCCACGACCAGCAACACGCGTTGCCCCTGCGCGTAGATGTCCATCAGGAACGTGCTCAGCGCATTGATCAGGTCACGGCCGCTGTCGCGGTTGACGTTGCCGTCCATCGGCACCCGCAAGCGCGCGCACACGCTTTGCAGCAACTCCACGGGCGTCACGCGCGAATGCAACACCCGGGCCACGCGCACGTCGCGGTCGGCCAGACGCTCCAGCAGGCACTGCGCGATCAACGTCTTGCCGCTGCCGTTGCCGCCGGTCAGCAACGTGATGCCGCCGGTGCCTTCGGTCACGTCCGTCTCGATGCGCTCCAGCACGTCGCCGGCATCGGCGGCCAGATACGCAAACCGCGGATCCGGCGCGACCGCAAACGGGGGTTCGCGCAGACCGAAGGGGTGACCGGGGACGGCATTCACGATGGTTACCGGGTATTGGGGTCGGTTTTCTTGAGCGGCCGACTCCATCCCTCGATCTGCTGCTGCCGGCTACGCGCCACGCTCAACTCGCCGGGCGCGGCATCGCGCGTGATGGTCGAACCGGCACCAACGGTGGCACCGGCACCGATGGTGACCGGTGCCACCAGCGACGCATTGGAACCGATGAACGCGTTGTCACCAATCACGGTGCGGAACTTGTTCACGCCGTCATAATTGCAGGTGATGGTGCCGGCGCCGATGTTGACGCCCGCGCCGACCTCGCTGTCACCCAGATAGGTCAAGTGGTTGGCCTTGCTGCCCTCGCCCAGGCGCGTTTTCTTGGTCTCCACGAAATTGCCGACGTGGACGTCGGACGCCAGCATGGTGCCGGGACGCAGACGCGAGAACGGCCCGATCTGGCAGGCACTTCCACTCTCCACACCTTCGAGGTCGCAGTGCGCGCGTACGTGTGTGCCTGCGGCCAAGGACACGTCGCGCAGACGACAGAACGGCCCGATGCGCACGCCATCACCGAGCACGACGTGACCCTCCAGGATCACGTCCACGTCGATCTCCACGTCGCGGCCGGCCTTGACCGTGCCGCGCTGATCAAAGCGCGCCGGATCGGCCAGGCGCACGCCGGCCAGGGCCAGTGCCTTGGCGCGACGGCGGCGCAGCAGTGCTTCCAGTTCCGCCAGTTGCCACGGGTTGTTGGCGCCCTGGGCTTCGCTGGCATCGGCCAGGCGCACGCACGCCGCCGGCGTGCCCTCCTTCGCGGCATACGCGAACACATCCGTGAGGTAATACTCGCCCTGCGCATTGTCGTTGCCAAGCTGGCCGATCCAGGCTCGCAGGCTGGCCGCGTCGGCACCGATGAGGCCGGTGTTGGTCAGGGTGATCGCGCGTTGCTCGGCGTCGGCATCGCGTTCTTCGACGATGGCCCCGACCTTGCCCGTTTGATCCAGAACGATGCGGCCATAGCCGGCCGGATCAGCCAGATCGGCGGCCAGCACGGCCAGACGTTCGTTGCCGTCGACCAGTCCGCGCAAGGATTGGGCACGCACCAGCGGCACGTCGCCGTAGAGCACCAGCACGCGCGCGTCATCGGGAACGCCCGGCAAAGCCAGGCGGACCGCATGCCCGGTTCCGTGTTGCTCGGCCTGCTCGACCCAAGTCACGTCGACGTCGGCGAATGTCGCGCGCACGGCATCGCCGCCATGGCCGTAGACCACGTGTATTGCCTGCGGCGACAGTTCGCGCGCCGTATCCAGCACGTGCGCAAGCAGGGGTTGCCCGGCCAGCGGCAGCAAGACCTTGGCGCTGGCCGACTTCATGCGGGTGCCGGCACCGGCGGCCAGGATGATGATGTGTAGCGGTGCGCTCATGTACGCGTTTCCATGCTGATGGGTTGGATCACACTGTGCCGCATGCCACCGGGTTTGCCTACCCGGTGACACCTGCGGGGAGTTGATCAGAGAGTCCTTATTTGTCGAGTTTGTATGACTGGACCTTGCGCGTCAGGGTGTTGCGGCCAAGGCCCAGTTGCCGCGCGGCGCGTTGACGCTGCCCGCCGGCATGTTGCAGGGCGGCGTCGATGAGCGTGCGCTCCAGCGCCTCGAGCGCGCGCGGGTACACGCCGTCGGCACCCTGCACGAGCTCGCCATCGGCCCACTCGCGCAGGGCCTGCGTCCAACCCGGCCCGCCATCGGCTCCGCGCGCTGCCGACACCTTGCCCAGATCCGCCACGCCAACGTGGTGTCCCGGTGCCATCACGGCCGCTCTTCGGCACAGGTTTTCCAGCTCGCGCACGTTGCCAGGGTAGTCACGGCGCTTCAGGGCGGTCAGGGCCTTGGCGTTGAACTGCCGTGGCGGCAAGCCCAGCTCGTGCGCGGCGGCATCCAGAAAGTGCTGCGCCAGGCCGGGAATGTCCGCGCGCCGCGCACGCAGCGGCGGCAAGGCGATGCGCACCACGTCGAGCCGGTGCTTCAGGTCAGCGCGGAACCGCCCTTGCTCGACCAGGGCATCGAGATCCTGATGCGTGGCGGCGACGATACGCACGTGGCTGCGGATCAGGGTGCGCCCGCCAACGCGGTAGAACTCGCCACCAGCCAGCACTCGCAACAAGCGCGTTTGCAGGGCCACGGGCATGTCGCCGATCTCGTCCAGGAACAGCGTGCCGTCGGCGGCCTGTTCGAAACGCCCGACATGGCGTTGACGCGCGCCGGTAAACGCGCCCGCCTCGTGTCCAAACAACTCGCTTTCGAGAAGTTCGGCGGGTATGGCCGCCGTGTTGAGAGCAATGAACGGTCCCTCGCGACGGCGACTTTCGTCATGCAGCGCGCGTGCGACCAGCTCCTTGCCGGTACCGGTTTCGCCCGTCACCAGCACATTGAGGTCGGTCGCGGATACTCGCCCGATGAGGCGAAACACCTCGTGCATTGCGCCGCTGCCGCCCATCAACATCGGCGCCGGCGGCGCCGCGGCAGGAGGGCCGGCGGGTTTGTTCGGTGTGCCGGCATTGACCAGAACGCGCTGCACCGTGGCAAGCACCTGGTCCAGATCGAACGGTTTGGCCAGGTAGTCGGCAGCACTGGCGCGATACGCCGCCGCGGTGGTCGCCACATCGGTGAATGCACTCATCACGATGACCGGTATGGCGGGGTGATCGGCGCTCATGACTCGGAGCAGGTCAAGGCCTCCATCGCCCGGCATGCGGACATCGGTGATCAACAACACTGGCGTGGCGCTCGCCAGTGCATCCCGGACCGCTTGTGCATCGGCGAAATCGCGCACCTCGTAACCGGCGTCGCGCATCGCGCTGGCGAGCACGAAACGCACATTGCTGTCGTCGTCGGCAATCCAGATGCTTTCGGTCACGGTGCGCCACCCTCGTTTCTGTGCAGCGGAAGATACAGCGAAAATACCGTGCCTTCGCTGCTGCGTGCATGACGAAGATCACCGCCGTGATCGCGGGCCGTTTCGAGCGCCAGTGCGAGGCCAAGGCCGGTCCCCTGGTCACGCCCCGAGACCATCGGCTCGAACAGATGGTCGCGCAGATGACCGGGCACGCCCGGCCCGTCGTCAATGACATCGATACGCACCGCGGTACGCACCGTGCCCGCCGACAACGCCACACCATGCGCGACACGGGTTCGCAGGCGCAGATGGTCGGCACCGGCCTCGATGGCATTGTTGGCCAGATTGAGCAACAGCTGCTGCAAGCGATCCGCGACACCATAGACGTCCGGCAGACTGGGGTCGTAATCCTCCTCGATATCGATCACGCGACCGGCGCAGAGCGTGCGCACGCGATCAAGCAGCGGATACACGCTGAGCGGGGCCGGACGAACGCCGGGCCCCAGTGACAGCAACCGGTCGGCCAGTTCCGCGAGCCGATCGACCTCCTCGATCATCATGCCCGCCAACTGCCGGGTGTCCGCGTCGCTGGCGCGCTGGGCAAGCAACTGCGCCGCACCGCGCAATCCTGTCAACGGGTTTTTGACCTCATGCGCCACGCCGCGCAGCGTCGCCGAAAGCGGACGCGAGTCGACCACCGGCGCCGCAAGCGGATGGACCTCAAGCAACCAATGCGCCGGGTCAAGCATCTGCATCGCCATGTCGACCCGATGCTCGTCATGATCGAGGCCAGTCAGGCGGACACGACGCCAGCGCACCGACGCGTCGCCTCCACGCAGATGTTGCACGGCCGTATCAAGCATATGAGCGCCCTCGGGCAACAAGCCTGCGAACGGCTGGCCGGTCATGCGGCGCACGCCGACACCCAACAGGTCGGCCATGGCATCGTTCATCCATGTGACGCGCAAGTCGTCGTCCAGGACGAGCAACGCCGTGACCAGCCGCTCGGCGGTCACCAGTGGCGGCGGGCTGGATGCTTGCGCCACGCTCAATCGTCCAGCCGGGTCAGGGCCGATCCCTTGTGCATGGCGATGTGATCGGTCTTGTCGCTTTTTATTTCGTACTGCGGGTCATCGGCCGAGCAACGGCGCATGTGCCCCTTGTACTCGGTATCACTGGTGTGCACGGCGGTGATGCGTCCGCTGACATGGCCGGCTTCGGAATTCCAGCGTACGTGATCACCCACGTTGAAGTGCTTGTTCATGGCACGAGCCTTGAGCGTGAAGACCTTCATGATAAGACCACGCAGGCCGCTTGGCGTCCTGCAGCCGACAAAAAACCCCCGCAGCCAACTGGCTACGGGGGTATTTGTTGAATCCTGGCGGTGACCTACTCTCGCATGGGCTAGTGCCACACTACCATCGGCGCAATTGCGTTTCACTGCCGAGTTCGGAATGGAATCGGGTGGTTCCACAACGCTATGGCCGCCAGAAAAGGGGATGGATCGCGCGAAGCGCGCGGGTCCAAATGGTGCGCAAACGAGTTGACAAGCGTCTCGGTGAGTCGAGATGGGTGTTGAGGTGTAATCAAACGTTCTCGGATTATATGGCCAAGCCGCACGGGTCATTAGTACGCGTAAGCTCAATGCATTGCTGCACTTACACATCGCGCCTATCAACCAGGTAGTCTACCTGGGCCCTTGAGGAGTCTTGAAGACTCGGGAAATCTCATCTTGGGACGGGCTTCCCGCTTAGATGCTTTCAGCGGTTATCCCTTCCGTACTTAGCTACCCGGCAATGCCACTGGCGTGACAACCGGAACACCAGGGGTACGTCCACTCCGGTCCTCTCGTACTAGGAGCAGCCTCCCTCAAATTTCCAACGCCCATGGCAGATAGGGACCGAACTGTCTCACGACGTTCTGAACCCAGCTCGCGTACCACTTTAAATGGCGAACAGCCATACCCTTGGGACCGGCTTCAGCCCCAGGATGTGATGAGCCGACATCGAGGTGCCAAACACCGCCGTCGATATGAACTCTTGGGCGGTATCAGCCTGTTATCCCCGGCGTACCTTTTGTCCGTTGAGCGATGGCCCTTCCAT
>DASSKC010000109.1:0-46300 GCA_035690885.1 Oleiagrimonas sp. | reverse complement strand
CGGCTTCGCGCATCCGCGCGCGCACCTTGTCGGCATTGGCGGCAACGGCGCCCACGGGGAAGTCATCCTGGACCAGGGCAAAACGAAAAGACTCGGCCATGTGCAAGGTCAACGGTGAACAGACCGCCCATGATACCGGCGTGGCCCCGCACTGGCATCAGGCGTCGAGCAGATCTTCCCGCGCCACGCCGCTGACCAGCCGCAGCATGCCGTCGCACAGCCGGCCCAGCTCGTCATCGCCGATGATGTACGGCGGCATCACGTAGACCAGCTTGCCGAACGGCCGGATCCAGATGCCGAGCTCCAGCATGCGCCGGCGCAAGGCGTCCGGCTTGAGCGGCGCCACCAGTTCGATCACGCCGATGGCGCCCAGTACGCGCACATCGGCCACCTGCAGCAGGCCGCGCGCCGGCTCCAGGCGTTCGGCCAGGGTCTGCTCGATGCGCGCCACATCGGCCTGCCAGTTGCCATCAAACAGCAGCCGGGTCGAGGCCAGCGCCACGGCACAAGCCAGCGGATTGGCCATGAAGGTCGGCCCATGCATGAACACGCCCGGCTCACTGCCGGAAATGGTGTCGGCGACCTCGCGCGTGGCCAGGGTGGCAGCCAGCGTCATGTAGCCGCCGGTCAGCGCCTTGCCCACGCACAGGATGTCCGGCGCGATGCCGGCATGCTCGCAGGCGAACAGCTTGCCGCTGCGGCCGAAGCCGGTCGCGATCTCGTCGCAGATCAGCAACACGTCATGTTCGCGGCACAGGCGCGCCAGCTCAACCAGATACTGCGGATGGTAGAAACGCATGCCGCCGGCGCCCTGCACGACCGGTTCGAGGATGAAAGCGGCAAGCGTGTCGGCCTTGTCGGCGAACAACTCGGCCACCGGCGCGATGTCGGCCGGGTCCCACTGCCCGCCAAACGGCGTGCGCGGGGCCGGCACGAAACAGCGCTGCGGCAAGGCCGGCCCGAACAGCCCGTGCATGCCGGTCACCGGGTCGCATACCGACATCGCGTTCCAGGTATCGCCGTGGTAACCCGAGCGTGTCGTGGCGATCTGGGTCTTGCCGGTCAGGCCGCGTGCGACCTGGTACTGGATCGCCATTTTCAGCGCCACTTCCACCGACACCGAACCCGAATCGGCAAAGAACACGGCATCAAGCGGTGCCGGCACGATATCCAGCAGCAGCTTGCCCAACTCGATGGCCGGTTCGTGCGTCAGCCCGCCGAACATCACGTGCGCCATGCGCCCGAGCTGATCGGTGACGGCCTGATTGAGCACCGGGTGGTTGTAGCCGTGGATGGCACACCACCACGAGGCCATGCCGTCGATCAGGCGTGTGCCATCGGCCAGCGTCAGCCACACGCCATCGGCACGCTCGACCTTGAGCGCAGCCAGGCCGTGCCCCGGCGCGCTGTAGGGATGCCAGAGGTGGGTGCGGTCAAACGGGTCGGCAAGCATCGATGCGCCTCCAGAGGGAACAAACAGCAAGGGCCGCGACGGTGCGCGGCCCTTGCAAGGTGACGTGATGCGGAATATCCGCGCTTACGCCATCTTTTTCGCCAGCGCCTTGCCCAGATCGGCAGGCGACTTGACGGTGGTGACACCGGCCTTCTCCAGCGCCTCGAACTTGGCCTCGGCCGTGCCCTTGCCACCGGAGATGATGGCACCGGCGTGGCCCATGCGCTTGCCCGGAGGGGCCGACGCACCGGCGATGAACGACACCACCGGCTTGGTCACGTACTCGGAGATGAACTCGGCCGCGTCTTCCTCGGCGCTGCCGCCGATCTCGCCGACCATGATGATGCCTTCGGTCTGCGGATCATCCTGGAACAGCTTCAGGCAGTCGATGAAGTTCAGCCCGTTGATCGGATCGCCACCGATACCGATGACCGTGGACTGGCCCAGGCCCTCGTTGGTGGTCTGGAACACCGCTTCATAGGTCAGCGTGCCCGAACGCGACACGATGCCGACCTTGCCCGGGGTGTGGATGTGGCCCGGCATGATGCCGATCTTGCACTCGCCCGGGGTGATGACGCCGGGGCAGTTGGGGCCGATCAGCACGGTTTCCGGATGCTCGGCCAGCACGTTCTTGACCCGCAGCATGTCCAGCACCGGAATGCCTTCGGTGATGGCGACGATGACTTCGATACCGGCATCGATGGCTTCGAGGATCGAGTCGGCCGCGAACGGCGGCGGCACGAACACGACCGAGGCGTTGGCACCGGTGGCGTCCACGCCTTCATGCACGGAGTTGAAGACCGGACGATCCAGATGCGTCTGGCCGCCCTTGCCGGGGACCACGCCACCGACGATCTGCGTGCCGTAGTCGATCGCCTGCTCGGCGTGGAAAGTGCCCTGCTGGCCGGTGAAGCCCTGCACCAGCACCTTGGTGTCTTTGTTGATCAAAACGCTCATGGTGTTTCCTGTTGTGCGTTTCTTTTGTGTGTAGGAGCGGCGGAAGTCGCGATCGGCGCAACGCTTCATGTCAAGCTGAGGCTGTCGGGCCTTCCAGCCCTCCTACAACAAAGGAAAATGGAATTAGGCGGCGGCGGCGACAGCCTTGCTGGCGGCGTCGTTCAAGTCGTCGGCCGGGGTAATCTTGAGGCCGGAGTTGGCCAGCAGTTCACGACCCTGCTCCACGTTGGTGCCCTGCAAACGGCACACCACGGGAATTTCCAGACCCACTTCCTTGACCGCGGCGATCACGCCCTCGGCGATCAGGTCGCAGCGCACGATGCCGCCGAAGATGTTGACCAGGATGCATTTGACCTTGTCCGAGGACAGGATCAGCTTGAACGCCTCGGTCACGCGCTCCTTGGTCGCGCCACCGCCGACGTCGAGGAAGTTGGCCGGCTCGCCGCCCGCCAGTTTGATCACGTCCATGGTCGCCATGGCCAGACCGGCACCGTTGACCATGCAGCCGATGTTGCCGTCCATGGTCACGTAGTTGAGAGCATTCTGCTGGGCCTTGGCCTCGGCCGCGTCTTCCTGGGTCAGGTCGCGCATGTCGGCCAGATCCGGGTGCCGGAACTCGGCGTTGTCGTCGGAGTTGACCTTGCCGTCGAGCGCGGCCAGCGAGCCATCCTCGAGCACCGCCAGCGGATTCAACTCGACCAGCGCCAGGTCCTTTTCGTTGAACAGCTTGTACAGGCCCAGCATGATCTTCGTCAGCTGACGCACCTGCTTGCCGTCCAGGTCCATGGCAAAGCCGACCTGACGGCACTGGTAGGGCTGCAGCCCTTCGACGAAGTCCACCTGCACGGTGTGGATGTCCTCGGGCGTCTCGCGGGCGACCTGCTCGATATCCACGCCGCCGTGCTTGGAGGCGATGAAGGACACCGAACGGTTGTCGCGATCGACCAGGATCGACAAATACAGCTCGCGGGCGATGTCGGTGGCATCGGTGACCAGCACCTTGTGCACCGGCAACGCGCGGCCGGCCGACTGATAGGTCTCGATGTTGGTACCCAGCATGCCCTTGGCGGCCTCGCGGACCTTGTCCAGCGAGTTGCAGAACTTAACGCCGCCGGCCTTGCCGCGACCGCCTGCGTGGATCTGCGCCTTGACCATCCATTGGGTGCCACCCAACGCCTTGGCGTTGTCGACGGCCTCGTCGACACTGGTGGCCACCTTGCCCGGCGGTACGGTCACGCCGTACTCGGCGAACAGCTGTTTTGCCTGATATTCGTGGAAATTCATTCGCTACCTCGGCGACACGGAAAACATGGGCCACCGCACGTGACGGCGGCACAACATACGGGCCCCGTGACAACCAGGGACACGAAAACCCGCGCAACAAGGCCGCACATTGTCTCGCAAGCGCCGCCGCATGGAAAGTGGCCCTCCTGTCGGAACCGGCGCACACATGTTTATACTTGCGCACCACAGCGAGTTGACGGCTTCCCCGAGCAGGGCGAAGCACTCGTCAACAAGCCCACGGGGAAAGGGCATGAACCTGTTCGACAAAACCGCTCGCCGACGCAGCAACGCGGTCAGCATGCGCAACGAGCTGTACTTTCTGCACTGGTTCCGCCTGGTGCAGGCTTCGGTCTATGTCGGACTGGCGTTCAGCAAGTCGCAGCTGCATTTGCTGGTACTGACCACGCCCCTGTTCGCCCGCGGCGTGGCGGTCTGTTACCTGGCATTTGCCGTGATCATGCTGGTGCGCACGCCGACCTGGACCCGGCATCCTTCACGCGCGGCCACGATCGGGTTGAGCGTGGACGTGATCGCCATGGTCCTGGCCATCTCGACCATGGTCAACGCGCGCATCGGCATCACCATGATGATGCTGGTCAACATCGGCATCGGCGCGCTGGTGCTGCCATTGCGCTCGGCGCTGTTTTTCGCCGCCGTGGCCACCCTGGGCCTGATGGTACGCGCCGTGCTGGCCAGTCGGTTCAACGGCAGCGACGACCATTTGCTCGAATCTGGCCTGTTCGGGCTGGCCTACTTCGCCACCACGGGATTGTGTCACCTGCTTGGCCGTCAGATTCGCGCGACCGAAGCACTGGCGGCCCAGCGCGGACTGGATCTGGCCAATCTGTCGCAGGTCAACGAGCTGATCATCCGGCGCATGCGCACCGGCGTGCTGCTGGTGGACGATGGCAACCGCGTGCACCAGTTCAACGAATCGGCCTGGCTGCTGCTGGGCAGTCCGGCCACCGACCAGCGCGACCTGGGCACGCTGGCTCCCGAGCTTTCGCGCCGCTTGTACCACTGGCGTCATCTGGACAAACATGACGAAACCGCCGTGGCGCTGGCGACCGACGTCCCCGAAGTGGTGCCGCGTTTCACCCGTCTTTCAGCCAACGACGATTCCAATGTATTGATTTTCCTCGACGATACCTCGCTGGTATCGCGTCGCGCCGAGCAGCTGACGCTGGCTTCGCTGGGTCGCCTGTCTGCCTCCATCGCCCACGAAATCCACAACCCGCTGGCCGCCATCCGCTACTCGGCGCAACTGCTGGCCGAGGCCGAGGGCCTGTCCGACACCGACGCGCGCATGGTCGAAATCATCAACAACCACTGCGGGCGCATGAATGACATCGTCGAGAACATCCTGCAACTGTCGCGGCGCGAGCGCTCGCGCCCGGAAACGCTCGACCTCAACGGCTGGGCGCTCGGTTTCATCGACGAATACCGCGAAAGCAATGATCTGGGCGCCGACTCGCTGCGCGCCATCGTGCAACCGGAAGCCGTGGCCGCGGTGGCCGACCCGCAACATTTGCATCAGGTCATCTGGAACCTGGTGCAAAACGCGTTGCGCTACGGACGCATGCCTGGCGAAGCCGCGCGTGTGATGGTCATCGCGCGGCGCGCCAGCGATGTCGGGCCGCCACTGATCGAAGTGGTCGACCGCGGCCCCGGCATTCCGACCAAGGTCGCCGCACGCATCTTCGAGCCGTTCTACACCACTCACGAGGATGGCACGGGCCTGGGCCTGTATCTGGCCCGACAGATGTGCGAGGCCAACCAGGGCGGGCTTGAATACGTGCCGGTGGCCGGCGGCGGCAGCTGTTTCCGCATCACGTTGACGCCGCCGGCACGCGCGCCAGCGGACACGGCAGAGGCATGAACATGCGCGCATCATCCTCGCCTCGCGTCATCGGTCGCGGTACCCTGAACCATCCTTTGGCAGCACCGATCAGGGGGATTGCCTGAACGCCATGAGTATGCAATGTGTGCTGGTTGTCGACGACGAACGCGACATCCGCGAACTTCTGACCATTACCCTCGGCCGCATGAATCTGGACGTGGACACCGCGGCCAGCGTCGGCGATGCGCGACGCTTGCTGGCCGAGCGCACCTACGATGTCTGCTTCACCGACATGCGCCTGCCCGACGGCTCCGGCCAGGAGTTGATCGAGTTGATCGCCGATCAGTATGCGGACACGCCGGTGGCCATGATCACCGCCTACGGCAACGTCGATGCGGCCGTCGATGCGCTCAAGGCCGGCGCCTTCGATTTCGTCTCCAAACCGGTCGACATCAAGGTGCTGCGCCAGCTGGTGCAAAGCGCGCTCAAGCTGTCGGCCACGCGCGCCGATGACGACGCTGCCGCGGCCGACGACGACTCCGACAACGGAGCCAAACCGGTATCCGGCCGTCTGGTCGGCGACTCGGACCCCATGTGCGACGTGCGCGCCAAGATTGCCAAACTGGCGCGCAGTCAGGCGCCGGTCTACATCAGCGGCGAATCGGGCGTGGGCAAGGAACTGGTGGCGCGCCTGATCCACGAACAGGGGCCACGCGCGGGCGGACCGTTCGTGCCGGTCAACTGCGGCGCCATTCCCAACGAGCTGATGGAAAGCGAGTTTTTCGGCCATCGCAAGGGCAGCTTCACCGGCGCGCACGCCGACAAGGAAGGCCTGTTCGAAAGCGCCAACGGCGGCACCCTGTTTCTGGATGAAGTGGCCGAACTGCCGCTGCACATGCAGGTCAAACTGCTGCGCGTGATCCAGGAAAAAGCCGTGCGCCCGATCGGCAGCCGCGCCGAGCAATCCGTGGACGTGCGCATTCTTTCAGCCACGCACAAGAACCTCGCGATCGAAGTCGAGGACGGTCGCTTCCGCCAGGATCTGTTCTACCGCATCAACGTGATCGAGCTGGACGTGCCACCGCTGCGCGAACGCCGTGGCGACGTCCCGCAGCTGGCCGACATCATGCTCGAACGTCTGGCCGCCGAGAACGGCGGCGTCCGCGCCCGGCTCGAGCCGGCAGCCGCGCAGGCATTGGCCGGTTATGCCTTCCCCGGCAACGTGCGCGAATTGGAGAACATCCTCGAACGCGCCACCGCCATGTGCGACGACGACTGCATCACCGTCGTCGACCTGATGCTGCCTGTCGCCGGCAGTCGCCCCTCACCCGGCATGACCGAAGCCGAGGCCGAGAATGACGACCTGTCCACGCCCGACCCGCGCGCCGGCGACCAGCCACTGGACGACTACATGTCCGGCATCGAACGCGAAACCATCATGCGCGCGCTAGAGCAGACCCGTTACAACAAGACCGCCGCGGCGCGCAAACTCGGTATCACATTCCGCGCCCTGCGCTACAAGCTGAAAAAGCTGGAGATCGACTGAGGGCCCTGCGTGCACGACGCGCCGTTTTGCAGGGAACCCCGAATAACCACACCGATTGCAGGAGCGGCGGGAGCCGCGATTCGGTCATGCCGCAAGGCAACAACCGTGCGGGCACGTCCTATCGCGGCTTCCGCCGCTCCTACCGTGGTTTTTGAACGAATGGCGGCGGGTTGTTCGAGGTTCCTTGCGCGGGCGTCCAAATCGCCCGGTCAGACCCGCTTGCGCAACGTTTCCAGCGCCGCATTCAGCGTCTCGCTGGGTCGCATGGCGGCAAAGATGCGCTCGCGGTCGGGACGGTAATAGCCGTCGATTTCCACCGGCTCACCCTGCACCGAGTTGAGTTCGCCGACGATGGTGTCTTCGCCCTTCTCCAGCTTCTCGGCCAAGGGACCGAACAACGCGCCCAGTTCGGCGTCCTCACCCTGCTCGGCCAGCGCGCGCGCCCAATACGTGGCCAGGTAAAAGTGGCTGCCGCGATTGTCCAACTCGCCGACCTTGCGCGACGGTGACTTGTTGTTCTCGAGGAACTTGCCGATCGCCTTGTCCAGCGCGTCCGCCAGCACCCTGGCGCGCGCATTGTCGAAGCTGAGCGACAAATGCTCCAGCGACGCACCCAGGGCAAGGAACTCGCCCAGCGAGTCCCAGCGCAAGTGGTTTTCCTTGACGAACTGCTGCACATGCTTGGGCGCGGAGCCGCCGGCACCAGTCTCGAACAGGCCACCACCGGCCATCAGCGGCACCACCGACAGCATCTTGGCCGACGTGCCCAGCTCCATGATCGGGAACAGGTCGGTCAGGTAATCTCGCAGCACGTTGCCGGTCACGGAAATCGTGTCCTGCCCGGAACGGATGCGCTCCAGTGATTCGGCCATGGCGTCGACCGGCGCGAGGATGCGGATATCCAGATCCTCCGTATCGTGCTCGGGCAGGTAACGCTCGACCTTGGCGATGATCTGCGCATCGTGCGCACGCTCGGCGTCAAGCCAGAACAGCGCCGGCGTCTCGGACAGGCGCGAGCGATTCACCGCCAGTTTGACCCAGTCGGCCACCGGGGCATCCTTGGTCTGGCACATGCGCCAGATGTCACCGGCGGACACCTCGTGCTCGAAGATGACCTTGCCGTCATCATCGGTGACACGCACCACGCCATCGGACGGAATCTGGAAGGTCTTGTCGTGCGAGCCGTATTCCTCGGCCTTGTCGGCCATCAGGCCCACATTGGGCACGCTGCCCATGGTCGCCGGGTCGAACGCGCCATTGGCCTTGCAGTCCTCGACCACCGCATCGTAGATGACCGCATAGCTGCGATCGGGGATGATCGCCTTGCAATCCTGGCGCTCGCCATCGGCATTCCACATCTTGCCGGAGTCGCGGATCATCGCCGGCATCGAGGCATCGATGATGACGTCCGAGGGCACGTGCAGGTTGGTGATACCCATGTCCGAATCGACCATGGCCAGCTTCGGCCGCGTCTCGTATTGCGCGTCGATGGCGGACTTGATCTCGCGCTGCTGGTCATCCGGCAGCGTCTGCAGGACCTTGTACAGATCGCCCATGCCGTTGTTGGGATTGAAGCCGGCATCCTTGAGCGCTTGGCCATGCTTGTCCCACACATCCTTGTAGAAGCGATCGACCACCACGCCGAACATGATCGGGTCGGACACCTTCATCATGGTGGCCTTCAGGTGCACCGAGAACAGCACCTCCTTTTCACGCGCGTCGGCGATCTGCGCGTCGATGAAATCGGCCAGCGCCTGGCGCTTCATCACCGCCGCATCAACGATCTCGCCTTCGGTCACGGGCACCGATTCGCGCAGCGCACAGCTCTGCCCGTCGGTCCCTTCCAGGACGATCCGCAGGTTGCCGGCCTTGCTCAGCGTGACCGACTTTTCCGAGCCGTAGAAATCGTGCTCGCCCATGTGCGCGACATGCGTGTCCGACACCGCATTCCACTCGCCCATGCGATGCGGATGGTTGCGCGCATAAGCCTTGACCGCCTTCGGCGCGCGACGATCGGAATTGCCCTGGCGCAGTACCGGATTGACCGCGCTGCCCTTGGTCTTGTCATAGCGCGCCTTGAGCTTGCGCTCGGCGTCATTGGCCGGTTCATCCGGATAATCGGGCAGCGCGAAACCCTTGTCCTGCAACTCGGCAATGGTCGCCTTCAACTGTGGCAGCGAGGCGCTGATGTTGGGCAGCTTGATGATGTTCGAACCGGCTTGAAGCGCCAACTTGCCCAGCTCGGCCAGGTCGTCGGACACCTTCTGATCGTCTTTCAACACGTCCGGAAACTGCGACAGGATGCGTCCGGCAAGCGAAATGTCGCGCGTCTCGACCTTCACGCCGGCCGCGTCGGTAAACGCGTCGATGATCGGCAGCAACGAATGGGTGGCCAGGAACGGGGCTTCGTCGGTCAGGGTGTAGATGATCTTCGGCGTATCGGACATCGCGCAAACCTTGGGTCGGGCAAGTGATCGTCTATTGTCGCCGCTCGCGCCCGCAACGCCAACCACCTGCCGGCATGCGCTTATGCCGGCCGTGCCTCGTTGCTGTTGAACTTGCCTCGGTCTCATCGAGGCATGACCTGATGGAGCAGCTCCGGAAGTCCGGTGAAATGTGCCCCGGGGCGCATCGCGCGACCCTGATCACCCGGTCGATATACGGTACGGCGGGACGCAACCGCTTGATCACGCCTCCCCATTCAGCCACGTCTTGACAGGCAGCTACGCCACGGGAAAGGTTGATCCACGAACGGAGGCCTCGCATGAGCACCAGCCCGACCGCTGACGACCGACCTGCCCGGCACCACAGCCACGCCGAACTGATCGTCATCCTCGGCCTGTTGGCGGCGATCGGGCCGCTGTCGATCGACACGTACTTGCCCAGTCTGCCGGCGATTGCACAGGAGCTGGACGCCTCGGCGGCATTGGTGGCGCAGAGTGTCAGTGCGTACTTCTTCGGGCTGGCGGCCGGGCAGATCGTGTGCGGGCCGTTGTCCGATCGCTACGGACGGCGGCCGGTGCTGTTTGTCGGGTTGGCGCTGTATCTGGTCGCCAGTGTGGGATGCGTGTTGGCGCCGTCGGTGACCATTCTGATTGCAGCGCGCGCCGTTCAGGGCCTGGGCGCGGCGTCCACGGCGGCGGCCGGACGCGCGGTGATTCGTGATGTATGGGCGGGCGATCGCGCGGCGCAGGCGATGTCGTTCGTGATGATGGTGATGGCGTTTGCGCCGCTGCTGGCGCCAATCATCGGCGGGCAGATCGACGTGTACTTCGGCTGGCGCGCGGTGTTCTGGCTGATGCTCGGCTTTGCGCTGTTGCTGGTGGCGCTGGTGGCCATTCGGCTGCCGGAAACCAACGGGCCGGAGCGGCGAGCCGGCGTGCGTGTCGGCGCAACGTTCCGCGCCTACGGGCATGTGCTGGCCGGTACGCGGGCCTGGTGTTACCTGCTGTGCGGCGGGCTGTCGTACGCCACGATGTTCGGCTACATCACCGGCTCGCCGTTCGTGTACATGCAGTTTTTCGACATCAGTCCGCAGTATTTCGGCCTGTTTTTCGGGCTGAACGTGATCGGCCTGGTACTCGGCAACTGGTTGAACAGTCGTTACGTGATGCGCTTGGGCACGCGGCGATTGCTGGGTATCGGTTCGGCCGTGTCGCTGCTCGGCGCACGGGCGCTGCTCGGCTGCGCGCTCGCGGGTACCGGCGTCCTGGTGGCCGTGGTGATCACCCTGTTCATCGCCGTCGGCCCGGTGAGCATGGTCGGTGCCAATGCCATGGCCGGTTTGCTCAACCTGTATCCGCACAATGCCGGCGCGGCGTCCGCCTTGTTCGGCGTGTCGCAATTCGGCTTTGGTGCGTTGGCCGGGGTATTGGTGGGCGTCCTGTTCACCGGCACACCGCTGGCGATGGCCGAGGTCATGATGATCATGGCGCTCGGCTCGTTTGTCGCCTGGATCGGGTTGCTGGTGTGGCGCAATGGTCCCGGTTCGCCGAGCGGCAAGCGCACGACGAACCGGGACCGTGAACGCATGCCGATCAGTCGATGACCTTGTGCACCGCGTCGGCGACGTGGGCCACGGTGAAGCCGAAGTGCTCGAAGCATTCGGGACCCGGAGCCGACGCACCGAAGCTGGTCATGCCGACCACGGCGCCATCCAGGCCCACGTATTTGCCCCAGAAATCGGCCGTGGCCGCTTCAATGGCCACGCGCGCGCGGCAGTGGCCGGGCAACACGCCTTCACGATACTCGGCGCTCTGGGCATCGAAGATCTCGGTGCACGGCATGGACACCACGCGCACGGCGATGCCGTTGTTGTCCAGGTGACGCATGGTATCCATGGCCAAACCCACTTCCGAGCCGGTGGCGATGAGGATGGCATCGAACTTGCCGTCGGCCGGATCGTGCAGCACGTAGCCGCCGCGGCGGATGTCGGTCACCTGCTCGGCGGTGCGCGGCTGGTGATCGAGTTTCTGACGTGAAAAGACCAGGCATGACGGGCCCAATTTGTGCTCGATGGCCCACTTCCACGACACCGCCGATTCCACCGCATCGCACGGGCGCCACACGTGGTTGCCGGGAATATAGCGCAGGCCCGCGAGATGCTCGACCGGCTGGTGGGTCGGACCATCCTCGCCCACGCCGATGGAGTCGTGCGTGAACACGTGGATGGAATGGGCCGGAATCAGGCAGCTCATGCGCACCGCATTGCGCGAGTAGTCGCAAAAGGTCATGAAGGTGGCATCGTACGGAATCAGGCCGCCATGCAGGGCCAGGCCGGTGCCGATGGCGGTCATGCCGAACTCGCGCACGCCGTAATGGATGTAGTTGCCGTCCGGGCCGCCGCCCATGATGCTGTTGGAGCCGTCCCAGATGGTCAGGTTGGACGGCGCCAGATCGGCCGAGCCGCCAACCAGTTCCGGCAGCAGCGGGCCGTAGGCATTGAGCGTCATCTGCGAAGCCTTGCGCGAGGCGACCTCGGGGCCTTCGGCCTGGGTTTTGGCAATGAAATCGGACGTGACCTGATCCCAGTTGTCCGGCAACTCGCCACTTTCGCGACGACGGAACTCGGCGGCAAGCTCGGGATGCGCGGCGGCGTACTTCTCCACCAGCGCGTTCCACGCGCTCTCGCGCTGCTCGCCCGCCTCGTGCGCGTCATAGGCGGCGTAGATGTCATCGGGAATCTCGAACGGGGCGTACTCCCAGCCCAGCTGCTTGCGTGCGGCGGCGATTTCGTCGGCACCCAGGGCCGAACCGTGCGCCTTCGCGGTACCGCCCTTGTTCGGCGCACCGAAGCCGATGGTGGTCTTGCACATCATCAGGGTCGGCTTGCCGGTTTCGGCCACGGCCTCGGCCAGCGCCTTCTTGACGGCTTCGGCATCCTGACCGTCGACGTCGCGGATGACATGCCAGTCACAGGCCTCGAAACGCTTGCCGGTGTCGTCGGTGAACCACTCCGGCACCTCGCCATCGATCGAAATGTTGTTGTCGTCGTAGATCAGCGTGAGCTTGCCGAGCTTCCAGGTACCAGCCAGCGAGATCGCTTCCTGGGAGATGCCTTCCATCAGGCAGCCGTCGCCGCAGAACACCCAGGTGTGGTGATCGACGATGTCGAAATCCGGCTTGTTGAAGTGCCCGGCGAGAATCTTTTCGGCCAGCGCAAAGCCGACGCCGTTGGCGATGCCCTGCCCCAGCGGGCCGGTGGTGGTCTCGATGCCCACGGTGTCGGCGGCCTCGGGGTGGCCGGGTGTTCTGGAATGCCACTGGCGGAAACGCTTGAGTTCGTCCATCGGCAGGTCGTAGCCGGTCAGATGCAGCAGTGCGTACTGCAGCATCGAGCCGTGGCCGTTGGACAGCACGAAGCGGTCGCGGTTGAACCAGTTCGGGTTGCCGGGGTTGTGCTGATGGAAATCGTTCCACAACACCTCGGCGATGTCGGCCATGCCCATGGGCATGCCGGGATGGCCCGAGTTGGCTTTTTCGACCGAATCCATGGCGAGGGCGCGGATGGCGTTGGCAAGTTCGCGGCGACTGGGCATACGGCAAAACTCCGTGTTGGCAGGCGGGAAAAGCCCATTGTCGCGCATCCGCCCGTGGCTGTCGCGCCGGCGTCCATGACCAACGGGCATTCACGTGAATTAACGCCGACTTAATAGTGAACCATGAGGTTCTGGAATTATTTGCCGCGCGACCCATCTAACTATCCGGCGCCGATCGAAACGACCGGCGCTCGTGAGTTCCCCCTTGGCCAATCGGCCATGCATGCATAACAAGTCACACGGAGATTCTCCTGATGAAAAAGACATTTGCTGCCCTCGCCCTCGCCGCCGCTGGCGTCGTCGCTGTCCCCGCCGCGTTCGCGCAGACGGCCCCGTCGCATCACGATGGTTGGTTCATCAACGGCCAGGCCGGCCGTACCGAGATGAACAACGACTGGTATGACGGCCACGACACCGGCTACCAGTTGACCGGCGGCTACCGCTGGGCCCTCGGCCAGTCCACCCTGTTGGGCGTGGAAGCGGGCTACAACGACCTCGGCAACATTGATGTCAGCAACGCGATTCACAGCGGCGACGTGTTCGACAAGTCGCAGTCCGAGCTGCACGGCTGGATGCTGGGTGCCAATGGCCACTTCAACCTCAACCCGAACTGGTTCATCAGCGCCCGTGCCGGCCTGTACCAGTGGAAGGGCCACGGCCTGAGCAACAATTCCAATCCGCTCCAGCGTGACCTGGACAAGACCGATTGGTACGCCGGCGCCGGCTTCGGCTACGACTTCGCCAACAACATGAGCGTCAGCCTGAACTACAACTACTACCACGCCGAACAGGACAACATCGACCTGAGCTCGGACATGGTCGCAGTGGGCGCCGAATACCGCTTCTGAGGATCTCCCCCACGCATGGACGCGAAACCGGAACGGGCGCCGCGAGGCGCCCGTTCTTTTGTATTGCTCTATGAAAACGTGAAAATTTTTATATGCCTGTATAATTACTTATGGCGTTGCATCACATATGATCTGTATATACAATAGAGTGACCATCTTGCAAGGAACGCAACATGCAGCTCAACATTTCAGCCCGCGTCCGGCGAAAGTTGACGGACAAGCATGGAGTCAGCCGCAAAGAGATCGTCGAATGCATCGAAAACCGCAACGGCAAAGACCTTTTCGACACGCGCGCGGCACACGTCACTGACCCGGCAACGCGCTGGTTCCTGGCCTACACCAACCATTGCCGATTACTGAAGGTGGTCTTTGTTCCCACGCGGCACGGAGTGGAAATCAAGACGGCCTACGAGCCAAATGCGGAAGAGATCCGCATCTATCGCAAACACGGTCTGCCGCAGTGACGCCGGCTGCCGCAAGCGCCGAACGAGCGCCCATCGAGAGGAGAAGACAAATGTCCACGACTCGAACCCCATCACCTGGCCAGCCTGATTGCCCATGGGAATCGGGTGAACTTGGGCAAAGCGACGACCATGTCCGCGTTGCCACCCCAGCCGAAATGAAGGAAACCGACGAGGCACTGGAACTGCAAATGATCTCGATTCGGCTGCAGAAAGCATTGATCGAAGATCTCAAGGCCATCGCCAAATACCACCGCATCGGCTACCAGCCGATGGTGCGCGACCTGCTCAACCGCTTCGTACGTTCGGAAAAGCGCACGCTGCTGCTCGACCAGCTGTCCAACCTGGATGACACGCCGGAAGAGCCCGGTTCCAAGCCTGTCGACGACTTCATCGCGCGCATTCGCGCGGCCTGAAACAACGCGGCAGCGAAACAAGAACGGGCGCCGCGAGGCGCCCGTTCTTTTGTGTGTACATGCCGCTCACGTCCTCACTACATTGATATATAGCGTGAATTTACATGCGCCGTCTTGATATCGAACATGGTTTTACATATGCTTAACGCCGAGTTTGCAAGGACCGCAACACGAAGGGCGCCTCGCGGCGCTTTTTTTGTGCGTGCACATGCTGTCGCGCGACCTGCGACGGCACCAGGTCAAGCTCGGAACGTCGCAATCATGCGATACGACATTCATGGACTTTTACAGGGGACATCCCAATGCAACGCAAAGCTCTTGTCATGGCGCTCGGCCTCGCCTGCGCCGGTATGGCCTGCTCCGCGCAAGCCAAGGATCTGACCGGCTGGTTCGTCAACGGCGGCGTGGGCACGGCCCATTATCACGCCACGGTGGGCAGCACCGATGCCGGCAGCGAGTCGGACACCAGCGCGCAAATCAACTTTGGTTGGCGCTCGCGCTTCATCGGCGTCGAAGCCGGTTATGTCGACCTCGGCAGCGTCGAAACCGACATTCCGGGGAGTGCGTTCAGCCTCGTGGGCTATCCCCAACTCACGGGCGGTCACGCTGAACTGTCCGGCGACGGATGGACACTGGGCCTCAACGGCCATTTCAATCCCACGCAGATGTGGTACATCTCGGCACGCGGCGGCCTGTTCATGTGGAAGCTGCACCTTGATGCGTCCGCAACCGACATGTCGGGCACGACCCATCACGGGTCGGAAGGACGACAATCAGCAGACTGGTATGCGGGCATCGGTACCGGCGTGGACTTCAATCGCCACATGAGCCTCGGCGTGAACTTCGATTTCTACAAGATCGCCAAAGACGACGTGGAAATTGACAACAAGGTCTATACGGTCAACTTCGAATACCGTTTCTGACCCCATCCGCATGCGTGACGGGCGCACACTTCGTGCGCGCTACGTCGTGCTGCAATGATGGTTGTGCGTCGGCATGGATTGCATGTCGACAAACATGCAAAAAAAGGGCGCCGTGCGGCGCCCTTTTTTTGTTCGGGTCACGAAAACCGATCAGGCCGCGTCGTCCCACTGGCCCAGTGCCGCCAGGCCGTTGTCGCGGGCGCGCGCAGCGACGGTTTTCTGCGCCTCGGCGTAGTTGCCGGTCATGTCCTCGGCCCACAGCTTGAGCGCGGCCTGCTGCATGGCGCGACCGTAGGAGAACGACAGCGGCCACGGGTGCGGGCCGAGCTTGTTCATCGCGTTCAGGTGCGCGGTGGCGTCGCGGTCGGACTGGCCGCCGGACAGGAACACGACGCCCGGCAGCGCCGCCGGCACCGTCGACTTGAGGCAGCTAATGGTGGCTTCGGCCACCGTTTCGACGTCGGCCTGGTCTTCGCAGTCCTTGCCGGAAACAACCATGGAGGCCTTGAGGATGGTGCCTTCGAGCATGACGTTGTGCTCGTACAGCGCCCCGAACAAGCTGCGCAGGGTGGCTTCGGTCACGTCGTAGCAGGTGTCGATGTCGTGGTCGCCGTCCATCAGCACCTCGGGCTCGACCATCGGCACCAGACCAGCCTCCTGACACAGCGCGGCGTAGCGTGCCAGCGCGTGGCAATTGGCGTCCACGCAGGTGGAGCTGGGCATCTCCTCACCGATGGTGATGACGGCACGCCATTTGGCGAACTGCGCACCGAGCTTGGCGTATTCGGTCAGGCGCTCACGCAGGCCGTCCAGCCCCTCGGTGACCTTTTCGCCGGGAAAACAGGCCAGGTCCTTGGCGCCCTTGTCGACCTTGATGCCGGGAATGACACCGGCCTCGCGCATCACCTGCGCGAATGGCACGCCGTCGCGCGTGGCTTGACGAATGGTCTCATCGTAAAGAATGGCCCCGGAAATATGGTCGCCCAGGTCGGGCGTGGTCAGCAGCATTTCGCGGTAGGCCCGACGATGTTCCTCGGTGCTCTCCACGCCGACGGCCGCAAGGCGCTTGGTGATGGTGCCGGTTGATTCGTCGATGGCGATGATGCCCTTGCCGGGCGCAACCATGGCCTGGGCGACGGATTCCAGATCTTCGATACTCATGACAGTCTCGCTGCGTTGTCGATCAAAACGGCTCCGCACCGCGGCAGCCTGGAACGGCGGATTATAGGCCAGATCCGGGAGGCGTCACGCTCAGTCGCCATACCCAGGCAGATGACACGACTTGAGCACGCGTTCCAGCGTGGCCTTGTCGCCGGTCGGGATATTGAAAGGCACGATGAAATACGTGGCCACCGGCCGATCATGCGGGTTGGAATCGGCCGCCCGATAGTGGAATGCCTGGATCATGCTTTTGGCGATCAGCTGAAAATCGCTGGTCGAGGGCACGACTTTCTCTACCTTGACGTCACGCGTGTTGCCGTCCGCGCCAATGACATAGCTGACCGAAGCGCAACCGACGGCACTGAGCCCCTGGCCGCTGTTGGGCGAATCGGCATAGACGTGGGTATTGGTCCGAATCCAGTAACTGGACAGATCCGAGGGAGCAACCTTGTAGCCCTGGATCTGCGCCAAGGCCGGCGTGGCAGCCAGCCCCAGGACGACAATGGCGGCGCTGGCGAGCAATGATGAACGAATCATGGCGGATCTCCGGAGTAACCGTGCCAGTGTAGCGCGCTGCGCCCCGGTTGCCTGCGCCGATGCTGAACGGCAGGTAGCGTGCACCCCGTGCACGAACGATCCGTCACGCGCACGAACAATGGCGTTCGCGCGCGATGCGCACGCTACAACGGCATGCATTCAAGCGCCGCGATTGCCCACGGCGCGAATCTGCGCCTCGACACAGGCGATGGCGGTCATGTTGACCACGCGACGCACGCTGGCCTGCGGCGTGAGGATATGCGCCGGACGCGACGCGCCCATCAGGATCGGCCCGATCACCACGCCGTCGGCCATCATGCGCGTCATGTTGAAGGCGATATTGGCCGCGTCCAGATTGGGGAACACGAACACGTTGGCCTTGCCACTCATCAGCGAATGCGGGAAGTGGCGCTCGCGCAACTCGGGGTTCAAGGCCATGTCGGCCTGCATTTCGCCCTCCACTTCCAGCCGCGGATTGCGCGCGCGGATCAGCTCCAGCGCCCGACGCATCTTGGCCGCCGAGGGCGTGTCGACGCTGCCGAAATTCGATTGCGACAACAAGGCCACGCGCGGATGGACACCGAACAGCTTCAGGCGGATCACGGCCTGCAAGGTGGCTTCGGCCACTTCTTCGGCGGTCGGATTGTCGTGCACGTAAGTGTCGAGGAAGAAGAACAAGCCCTTTTGCGTGGCCACGGCCGCCATCGCGTAAGGTTTGTCGACACCGGGATCCAGGCCAATGATGTTTTCGATGTAACGCAGCTTCTTGTGGTACTGGCCAACCAGGCCGCAGATCATGGCATCGGCTTCGCCCCGCGCCACCATGACCGAGGCAATCGCGCCGGAACGCGAACGGATCACGGCCTTGGCCATCGACGGGTTGACGCCCTTGCGCTCCATGGCGCGATGATAATGCTGCCAATAATCCTCGAAGCGCGGGTCCGACAGGATGTTGCACAGCTCGTAGTCGCGCCCCTGCTCCAGGCGCAGGCCGGCACGCTCGATGCGCTCGGAGATGACTTCCGGACGCCCGATCAGGATCGGCTTGGCCAGCCCCTCGTCGACCACGGTCTGCACCGCGCGCAGCGTGATTTCCTCTTCACCCTCGGCATAGACCACGCGACGCGGATCGGCGATGGCGCGCTCGAATACCGGCTTCATGACCAGGCCGGTGCGGAACACGAAGGCGGTCAGCTTGTCGCGATAGGCCGCAAAATCCCGTATCGGGCGACGGGCCACGCCGGAGTCCATCGCCGCCTTGGCCACCGCCGGCGGCAGCTGCACCAGTAGACGTGGATCGAACGGCTGCGGGATCAGGTATTCGGGACCGAAACTCGGTGGCTTGCCGCCATAGGCCCGCGCCGACACATCCGACGCCTCGCGCCGCGCCAACTCGGCGATGGCGCGCACGCAGGCGACCTTCATCTCCTCGTTGATGGCCGAGGCGCCGACATCCAGCGCGCCGCGGAACAGGTACGGGAAGCACAGCGCGTTGTTGACCTGATTGGGGTAATCCGAACGGCCGGTGCCAATGATGCAATCGGGATTGGCGTCCTTGGCGTCCTCGGGCAGGATCTCCGGCGACGGATTGGCCAGGGCCATGATGATCGGCCGTTCGGCCATGGACCTGACCATGTCCTTGGTCAGGATGCCGCCGGCGGACAGGCCCAGGAAAATATCGGCGCCCTTGACGATGTCGGCCAGCGACTGGCAGTCGGTGTCGCGCGCATAGCGCTGCTTGCCAGGGTCGAGATTCTTGCGCGCCGTGGAAATGACGCCATCGCGATCGAACGCCAGGATGTTCTCGGGTTTGAGGCCCAATGCCACGAGCATGTCCACGCACGACACGCCCGCCGCGCCCATGCCGGTGGTCGCCAACCTGACCTCTTCGATCTTCTTGCCGGTGACCCTGAGCGCATTGATGACCGCCGCGCCGACGATGATCGCGGTGCCATGCTGATCATCGTGGAACACCGGAATGCCCATGCGCTCGCGCAGCTTCTTCTCGATGATGAAGCACTCGGGCGCCTTGATGTCTTCCAGGTTGATGCCACCAAAAGTGGGCTCCAGCGAGGCGATGACGTCGACCAGCTTGTCCGGGTCGGTCTCGTCGATCTCGATGTCGAACACGTCGATGCCGGCAAATTTCTGGAACAGAATGCCCTTGCCTTCCATCACCGGCTTGCTCGCCAGCGGCCCGATGCTGCCAAGGCCGAGCACCGCCGTGCCATTGGTGATGACGCCGACCAGATTCGAGCGCACGGTCATTTCCGCGGCCATTTCGGGATTGTCGACGATGGCTTCGCACGCCGCCGCCACGCCGGGCGAATAGGCCAGCGCCAGCTCACGCTGGTTCAGCAATGATGTGGTCGGGGTGACCTTGATCTTGCCCGGATGCGGATGGCGGTGATAGTCAAGCGCGGCCTGCGCAAGTTCCTCGGGAAGACTGGACATGGGCATATCTGCAAAAAACGGCCACGATGGCCGGACATGGCCATGTTAGCTCAGGCATCGGCGCTGGCAAGCTGCCTGAACGGGCTATGCAGCGTCGATTCACGGATCGTTTCATGGATGGAACGGTTTGCGTCGACGATGCCGTGACACCGGCCGGTCAGTGTCGCCGTCGACGGCCACCGTCGCGACCGGGAGGTCGACGGCCTTCACCCTTGCGCTGACGGCGCGCCTCCAGCTGCGCGGCTTGCTGCTCGCGTTCGTCACGCAGTTTGAGGTAGTTGCGCCAGCGCTCCGGATCGACGTCGCCACTGGCCAACGCGGCCTGCACCGCGCAACCGGGCTCGTTGCCATGGCCGCAGTCGGCAAAACGGCAGCGCAAGGCCAGCGCCTCGATATCGGCAAACAGGTCCAGCGACTCTTCGCCGGTCAGCTTCAATTCGCGCATGCCCGGCGTGTCGATCAGGCAGCCCCCGGTGGGCAGCATCAGCAACGCACGGTGGGTGGTGGTGTGCCGGCCGCGGCTGTCCGACGCGCGCACCCGGCCCGTGGCCATGCGCGTTTCGCCCAGCAAGGTATTGGTCAGCGTGGACTTGCCGGCGCCGGAGGAGCCAACCAGCACGGCGCTGTCACCGGGCCCAAGGTAGGTATCGAGCACTGCGACGCTGGCCGGGTCCTTGCTGTTGACCACGTGGATGGGCGTGTCCTCGAGCAAGCGCTCGCGCAGCGCCTGCTCGCGCTCGGCCACGTCGGCGGCGCGGTCGGCCTTGCCCAGCAACACCACCGGCTGTGCCCCGGAACCCTCCACCAACAGCAGATAGCGCTCGATGCGACGCGGGTTGAAGTCGCCATCCAGGCCGGTCAACACCAGTACGTAGTCGATATTGGTGGCGATGACCTGGCGCTCGTAGCGCTCGCCGGCAGCGGCGCGGGTCAGGGTCGAGCGACGCGGCAACACGCGGGTGATCTCGGTGTCCTCGCCGTCGCCCGCCAGCTCGACAAAATCGCCTACCGCCGGTCGCAATGACGGATCGAGCCCGCGTTTGAGAAAATGCCCCGCCGGTTGCACCGCACGCACGCGGCTGCCATCGTGGACCTCGTAGCCCGCGCGATGCTGCGCGACCACGCGTGCCACCGACGTCGACGGCAACGGGCCGCGCCAGCCTATATGCCGCAACCGCCTTAGCGTCGAATCTGGTGACATGGGCGAAGCGTAGCAGGCGCTGGTAGCATGCGCTGATTCCATTTCGGTACACCGTGTTGAACCCGATCCAACCCAGCTCCCGCCTGCGCGAAGTGCGCTACGAAATCCGCGGCACTCTGGCGCGCCGCGCCCGCGAACTGGAAGCGGCTGGTCGCGACATCGTCCATCTGAACATCGGCAACCCCGGCCGCTTCGGCTTTCGCGCGCCCGAGCACTTGCGCCAGGCCGTGGCCGAGCACCTTGCCGCCAGCGACGGCTACTGCCAGGAACAAGGCCTGGACGAAGCGCGCGCCGCCGTCGCGGCACAGCAACTGGGGCGCGGTGTGACCGGCGTCGACAACGATCGCGTGTTCATCGGCAACGGCGTCAGCGAGCTGATCGACATCAGTCTGCGCGCCCTGCTCTCGCCCGGCGACGAAGTGCTGCTGCCCAGCCCCGACTATCCCCTGTGGAGCGCTTCGACGCTGCTGAACGGCGGGCGTCCGCACTACTACCGCTGTCTGGCCGCCAACGCGCACCTGCCCGATCCGGACGAGATCGAATCGCTGATCAGTGCGCGCACGCGTGCGATCGTCTTGATCAACCCGAACAATCCGACCGGTGCGGTATACCCGCGCGCCCTGCTCGAACGCATCGTCGCCCTGGCCGAGCGCCATGGCCTGCTGTTGCTGTGCGACGAGATCTATGACGGCATCACCTATGACGGCGCCCGGTTTCAACCGCTGGCCCCGCTGGCCGGATCGCATCCGTGCGTGACCTTCGGCGGCATGAGCAAAGTCCACCGCGCCTGTGGTTATCGCGTCGGCTGGATGACCTTGTCCGGTGCGCCGGCTGCCGTCGCCGGCTATCGCGATGCGCTGCAACTGCTGGCCGCACTGCGCCTGTGCCCGAACGTGCCCACGCAATGGGCCGTGGCCCCGGCGCTGCAAGGGCTGAGCAGCATCGACACGTTGACCGCGCCGGGTGGCCGCCTGTACCAGGCGCGCCAGGCGGTACTCGACGGCGTTGCCGCCAGCGAGTATCTGGACATGGTCACGCCCGCCGGCGCGCTGTACGCGCTGCCCTCGGTGCGCATCGACGCACTGCCGGTATTCGATGACAACGAGTTTGCGCTGCGCCTGCTGGAAGACGAATCGGTACTGCTGGCGCCCGGCACCAGCTTCAACATCGCCAACAGCCGCCACCTGCGTCTGACCCTGCTGCCCGAACCGGCGCAACTGGCCGACGTGTTCGTGCGCATCGAACGCACGTTGGCGCGCATGGCCGACACGACGCCGGCATCCTCGGCGCTGGCGTAGCTGGATATATGCGGTTTCTGGCACTGGGCGATTCGTACACGATTGGCGAGGGCGTACCCGAATCGGCGCGCTGGCCGGTCGTGCTGGCGCGTCAGCTGCGTGCCGCGGGCGATGACGTCGACGACCCGCACATCATTGCCGTCACCGGCTGGACCACGGATGAGTTGTCCGCCGGCATGGATGCAGCCACGCTTGAACCAAGTTGGGATCTGGTCACGTTGTTGATCGGCGTCAACAACCAGTACCGCGGCCGCGACGCCGACAATTACCGCACCGAATTCGGCGACCTGCTGCAACGCGCCATCGGCCTGGCCGATGGCAAGGCCAGCCATGTGCTGGCGGTGTCGATACCGGACTGGGGCGTGACGCGCTTTGCGCGCGAGAACAACGGCCATCCGGACGCCATCGCAGCGGCCATCGACGGGTTCAATGCGGCCGCTCACGAGCAGGTGACAGCCGCCGGGGCGGGCTGGGCGGACATCACCGACATCTCGCGCCAGTGCGGTGCGGCACGCGACATGCTGTCCGATGACGGCCTGCATCCATCGGCGCGACAATACACGCTGTGGGTGCCGTGCATTCTGCCGCTGGCGCACACCATCGTGCGACCATTGTAGGAGCTGCGGAAGCGACCCGTGACGCGGCAAAGTCGTGGCAAGGTACCAGCCGGGCGCGCACACCCGATCGCAGCTTGCGCAGCTCCTACCGTCGTCCAGTCTTGACGCTCGTGCACTTGAACCGGGCCTCGACAACCAACATGTAAATCTATTGCCGCCCACCTTTCCGGAGCTTCACCGATGTCCACCGAAACCGCCGTCCACGACCGCATTGACGCCATCGTCAAGGAACACCGCGTCGTCCTGTTCATGAAGGGCGACCGTCAGCAGCCGATGTGCGGCTTTTCCGCCGCCGCCAGCAAGGCCCTGAGCGACCTGCTGCCGGAATACCACACCGTCAACGTGCTCGACGACCCGGAAATCCGCCAAGGCATCAAGGACTACGGCAGCTGGCCGACGATTCCGCAACTGTACGTCGGCGGCGAGCTGGTCGGCGGCGCCGACATCGTCAAGCAGATGTATGCCAGCGGCGAGCTGCACGACCTGTTCGGCCTGCCGCAACCGGACCGCACACCGCCGGAAATCACCATTACCGACAAGGCGGTCACCGCCATCAACCAGGCCATGGGCGACGCCGGCGGCATGGTGCTGCACCTTGAGGTCGGCGTTGACCACGACGCCGGTTTCCGCCTCGCCGAAGCCGGCGACAGCGACATCGTCACGCATGCCAACGGCCTGGAAGTACACATGGATGTCGGCACCGCCCAGCGTGCCAAGGGCATCACCATCGACTGGGTGGAAACCATGCAGGGCGCGGGCCTGAGCCTGAAATTTCCCGGCGCCACCGAGGTCAAGTCGATGAGCGTGGCCGAGCTCAAGCAGCATCTGGATGCCAACGACGGCCTGATTCTGGTCGATGTGCGCCCGGCGCCATCTCGCGCCAAGGCCGCGCCGCTGGCGCAGGCACGCGTGCTGGAAGAAGAAGGCTACGAAGGCCTGAACGCCTTGCCGAAGGACACCACCATCGCCTTCATCTGCCACCACGGCGTGGCCAGCCGCGGCGTCGCCGAACAGTTCGCCGCGCACGGCTTCAAGAACATCTACAGCGTCGAGGGCGGCATGGACAAATGGGCCGAGGAAATCGACCCGTCGGTCCCGCGTTACTGATCGGAGCGGGGCCGCGCGCTTCGACCAGGGCGTGAGGCAAGTTCGGAGCGGGGCCGCGCGCTTCGATCAGGGCGTGAGGCAAGCTCGGAGCGGGGTCGCGCGCCCCGAACAAGGCGTGAGGCAAGTTCGGAGCGGGCCACGCGCCCCGAACAGGGCGTGAGGCAAGTTCGGAGCGGGGTACCGGGTACACTTATGGGCGCGAGATCCGGCACCCATGCGAGGTTACAGCGCCCATAAGTGTACCCGGTACCCTGGCAAGCTCCGACCTCGCCGCAAGCCCGGCAAGCCGCCTACCCCGCCGTCTCCGGCACCTCGCAAGCACGGTTGAAGTCGCCAATGGCCGCGACCAGATCGCTGACGGCGTGTTGCTCGACCTCGGTGAGATCCGGATTCCAGTCGTCCACGATCAGCACCACGCGGGTCTGGTCGCTGTCATTCCACGCCTCGTGCTCGAAGGTGTCGTCGAAGGTCACGCACTGGCCCTCCTGCCAGACGTGGTCCTCGCCGCCCACCTTGATCGCGCAATCGGACGGCACGATCAGCGGCAGGTGCGTGACCAACCGGGTGTTGGTGACGCCGCGATGCGGCAGGATGTGGGTACCGGGACGCAGGACCGAGAACAGCGCTTCCGGACCATGGTCGCGAATGCGCACCAGCGGCGTGGAATCCAGCAAGCCGATGGTTTGCGGACAGCGCTCGCAGTGCGTGTCGTAACGGTTGCCGTGGCGATAAAAGAAGAACGCATCCCAGCGCGCATCCTCGTCGCCGCTGGAGCTGAGGTGCGTATACAAGGCCTCGGGCTCGTGCGTACCCAGGAACGGCTCCAGCTTGTCGGCTTGCTGCTGCAACACCTCGCACAACTCTCCGCGGATGGTGTCGGTGGCCGCTTCGAGCTCGCGATGCCAGGGAAAGCGATCCTGGGCGTAGTACGTCTGGCTCGGTATGTCCGGAAAATACAGAAACTTCGGTTTCTGCCGCGCATCGGGCAGGTTGAGCGGCTTTTCGCCCAGATAGATGGCCAACGCATGCTCGACGCGTTCCAGCGCGCCGGCACCGTGGCGTTGACGCAAGGGCTCGAGTACCGCGTCGAACAGGTTGTGGCGACCGGCATCGACGTGGTTCATGGCAAACTTGACCGCATCGCGCATGCCCGGCGGCGTGGTTTCGTCACTCAGCCACCGGCCCTGCGCCTGGGCCGAGTTGATGGCGCTGAAATACGCCACCAGAGCCTCGTCCCCGCGTCCGAGTTGTTGCAGCGAGATGCCCAGCCGCAGGCGCGCCACGAACATCTGCGGGACCCGATCCAGGCCACGCTGCAGACTGTCCGCAGCGGCGGCAAAATCGCCACCGGCCATCTGCGCGCTGCCCAACTGATACCACACCGACGCGTTGCCCGGCTGCGCCCGGCTGACGCTGCCGAGCATTTCCACGGCGCGTCCTGCGTCGCCACGCGACAGATGACGCGCGGCAAGAAACTGCAACGCCTCGGCATCATCGGGCGCCGCCTCGAGCAAACGCGAAAAATCGCGCTCGGCGGCGGCCACGTCATCACGTTCCAGTGCGGCGCGTGCGCGTTCGCGCATCGGTCCCAGGCGGTCGGTAGTCGGATTGTGCATGGATCGACTCATTGGCTGACGTCTGCCAAAGTATAAGGATGCCCGTGCCCCCGCGAAACCGGCGGCAGACGGGCATCGGGTCGCGCACCCGTACACCGTTGTCCATACCGAGGGTTTGCATGTGAATTCGCGTTTGCGGGGCCTGTCCCCGGAGAGCACCCGTCAACTGATCGGCGCCGCGCAGGCGCTGGAGTCCGGACAACCGGACGCCGCCGAAAGCGCGCTGGCAGCGCTGCTTCGCGCGCATCCCGCGCACCCCGAGGTCCTGCGCTTGAATGCCGGCATGCTGGACATGCGCGGACGCTCGAGCGAAGCGATGCAAAGCATGCGTCGCGCGCTTTCGCAACGACCGGGCGACGCGCTGTATCACAACACCATGGCCACCGTGCTGGGCAATGCCGGCGAGTACGACGCCGCGGTCACGGAGCTCAAGCAAGCGTGCAAGCTGGAGCCGCGCATGGCCCTGGCCTGGTTCAATCTCGGCGTGATGCTGACCCGCTGCGTGCGCAACGACGAAGCCGTGGAAGCACTCAAACGTGCCGTGCAACTGGCCCCTGAAGATGCCGGCGCGCGCGCGATGCTGGCCGATTTGCTGCGTACCGCCGACCGTGTGGAGGAAGCCACCCGCGAATACCGCCGCATACTGGCCGAACACCCGTCCGCGGGCATGGCCTGGTGGGGTCTGGCCGACCTCAAGACCGTGCCGTTCGAAGACGGCGACATCAAGCGCATGCAGACAGCGGTCAAGGACACACGCGCCAGCGACGACGACCGCATCGCCTCCGGCATGGCCTTGGCACGCGCACTCGACGAGGCCGGACATTACGAGGACGCACTGGGCGCGCTGAACAACGCGCATGCCCTGGCACGCCGTCGGCGCGCCTGGAACGCGAGCGGCTTTTCCGACACCATAGCCGCCATCACCAAGGCCTTCGAGCCGTTTCCGCAGGGCGCGAAAACGGACGCGCTGGGACACGAAGCGATCTTCATCGTCGGCATGCCGCGCTCCGGCTCGACCCTGGTGGAGCAGATCCTCGCCTCGCATCACGACGTCGCCGGCGCCGGCGAGCTGCACGACCTGCCCGCGGTGATCGCCGAGGAGTCGCAGCGTCGCGGGCAAGCGTTTCCGGCCTGGGTGGCGGCGATGCAGCCGGCCGACTGGGAGCGACTCGGCAGGCGCTACCTGGAACGCACCGCGCACTGGCGCGGCAAACGACCGGTGTCGACCGACAAACTGCCCAACAACTGGATGTACATCGGCGCCATTCGCGCCATGCTGCCCGGCGCGCGCATCGTGTGCTGCCACCGCGATCCGGTGGAAACCTGTTTCTCGTGCTACCGCCAGCACCTGGACGGCAACGACTACACGCGCACCTTCGACGACCTGGCCGCCTTCTGGCGCGACAGCGACCAGACCATGCGCCACTGGCAATCACGTGCGCCCGACCACGTGTTCGGACACGACCACGAACAGTTGCTGGCCGACCCGGAAGCGCGCATCCGCGCCCTGCTCGAGGGCTGCGGCCTGGCCTTCGATCCGGCCTGCCTGGCCTTCCACGAAACCCGTCGCGAGGTGCGCTCGCCCAGTGCGACCCAGGTACGCCAGCCCCTCCGCCGCAGCACCGCACACACGCCACGCTACGGTGAATTGCTGGATCCGTTGCGCCACGCTCTCGGCTTGTCGTAGGTCGGGTTGAGCCGCAGGCGTAACCCGACGTCCATGCCGCATCACGCCATGTCGGGTTGATGGAGCCAACCCGACCTACCGGGTTGCGGCGCGCTCGGCTTGCTGCAGGAGCGGCGGAAGCCGCGATGGACCGTGCCCGTACGGATATTGCCTTGCGGCGTTGCCGAATCGCGGCTTCCGCCGCTCCTACAGTTGCGGCTTCGAATCAGCATGGCGGGTGGGGTCGCCTGGATAACCCCAGTGCTGCAACATGGGGGCGAGGATCGACAACGCCGGCTCCATGTGCTCGCGATAACGCTGCCAACGCCCGACCGCCTTACGGTTCACCGGCTGGATGACCTGGGTGTAGCTGGGCGTGGCAATGTAACCCTTGTCGCGCGCATGCCGGTCGAAGGCGGCCATGCACGTGGCGTCGTCGAGCCCGAGGAAGTCGGCGATGACACGCGCCTGGGCGTCGATGTCGGCCACCAGCGATTCATAACGCACCACGCGCACGTCCGGCTGCAACACCTCGACGTGGTGCAGCCAATGCTGCATCGCCACCACATACGTGCGCGCCAGTTTCTCGATGCTGGCGGCGGCCACGGCCAGCACGCTGGAATGGAAATGCTGCATGTAGCAGCTGAGGATGACGTCGCGCGGATCACGCACGGTCAGGATGATCTTCGCGTGCGGGAACAGCCGTTTGATCAGCGGCAGCGACAACATGTTCAGCGGATTCTTGTCGACCAGTTGCCCGCCCTCGTCAAGCGTCACCCGGTCGGCCACCAGCCGCCAATAGTGTGCGCGCAGGCGTTCGCAATCGTCCGCATTCAATCGCTGCAGATCCAGCGGCACACGCAAACCGCGCGCACTCAAACTGTCGCCGAGGATATTGAGGAACGGTCGCTCGTCCATCGACTGCAGGCGTGGATGCGCATCGAGCATTTGCTCGACCAGCGTCGTGCCCGAGCGCGGGAAGCCGACCACGAAAACCGGGCTCTCGCGCATACCCGGTGCCGGCAGTTCCGGCCAATCCGCGAACTGTTCGGCGCCGACCCGATCAACGGCTGCCGGAAGGATCGGCGCGTCATCGACAAACCGGTACGGCACAGCCAGCTTCATGGCTTCGATCTGGGTCGCGTGGGCGCGCTCGAGCGCTTGCCATGTCGCGGCGCGGTCATCAAGCTTGTCGCAGGCCGAAGCCAGCGTGAAGTCATGCGCGTAATCACCCTCGCCACGCGGCCCGGCCTGTTCGAGCAGCTGCCTGGCCGCCGCGGGATCGGACCGACGCATGGCCAGCGTGGCACGCTGATGCGCCACCTCGTTGCGCACGGCCGCATCCACCTCCGGCGCATCCGCCATGTCCTGCAACATTTTTTCAGCGCGATCAAGCTGGTTGGTGTGCTCCAGCAGACCAGCCAGTTGCAGGCGCGCCGGCACATCGTGCGGCTGCTCGCGCAACAAGGATTCCAGCACGGTCATGGCATCGGCACCGTCACCCTGTGCCGCCAACAGGCTGGCCAACTCGCGTTGCAGCACGGGATCAAGCGCTGACCACTGCCGCCATGGCAACAGCAGTTCCGAAGCACCCGAATCATGACATTCCAGACAGGCGCGCGCGGCGTGGATGCGTGTGCGTGGCGTCGCGGGATCGAGCTTGACGGCCTTCAGCAGCGCATCGCGCGCACCCAGGAAATCACGCCGTTGCAGCAACAGCAAACCGTAGTTCACCAACGCCGCAACATTGCCCGGTTCCAGACGCAACGCCGTTCGATACGCCTCGGCGGAGGCGTCGAGGCCGGCCGCCGGCGACGCCGTCTTGTCGGCCTGTTCGCGCAACGCGGTGGCGTAATTGGACCAATGCAGGGCCGAGCGCGGCTGCAACCCGGTCAGCCGCGCATAGATCGCGACCGCCTCGTCGAGCCGCTTTTGCCAATGCAGGCTGACCGCCAGCATCAACAACACGTCGACGTTGCGCGGCTCATCTGCAAGCGCGTCGCGGCAACGGCGCTCGGCCTCGGGCAGATCGCCCGTGGACAAGGCGGAGGAGATGGCCTGGAAGTCGTCGGCGCTGGTCATCGCGACAGGATAAAGCAAAAAAGAGCCGTGTCCGGAGACACGGCTCAAGAGGGGAGATCGGTGGTTGCCGGTCAGAAACTGACCGTCACGCGCGTCCAGTAATAGCGACCCATCAGGTCGAACATGCCGGCCACGGTGTTGGAGTTGTTGGTGTTGTTGGAGTAGAGGAACGGAGGCTGCTTGTCGAACACGTTGTTGACGCCCAGATCGATGCGCGTGTTGAGCGGCTCGACCTCGTAGCCCACGGTCAGGTCGTGATACACGGTGGCGCCGTAATCGAAGTACACGCCGTCGAGCGCACTGCCGGCCGGATGCACGTCCTGCGACGGTGCCGGCGATCCCATGCGGAAACCGCCGATGAAACGGGTCCGCCAGGATGCACTCCAATGCCCCATCTGCCAGCGCACGTGGCCGTTGGCACGAACGCGCGGATACAGGCACTCGGTGCCACCCGCGCAAGCGCCCGCGGCCGCCGAGCCGTAGGTCAGCACGTGACCGGCGTTGTGATACGTGACATTGCCCGGCAGGTTGGGCGCGGTCTGCTGATCGTAATACCTGAGGTAGGTCGCATTCAACACGAAGTTGAAGTGGCCCAGGTTTTGCGTATTGAGCTTGTAGCTCACGCTGGCATCCACGCCGCCAACACGCACGCTGCCGAGGTTGCCGGTCGGCTCGACCGTGCTGGGCGCGATCTGACCTTGCTGCAAACCACTCGGATAACGATGGATGTACTGGCAGTATTGCGTCTGCCCGGCGCTGCACAGGTTCAACAGGCTCTGCAGGCCGACCGTGGTGATGATGTCGTTCAGATACAGATGCCAGAAGTCTACGCTGGCCGACAAGCCCGGCGCCCACGACGGGCTGTACACGGCACCGACGTCGAACGACTTGCCCGACTCCGGCTTGATCGGGAATCCCGCGTACGCCGAACCGGCGGTAATGGTGTTGACCTGCTGCTGGTTCTGCACGTTGGTGTTGACGAAGCTGCCATCGGTGGGCACGTTCACGCACGCCGGGTTGACCGGGTTGCCCGTATAACCGACGCACGGATCGGACACGATGCGCGGTGCATCGTTGGCCGGCGCACCGTACACGGCGCCGATGGTCGGCGCACGGAACACCTCGGCCACGGTGCCACGCAGCAGCAACTCGCGGATGGGTCGCCACTCGACGGCAAACTTCATGTTGTTGGTGCTGCCGAAACTGCTGAAGCGCGAATAGCGATCGCCGATGGTCAGATTCAGCGCATCGGCACCGGGCAGCCCCTGGAGAATCGGGATGAACGCCTCGGCGTAGATTTCCTTGACGTTGAAGCCGCCCTGCAAACCCGAGGAGCACTGGCTGCCCAGGGTGCAGGTGCCGGTGGCCGGGTCGATGTTCAGCAACGGATCGACGCGGGTCCGCGAATGTTGCTTGCGGTAGCTCATGCCGACCGCCAGCTGCACGGTGCCGGCCGGCAGGTTGAACAGGCCGCCGTTGGCATCGGCGCGCAGGATTTTCTGCTGGCTGTAGGTGTTGCTGATCGCCGGTACGGCAGCATTTTGCAGTGCCGCCACCGAATTGGGCGACTGCAGGTTGAACGGATTGAACGACGCATCGCAGCCGCTGATGATGTTGCCCGGCGTGCCGCAGTGGACCACGCCGTCGGAACCCATGAACGACGGCCCGGTGTAGAGCTTGTTGTTGTTGGCCAGATTCAGCGTGGTGGTGGTCATGCTGGCGTGGCCATAGTCCATGCCCACCTCCCAGTGCCAGCGCTGGTCGAACAGCGAGAACGCACCCTTGAACCCGGTGCTGATCTGCACGTCGTCACGACCGTACTCGGCCGCGCGATTGCCCAGCGCCGACAGGCGCGCGAGGAACATGCCGCCGGTCGGGCTGTAGTCGATGCCGAACGGGTTGTAATAATTCTGCGCCGAAATGCTGGCACCATACGGACTGCCGTACACGCCCGGCGCGATCTGGAAGGCGGAGCTGGTCTTGGTGTAATACGCGTTGAGGTAAGTCTTGACGTTGTCCGAGAGCTTGTACTCGGCGAGGATGAATCCGTTGCTGCGTTCCTGCGGCGTCATGATCAGGTTGACCGCAGCATAGTTGTACTTGTCGCTGTTGGGGCCGGTGTTCTGGTAACAGTGGTAATCGTTGATCGGGTCCATGCCGCTGGCGCCGGGATTGCGTGCCAAGGCACCCGAGGCGCAACCGGCGAACGCATCGTGCACCGGGCCACTGGGCGGTATCTGGATATCACCGTAGGGCGACGACCCCGAGCCGCCCACAAACCCGGTGATCGGCGTGTTGGCATCGCCGTAAAGCGACACCGCGTTTTCCGCGAACCAGCGGTTGCTGGACTCCACGCCATCGGTCTTGTTGTAGCCGACGCCGGCGATGATGCTGCCATTTTCGGTCTTGTTGCCGAACGTGACCGTGTAGCCACGACTGCGACCGTCGGCATGCGAAGACTGCCCGTAGTTGGCGCTGAATTCCACGCCCTGGAAATTTTTCTTGGTGATGAAGTTGACCACGCCACCAATGGCATCGGAGCCGTACACGGCCGACGCACCATCGGTCAGCACGTCGATGCGCGCGATCATGGCCGCGGGAATCACGTTGATGTCGCCGCTGAGCACCCGATGCCCGTCGACCAGGATCAGCGTGCGACTGGGGCCCAGTCCACGCAGGTTCACCGACGACGCACCGGTACCGCCGCCGTTGTTGACCTGCGGATTGGTCACACCGCCGGTCATGGCCGGCAAATCCTGAACCAACTCGCCAAGCGTCAACGCGCCGGTCGCTTCGATCGTCGCCTGATCCACGGTAACCACCGGGCTGGCCGTCTCCATGTCGACGCGGCGAATGTGCGAGCCGGTTACCACGACGCTCTGCAGCTGGGTCGGCTGATCGGTTTCACCGGATGCGGACTGCGCACCCGTGTTCTGGGCAAACGCCGGCACCATCGCACCCGTCGCCACCACCACGCCCACGGCCAGAGCCATGCGCACCGCCGAGGACAAAGTATTGGTCTTTAGCTTCACAAGCATCCCTCACGTTGGAGTCGTCCGCGATGCCGCCAACGCATGGCACCACCCGGGACCTGGGTCAATTCGAAACCATGCCGATCCCTGCCGTGCCTTTCAGTGCGCCCGCGAAACCCGCATATGCGTTAATCACGAAACCGGCCCCGAAAGACACATCAACCCGTGACACGACACAGACCTGTGCGCATCGACAAGCTCGTTCCCTGGGTGTAAATGTCTGTGGCAAGCAACCGCCCCAGCGGCGCAAACCCGATATTCGCGAGCCAACGGGCAAACATCTCCCGGGGACCCACCTTGTATTTCATCCTGTCATTGCCAGCTGAAAGCGTCTTGTTGTATTTGCAACGCACGCATGCGGAAAACCGCACAATGTGAATGGACGGCCAAACATATGGCCATCCAAACAAAACAACATGAGGATGCAGTTTCCACGTAGGACGGGCATTGCCCGTCAACAAACGTCATGAGCGCATGTGGGTTGGTTGTCGGGCAGTGCCCGACCTGCGGAATGCAGTGTTCTGCGGGCTTTCACACGGGCTCGCGAACCGTGCTGTCAGTCTTCGTCGCTACCCAGATCGACGCGCGCCGGCGGCACACCGGTCCATGCGCCCCAGTAATAGGAAATCAGCGCAATCACGGTGACCAGCGCGGAATCCCATGGGTGTCCGACGACGCCGATGCCGCCAAACGTGCCCATCCAGGACGCGATCATGGCCATGGCATAAAACGCGATCAGCCACAGTGACGAGTTCACGTCGTTGACCAGACCCGTGCGCCGCGCCGGCGACATGCCGACACACGCGATATAGATGAAATACAGAACGATCTGCGAGCCCAGCAACCAGGACACCGTATCCCAGCCCGACCAATACACGATCAACGCGGCGACCACGAACGAGACCGGGCCGATCACGCCGAATCCGCGCACACGGAACGGTCGCGGCAAGCCGGGCGCATTGCGCCGCAATGCCGCCGCCGTCACCGGCGCGACTGCGTAACTGAGCACCAGCGCCGCCGATACCACCTTGATCAACGCCGCCCACGACGGAAACGGCATCGTCCAGAAAACGGCCAGCGCAAAGGTCAGCCACAATGCCGGACGCGGGATGCCGGACTTCTTGTCGATCTTCGTGAACACCTTGAAGAAGGTGCCGCTGCGCGCCCAGCCGTAGACCACGCGCGGCGTCGCGTTCATGTAGATGTTGCCGGTTCCGCTGGGCGAGATCACCGCATCGCACACGACCAGAAACGCCAACCAGCCGATACCGAGGATGATGGCGATATCATGGAACGGCAGCGAAAAACTTTCGCCGACACCGGCCCAGCCGCCGGCCAGCATGTCCGCCGGAACGCTGCCAAGGAAAGCGATCTGCAACAGCAGGTAGATAACGGTCGACAATACCACCGACAAAATCAATGCGATCGGAATCGTGCGCTGCGGATTGCGCACCTCGCTGGCCACGGAAATGATCGGCGTCAGCCCGAGGTAGGCGAAAATGATGCCACCGGCGGACACCGCGGCCTCGACACCGGCAAACCCCGACGGCGCAAAACCGTGGCTGGTCATGTTGTCCGGATTGAAGAACGTCAACAACACGATGATCACCAGCATCGGCACCACGAACTTGAAGATGCTGATGATGTTGTTGGCGCGCGCGAAGGTTTTCACGCTGTAATAGTTGAGCCCGAAGAAAAACGCGAGAAACGCGAATTGCACGATCCAGCCGAGCGTCGACGGATCCTGCGTGCCGGGCGTGTTCAGTTGCGGCCACCAGGCGGCCGCGTACTGGCGGCAGGCGACGGTTTCGATGGCGATCAGACTGGAGAACGCGATCAGCGTCATCAGTCCCATCAGGTAACCGACCAGCGATCCGTGCGAGTACGCCGGATACAACACCGGACCACCAGCGCGCGGCAATGCCGCCCCCAGCTCGCAGTAGACCAGTCCCAGCAGCAGCACTGCGCCGCCGCCGATCACCCATGACAGGATGCCGGCCGGTCCTGCCTGCGCCGACACGTGACTGGCCGAGAACAGCCAGCCCGAGCCGAAGATCGCACCCAGCCCGATGAAAGTCAGATCGGTCAGGCCGAGGTTTTTGTGGAACTTGCCTTGTGTTGCCATGTACTCACTCCGCGGCCTGATATTTTTTTGTAGGAGCGGCGGAAGCCGCGATCGGTTACGCCGCAAGGCATGAACCGTATCGGCACGACCTGTCGCGGCTTCCACCGCTCCTACAGGTGAACTCGACGCTTCAGTCCTGGTCGTTCGCGTACGGCGACTGACCGCCGCTGTCGATGAAGCGGGTGATGCGCTCGTTCAACACCGGCAACGGCACCGAGCCGGTGGACAACACCGCGTCATGGAAGGCGCGCAGATCGAACTTGTCGCCCAGTGCCTTCTCGGCGCGCTCACGCTGCTGACGAATGTCGCGCTCGCCCAGGTAATAGGCCAGCGCCTGACCCGGCCAGGCGATGTAACGCGTCACCTCGGTCTGGATTTCGTGCTCGGCCAGCGCGGTGTTGTTGCGCATGTACCGGACCGCCTTGTCGCGGCTCCAGCCCATGGCGTGAATGCCGGTGTCGACTACCAGCCGCGCCGCGCGCCAAGCCTGATAGCTCAGGTAACCGAAGTACTGGTACGGCGTGTGGTAGATGCCCATTTCCACGCCCAGATATTCGCAATACAGCGCCCATCCTTCGCCATACGCCGAGATGTAGTAGTAACGACGGAAGTCCGGCAGGCCCTTCAGTTCGGCCGCCAGCGGCATCTGCGTGGCGTGCCCCGGCTCGGCTTCGTGCAAGGTCAGCGCCGGCAACGAATACAACTTGCGCACCGGCAGGTTGTAGGTATTGACGAAGTACACGCCCGGGCCGCCGCGACCGCCGGTGTAGAACGGCGCCAGGCTCGCCGGCACCGGCTTGATGGCATAACGCGCGCGCGGCATGCGCCCGATGTAGTTGCCGATCTTGCCGTCGATCTCCTTGGCGATCCAGGCGGCATCCTTGAGCAACTCTTCCGGCGACTTGGCGTAGAAGCGCGGATCGGTACGCAGGAAATGCAGGAACTGCTGGAAGTCGCCCTTGAAACCGGACTTCTCGATCGTCGCCAGCATTTCCTCGTGAATGCCGGCCATGGCCTTGAGGCCGATCTGGTGGATCTGTTTTGGCGTCAGGTCGAGCGTGGTGAACTTGTAGATGCGCGATGCGTAGAACGCCTTGCCGTCGGGCTGGTCGTAGGCGGCTATGCTGTCGCGCGCATTCGGCAGGTAGACGTCGTTCATGAAGCCGAGCAGCTTTTTGTACGACGGCATGATGTCGGTCTTGATGACCTCCAGTGCCTGCGTCCGCAGCTTGTTTTTCTGTGCATCCGACATGCCTTCGGGCATGTCCTTGAACGGCGTGTAGAACAGGTTGGCCTTGCCCTTGGCATCGATCACGCTGGCGATCGAGCCCTTGATGCCGTTGACCACCACCGCCGGCTGGCTGAAGCCGCGATCCAGGCCAAGGCGCATGTTGGCCATTTCCTGCTTGAAGTAACGCGGCACGTCGCGCAGGCGGTCGAGGTAATTGCGGTAGTCGCCGGCGTCATCGAAATGACGCCGCGCACTGGCACCCAGCGTGGTCCAGAACCCGGTATCGCCATTGAATGGCATCTGCCAGACCTGAAACTTCTGGTCGCTCAGCAACGAGCGGATCTGGTAGATGTAGACCTTGTAGTTGGTCTGGTTGGCCGCACTCAGCTTGTCGACCGGAATGGCCTTGAGCTTGTCGAGCACGTTGGCCCAGTAGTGTTCGCGCCTGACCTGCACGGCCGGGCTGATGCGCGGCAAATGATCCGGGCCGTGCTCGCCGGCATCGCGGTCGAACTGGGCCTGGCGCCAATTCCACTCGCGCGTGTACAAGGCCTTGAACGTGGCGTCGGCACGGCTGCCGGTATCGGCATGGTCGGTGGCGGCAAGTGCCGGTGCGCTGACGACGGCTAGCAACGCCGTGCAGCCCAGAGTGGTCCACAATTTGTTCATGACAGCCCCTTGGCATTGAAGCGGGTGGTAACTCGCGCGGCGGTTGGTTCAGTCGTCCAGTCCGCGATTCACGTACCAGATGGTCTTGGTTTCCTGATACTGGTCCAGCGCTTCCATGCCGTTGTCGCGGCCGCCGAAGCCGGACAGTTTGTAGCCGCCGAACGGCGTGCTCATGTCACCTTCGGAAAAGCCGTTCACGGATACGGTGCCGGCCCGTATGGCGCTGGCCACACGCTGCGCGCGATGCACGTTTTGCGTGTACACCGAGGCCGCCAATCCGTAAGTGGTGTCGTTGGCCAGACGCACGGCTTCGGCCTCGTCATCGAATGCGGTCACGGCCAGCAGCGGGCCGAAGACTTCTTCGCGAAACAGACGTGTGTCCGGCTTGACGTCCACGTACACGCTCGGCTCGACGTACCAGCCGCTCAGGAAATCGCTGCGAATCTTGCCGCCGGTCACGCAGCGCGCGCCGTCGACTTCGGCCTGGTCGATGAAACTCTTGACCTTGTCCAGGTGCGGACCCTCGACCATCGGCCCCAGGCGCACGCCGGGCTCGCGCGGGTCGCCCAGTTTCCAGTCGGCGAGGCCGGCGACCAGTTTGTCGATCAAGGCATCATGCACTTCGCGCGCGACAATCAGGCGCGAGCCGCAACTGCAGTTTTCGCTCATGTTCCAGAATGCGGCCGAGAGAATATCCTCCACCGCGGCGTCGATGTCGGCATCGGCAAACACCACCTGCGGATTCTTGCCGCCGCACTCGAGAACGATCTGCTTGAGGTTGCTTTCGGCCGCGTAGGACAGAAAACGCCGGCCGACTTCGGTCGAGCCGGTGAACGACACCATGTCGATATCCATGTGCCGACCCAGCGCCTCGCCGGCGTGTTCGCCGAGGCCATTGACGACCTGCAACGCCGCTTCCGGCACACCGGCTTGATGCGCCAGTCGCGTCATCAGCAACGCCGACAACGGCGTCAACTCGGCCGATTTGACGATCACGCTGTTGCCGGTCGCCAACGCCGGCCCGACCTTCCACGCGTACATCTGCGCCGGAAAATTCCACGGCAACACCGCGCCGACCACGCCGATCGGCTCCTTGACCACCAGTGCCGTGGCATCGCGGCCAGTGGGCGCGACCTTGCCGAAGCACTTGTCGGCGGCCTCGGCATACCAGCGCAGGCAGTCGATGGTGTCCGGCGTGTCGGTATTCTCGCACTCGTCGATCGGCTTGGCGCCGTCGACGCAATCGAGCGCGGCGATCTCGCCGGCGTGTTCATCCAGCAAGTCACACCACTTCAGCATCACGGCCTTGCGTTCGGCCGGACTCTTGTTGCGCCAGGCTCCCGCTTCGAAACACGCGCGCGCCGCCTTGACCGCCGCATCGACCTCGGCCGCGCCACCGGCTCCCAGCGAACCGATCACGCTGTTGTCGATGGCCGTGCGATTGTCCAGACCGTCATCCTTGCCTTTGAAACCGGCAATCAATTGCGGCGCGTGCAGCTCGCCGCGTTCGGCGCGGGCGAAGACTTCTTGTTTGCTCAATGCCATCGTTTCGACCTCGTTCAAAGCAATTGGCGGAATGCATCCTTGGCGGCAGCATCCATCGGTACCAGCGGCAGGCGCACGTCACCGACATCCAGCGTGCCGTTCAGGCAACCGGCCTTGGCCTTCTGGTTGTAGTCACCCGATTCCATCGAGTGCAGCGCCGGATACATGGCGCGCATGAGCTTGCGCACGTCATCCCAGTCGCCGGCCATGGCCGCCGCATGCAACGCGACCTGCTCGCCCGGAAACACGTTCGCGGCGCCGGCAACCCAGCTCTTGCCGCCCCAGAAAAAGAAATCGGCCGGCTGGTCATCACAACCGCAGATGACGTTGAAATCGGCAAAGTCGGCCTGCAGCATGCGCAGCGCCTGGCTGAAGTCGCCACTCGATTCCTTGATGCCGATGATGTTCGGATGCCGCGCCAGCGCAGCGACCGTGTCGAACTCGACGTTCACACCGGTGCGCGCGGGAAAGTTGTAGATGATGATCGGCAAGTCGCAATGCTCGGCGACATATTCGAAATGCGCACGAATGCCGGCCTGATCGGGCAAGCTGTACGGTGGTGGCGACAACAGCAAGCTGTCGTAACCGATCGCCTTGGCGCCGGCGGCACGCTCGATCGAGCGCCGCGTCGACATGTCGCCGATACCGGCAATCAACGGCACCCGCCCGGCACTGGCACGATGCACCGTCTCCAGCACCTGCACGCGCTCGGCGTCGCTCAGCGCGTAATATTCACCCGTCGTGCCGCAGGCGCAGATTCCGGCCACGCCCTTGTTGATCATCGCATCGACCAGGGTTTCCAGCGTGGCCACGTCCACCTCGCCATTGCCGTTGAACGGCGTGACCAGTGGAACGTAAATACCCTCTAGTTTCATGTTTGGACTCCAACCATTCGTTCGGTGCCAGGCAAGCTGCCCATGCGGCACGCTGCATCGTCCTCCACCGTAGAGGAAAAGTCGCATTCAGGGCTTGCGCAATTTACGCGCATGGCATGCGGAAATCTGCACATACCTCCTCCCGTGGATGGCATGCGTGGCGACGAAGATTCGGGCCGCGTTGGTCCGAAGCGAATGCAGGAGCGGCGGAAGCCGCGATTGGGCGTGCCCGCACGGTCCATACCTTGCGGCATCACCGATCGCGGCTTCCGCCGCTCCTACAGATTTACGCCAGCGACTCCAGGCGCACGGGAAACAGGGGTGGCCGCTCGCCATGTGGTGAGCAGCGGCCCATTTCGGCCAGCGCCGCACCACAGATGCGTCCCTGACATGCGCCCATGCCGCAGCGGGTGGCGAGCTTGGCCGCGCGGCCATCATCAAAATCGTCCAGTGCCGACAGCGGCACGTCTTCGCAACGGCATACCAGCGTGTCCGGCGCGGCCAGCTCGCGCACCCGTGCAACCAGCGCGAAGTGGCGACTCAGGTGTGCGGCAAAGCGACGCGCGCCACGACGGCGACGTTCGAGTGCCGCCAAGCCTGTCGTCGATCCCGTTGCTGCGTGGCCGGCGATGGCGCCTTCGACGATGGCGCTGTCGCGCCCGCCGATGCCACAGACCTCGCCGGCGGCGTACACGTTGGCCACGCTGGTGCCTTGTCGGGTGCCGACCGTGACCCGTCGGTGTGCGCCTTCGGGGGTGAGATCACAGCCCAGCATCCGCGCCAGACGCACTTCGGGAACCAGCCCGTAACCCACGGCCAGATGATCGCATTCGATGCGTTGCCGGCCGCGCGGGCCATCAATGTCGATCTCGCGAAGACGATCGTCACCATGCGCCGCGACCACCACGCTGCCCCAGCGATACGGGACGCCGGCAAGATGCGTGCGCAAGGACGCCGCCTGCACCAGCCGCGACGGCCAGCGCCACAGACCACCGGCAAAACGCAGCATGGCGTCGCGTCCGGCCTGTTCGTGAATGCCCAGCACCTGTGCGCCGTGACGCCGCGCGGTGGCAGCGACAGCCAACAGCAAGGGTCCGCTGCCGGCCACCACGACGCGCCGATCGGCCAGCGGCCAACCTTGTTTGGACAATGCCTGCAAACCACCGGCACCGGTCACGCCCGGCAGCGTCCAGCCCGGAAACGGCAACAACAATTCGCGTGCTCCGGTGGCGAGGATCAGCGCGTCGTACTCCAGGCGCCTCGCGTGTTGCGCATCCTCCACCAGCAAACCGCCGGCTTCGACAGCCACCACGCGGGTAGCGGCCAACCAGTCCACACGCGGCGACTCAAGTGCGGCAGCAAGGTGACGCCGTGCCAGCGACGGCACGCCATGGCGCACATCGTGTCGCCATACCTGTCCGCCTGCGCGCGCCTGCGCGTCGATCAAGCCGACGCGCGCACCCTGCCCGGCCGCGGCCCGCACGGCGGCCAGGCCCGCCGGACCCGCGCCCACGACCAGCACGTCGTAACGTTCAGTCATCGGTATCCACCTTCATGCCGGCGCGTACCGGCACCATGCACGTCTGTTGATGGGCTGCGCCATCGATGCGTGCACGACACTCGAAGCACACGCCCATGCCACACAGGGGGAAGCGTCGTTGCCCACCCAGCGCGCGTCGAAACGGCTGGCCGGCGTGGGCGATGGCGGCGGCCACGCTGATACCTTCGGGCACCTCGAACGCGCGGCCGTTGACGATGATGCGCACGCACGTACTCATGCCGCCATCCGCATCGGATCGAACGGCTGCATGTCGATCGCCGGTTGATGGCCCAGCAACTGGTCGACCAGCAATCGCGCGGTGCCGGGTGCCGTGCTCACGCCGAGCCCCTCGTGACCGGCGGCCACCCATACGCCCGGGCGAGCGCCGACCCGGCCGATGTATGGCCGCCCATCCGTGCTGGCCGGTCGCAGGCCGGTCCAGATGCGCAGCGCGTTCAGCCGACGCACGCCGGGCAGAAACTCGAACGTGTGACGCAACATGCGCCGCACCATCGGCATCGACACCTCGGTATCGGTCCGGCCGTACTCGCGCGACGAACCGATCAGCAATTGTCCGGTCGGCCGCGGCTGGACATTGAACGCCACGCTGGCTTCATTGCCGTGCACGCTGTCGGCATAGCCCAGATGCACCAGTTGATGCCGAACCGTACCGGGATAACGTTGCGTGATCACCAGGTGCCCCTTGCGCAAACGCAGCGGCAACTCGGGAAGCAGCGTCGGCAATGCACACCCGGCCGCAACGACCACCGTGCCGCGCAGGTGTTGCCCGCTGTCCAACGTGACCTCGTGGTCGCCGACGGCGGTCACCCGCGCACGCTCGAGTGTGGCGCCGCGATGACAGGCGCGCGCAATCATCGCGCGCGCCACCGCCGGCGGATACACGACGCCCTCGTCCGGCACCAGCAGGCCGCCGGCAAGTCCGGAGATCAATTCCGGTTCCAGCTGACGCAACTGCGCACCGTCGACGACTTCGGCCCGGATGCCCGCACCGGCCAGGCGCGCCTGCTTGTCCGCGATGTGCGCGCCCTCGGCATCGCTGCGCGCGACCCACAGGGTGCCGCAGCGGCTGTATTCGGAGCCGGGCAAGTCATGCAGCGACTCCCACAACCCGAGCGAGTAATGCGTCAACGCCAGCTCCCACGGCGCCGCATCCATGGACACGAGATGCCCCATGCCGGCCGCGGTCACGCCACCACCGATCGGCCCCGGCTCGACCACGGTCACCTTGAAGCCTTCGGCACTGGCCACATCGGCGCAGGCGGCACCCACGATTCCGGCACCGACGATGATCAGCTCATGCGCGCTCATCGCACATCGATGCCCCAGGCCAGCGGATCGTTGTCGTCGATCAACAATTGCCCCTGCGCCGTCACGCTGGCAGCACCGATGATGCGCGGCCGAATGCCGTGTTCACCGGGCTGATAACTGCCTTCGAACTGACTGCCGAGAATGCCGGACTGGCGCCACGTTTGTCCCGGCGCCAGATTGCCGTCGGCTGCCAGACAGGCGAGCTTGGCGCTGGTGCCGGTGCCACACGGTGAACGGTCGTAAGCCATGCCGGGGCAAAGCACGAAGTTGCGCGCATTGACGCCGTCGCGATCGTCCGCGCCACTGATTTCGACGTGGTCGATCTCGGCACCGTCGGCACCAGTGACACCCGCCTGGACCATGGCCGCACGAATGGCTTCGGTGTAAGCCGTCAGCTCGCGCCGATGCGACAGCTGCAACGGGTACGGACAGTCACGGGTGATGAAAAACCAGTTGCCCCCCCAGGCCACGTCGCCATGAATCAGCCCATGACCCGGAACATCCAGGGCCACATCCGCGGCAAGACGGTAGCTCTCGACATTGTCGATGGCCACGCGACCGTCGCTCAGCAGCTCGGCACCGATCATGCCGACCGGCGTTTCCAGCTGATGCATGCCGGTGCTGATCCGTCCCAGATGTTGCAACGCACGCACCACGCCGATGGTGCCGTGGCCACACATGTTGAGATAACCGATGTTGTTGAAAAAGATCACGCCGGTACAAGCTCGCGCATCCACGGGATCGACCAGCAACGCGCCGACCACGGTGTCCGAGCCGCGTGGTTCGAGCACGGTGGCGCGACGCCAGCGGTCATGCTGATCGCGGAAGCGCTGCCGGCGCTCGAAAAGGCTGCCGGCACCCAGATCGGGGAAGCCCGCAGTCACCACGCGCGTGGGTTCGCCGCCGGTGTGCGTGTCGATGAAGTCGATGTTGTGCATGCCGCCATGCTGGCGCCATTCGTGCGCGGAATCTAGAAAGGCTTGCGGGCGCAGGATGCGGAATTATGCATAATGTCCGGAAGCCGCCTGTATCCACCACGCCCCGCCATCGGAAAAAAAGCCATTGCGCCATGAAGATCGAAATCGACGAACTGGTCCCGCTGTTTGACGCCCTGCCCGATGTGGTGTTCTTTGCCAAGGACACGGCCGGGCGCTACACCCATGCAAACCTGACGCTGATGCGGCGACTTGGACTGAAAAGTCGCAGCGATGTGATCGGCAAGCCCGCGGACGAGCTGTTCCCCGCCTTCATGGGCGGTGGCTACGCGGCGCAGGACCGACGCGTTCTGAGTGGCGACGTGATCGAGAACCAGTTGGAAGTACACATCTTCAACAATCGCACCTCGGGCTGGTGCATCACGTTCAAGCGCCCGCTGACCGTGCGCGGGGACATCCGTGGCGTGATCGGTGTGTCTCGCGACCTGGGTCTGCCCGATGGCCGACACCCGGTCTATGACCGCGTGCGCGAAGTGCTCCAGCACATGCAGGCGCACCATGCCGAGCGCATCCGCGTGGCGAATCTTGCCGAATTGGCTGGCATGTCGGTGGCTCAGCTTGAACGCCATTTCCGTCGCGTGTTCCAGGTCACCCCGCAGCAAATGCTGACCAAGCTGCGCATCGAGTCGGCCATGCAGTTGCTGGAAGGCGACGACTCGGTGGCTTCGATCAGCCTGGCCTGCGGCTTCGTCGACCAGAGCGCATTCGCGCGCCAGTTCAAGACCACCGTCGGCATGACACCGCGCGACTATCGCAAGATGTCGCGACGCTGAGAACTGCTCTGGCTCGAAGCGACCGGTAGGAGCGGCGGAAGCCGCGATCGGGCGTGCTTGCACGATTGATACCTTGCGGCATCAACGATCGCGGCTTCCGCCACTCCTACATGTTTTCTGCCGAGACGTGGGATTTGGTCGCCGGTGCCAGACGATTCCAGTCCGGCACTTTCTGGCCAAGCAGGTAATGCGCGAAAAAGCCGAACTGGCGGCGCTCGACATAGTAGATCGGGCCGGTCGAACGGCCTACCGTGTGACCACCGCCCGGCACTTCGAGCAGATCGAAATCCTTGTGCGCCTTGATCAGTGCATCGACCACCTGCAGCGTGGATGACGGATCGACGTTGCTGTCCTGCTCGCCGAAGATCAGCAGCAATCGGCCCTTCAAGCGCCACGCGTTCACGACGTCGGATGACTTGGCGTAGCTCGCGTCGACCGGCCAGCCCATCCATTGCTCGTTCCAGCTGATCTTGTCCATGCGGTTGTCGTAGCAACCGGCGTAGGCCACCGCAACGGTGTAGAAGTCGGGATGGAACAGCAGGGCCGCCATCGCGTTCTGGCCGCCGGCCGAGGCGCCGTAGATGCCGACGCCACCCTTGATGTCGTACCACGGGAATTTCGCCGCGGCCGCCTTGTGCCAGAGGATGCGATCGGGGAACCCGGCGTCGGCGAGGTCTTTCCAGGCCACGTCGTGGAACGCCTTGGAGCGGTGCGCCGTGCCCATGCCGTCGATCTGCACCACGATGAAACCGAGATTGGCCTGCGCCTGCATGCCGATGATCTCGTCACCCGACGAGTGGTAACCGAACGGCCAGAATTTCTTCGGCACGAAACTGGAATGCGGGCCGGCGTAGATGTTCTCGATGACACGGTACTGCTTGTCCGGATCGAAATCCTTCGGTTTGACGATCATGCCCCAGATGTCGGTCTTGCCGTCACGCCCCTTGGCCACGAACGACTGCGGCGGCTTGTAGCCCGCCGCCAGCAGGCGCGAGATATCGCCCGTGGCGATGGTGCGCACCAGCGAACCGTCGGCGGTGCGGTGCAGCTCGGCGACGTTGGGCAGGTCGACACGCGAATAGGTGTCGACGTAATACTTCATGTCGTGTGAAAACGCGACGTCGTGGTACGCACGCACCGGCGTCAACGGCGTCAGCCCGGTGCCGTCGAAATTGATGCGGTAGACATGGACGTAGTACGGGTCCTCGTCCGGGTCCATGCCGTTGGCGGCAAACCAGATCTGCCGCTTGGCATCGTCCACGTGCAACACCTTGCGCACCACCCAGTCGCCATGGGTGATCTGGTTGATGACTTTGCCGGTGTCGCCGTCGATCAGGTACAGGTGTTGCCAGCCATCGCGTTCGGACATCCAGATGATCTGTTTGCCCAGGCCACCCACGTCGTGCCAGTAGACACCGCCGAACAGCACGTTGACGAAGGTATCGGCATCCTCGGAAAGCTGTACCCGCGCCGCGCCGGTATCGGCGTCGACCTCGATGATGCGCACGTGCTGGAAGCCGCGCTGGTCGTACTCGAACGCAAACGTCCGGCTGTCGGCACGCCAGTGCAGGTCGCGCAGCTTGTACGGATTGGGAAACAGCGTGGTGTCGACATGAATCGCCTCGCCGCTTTGCACATGGAATAGCACCGGCTGCTCGATGTCGACGCGGTCGCCGGGCTTGGGATACAGCTGCTTGCGGACTTCCGGCTGCAGCTGGTCGTCGGGTGCGGACAGCACACGCGTGACGAAACGCGCGTAGCCGGGCTTGACCTGGTAGATCACCAGCTTTTTCGAATCCGGCGACCAGTGGATGGATTCCGGATCGTAAAAATCCTTCGCCGACCCGTCATGGCTGAGCATGCGCGTCTCCCCGGTGGCGCGCGAGCGGACCACCAGGTCGTGGTCTTTCACGAACGCTTCCCAGCGACCATCGGGCGAAACGTGCGGCGTGTTGTTGGCCGGATAGCGCAGATCACGCACCACGCCGAATCCACGCGGTCGATGCGTGCGCGGACGCTTGACACAATGGCTGCCATCGACCGCACAGCGCCAGCCGACGTAATGGATATCAAAATCGATGGACTGGCCGTCGTTGGCGTAGGTGAAGGTCTTGAACGGCAGGCGCAAGGCGTCGTATTGCGCATCGCGCGCCGCACCCAGTGCCCTGGCCACGCCGGCCTGGTCGAACGCGCGCGTCTTGGCGCCGGTGTCGGCATTTTCGCGGATGAAGGCGAAACCACCCTCGACGGTCTTGCGATACACGAAATCATGGGTCTTGCCGACCCAGTGCGCCGGGAACGCGACATCGCGCGTCAGGTACTTCCAGCGGTCACGCAGGGTCAACGCGTCACGGTAGTCCTGCGGCGTCAGTTGCGTGGCCATCACCGGTACGCTGACCACCAGCAGGCACAGCAACGTAAGCAGATACACCAAGCGCCGATTCCCCACGACAGTCTCCGGATTCATGAAAGGATCATGAACCGTATACAGCATGAGGTCCGCCTGTATAGGCATCATTGCGCACCAAGCATGCGGATTTTGCCGGATTGGCGCGTTAAAAAAGGGCCGCGCGACAAAGTCGCGCGGCCCTTCAAGATCACTTCACCCGATGATCAGAAGGTGAAGGTCAAGCGGCCCCACCAGTAACGACCCATGAGGTCGAACTGGCTCGGTGCCGTGT
>DASSKC010000108.1:0-21844 GCA_035690885.1 Oleiagrimonas sp. | reverse complement strand
GATGCCGACGGTGTGTTGCAGTGCACGCAGCGAGCGTTGGCGCGGGTTGCCGGTGGCCAGCAGCTGTGACAGCAGCGCGCGGGTCGCGCGATCGAGCCGCAGCCGAAACGGCAGGACGTGGGCGCCCAATGTCAGGCAGCGCGCAGGCAGGTTCTCGGTGCGCAGGCGCGCCAGCAAGGACGGCGACAACAGCGGCATGTCCACCGGAACGACCAGCAGGTCGGCGTCGTCGGCGATGTCGTTGGCGACGCCGGCGAGCCCGGCCACGGGACCGGCCGCGACCAGTGGATCGGCGATGCCGTGATAGTCGGGACGCAGGCCGCTGACACATGCACGGGTCACGCCGGCTGCTTGCAATGTGGCCAGTTGATGCTCGATCAACGGACGTCCATGCCAGTCAAGCAGGGCCTTGTCGCGACCCATGCGTTGCGACTGGCCGCCGGCCAGCACCACGCCGATGCACGCTCGCGTGTCAGTACTGGTGGTCATGCCGGTGCTTGCCATGAGTGGCGGTGGCGGCGCGTTCGGCTTCGCGGTGTTCCTCGCACAGCGAGCAGCCCTCGCTCCAGACACTGTCGCCGTCGACATAGTGTTCCTGTTTCCAGATCGGCGACTCGTGCTTGAGTGCCTCGATGGCCAGCCGACAGGCGCGGAAGGCTTCGTCGCGGTGCGGCGTGCCGGCGGCCACGACGACCGCCGGGTCACCCAATGCCAGACGGCCCTTGGCGTGCGCGATCCAGATCTTGAGCGGCTCGTCGCCGACTTCCGCTTGTGCGCGCGCGCCGATCTCGCGAAAGCTTTTCAACGCCAAGGGCTCGAACAAGTCGTAGCTGATGCCGGTCACGGTGTGGCCCAGATTGTGCTCGCGGACCCGTCCGATGAAGCTGGCGATGCCGCCGAAGCGTGGGTCGGAGACGAAATCGAGCGCCGCGGGAATATCCAGTCTGGCTGTCTGGATGTCCACGATGTCCACGTGCAGGTCGCTCATGCTCAGCCCCCGCTCACCGGTGGCAACACCGCCAACTCGCCGTCGCTCGGTACCGGCTGGTGGTCGTGCAGGATGGTTTCGCTGGTGGCGAACGCCGAGCGGCGCACGATGCCTTCGCTGACTTGCGGCGCGTGTTCGCGCAGGTGGGCGAGCAGTGCGTCGCGCAGGTCGGCGACGCTGCACTCGGACGGGATGTCCAGCGTGATGACGCCGGAGGGGTTGGCGTCGCGCAGGGCGCCGTGCAGGGAGATGCTGCGGTTCATGATCGGTTACCGTCAATCAAGGGGCTTTCCAGATGGCCAAGGCCGTAGACGTCGACCAGGCTGCCGGCGGCGACATGATCGGCCTCGACCGGGACGACTACCCAGCCATTGGCGTCGGCCAGCGGACGAATGCGATAGGACTGCTGGCCGGGCAGGACGCTGGCGTGGAGGCGGCTTTCGGCATCCACGCCGATGCGTGATTTGAGGTGAAAGCGCAGCGGTGGCTTTTTGGCGTAATCGGCCGCCAGCGGCACCCGCCATGGGGTTTCGGTTGGCAGGCCGAGCATCACGCGCAGACCGCGCTCGACGAAAAAGCGCAGGCCCACGGCGACGGCAATCGGGTTGCCGGGCAGGCCGAAGAACAGCGTGCCGTCGGGAAGGCGCGCAAACAGCTGCGGTTTGCCGGGGCGTACGGCCAGCTTGTGGTAGATCACTTCCGCGCCGAGTTTTTCGAGCGCCTGCGGCACGAAGTCGTAGCGGCCCATGGACACCGCGCCGGTGGAAATCACCACGCGGGCACCGGCAGCGCGTGCGCGCTCGAACGCTTCAATGAAGGGCGCGACCTCGTCGCCGGTCGACTCCGCGTGTACCAGCTCGGCGCCGGCGCGCGGAATGCGTTCGGCCAGAAACGGGCCGTTGGAGTTGCGGATCTGGCCGGACTGCAAGGGTGTCGATGCGTCGTCGACCAGTTCGCGGCCCGTCGACAACACGGCCAGTTTGGGTCGCTGCATCACCGCGACCTGACCGATGCCCAGCGCCGCCAGCAGCATCAGGTGTTGCGGTGCCAGCGTGGTGCCGGCGGCAATGACGGTTTCGCCGGCTTCCACATCGGTGCCGGCATGGCGCACGTTTTGCCAGCGTGCAACGTCGGCATTCAGGCGTACGCGTGGCGGGTCGTCCAGCGTGTCGGTGCGCTCGACCGGAATCACCCGGTCCAGTCCCTCGGGCAGGCGCGCGCCGGTCATGATGGCCCAGGCGCCGCCGTCGGCATGGCTTTCGTCGTCGCCGGCGGCCTGTTCGCCGGTGATCGGCCATTCGCTGCCGGCGGCCAACGGTGCCTCGCCACCGCCGAGCGCAAAACCGTCCATGGCCGAGTTGTGGAATGGCGGCAGGTTGACCGCGCTGGTCACGGCTTGCGCCGTGATGCGTCCCATCGCATCGCGTGTGGCGACCGTTTCGCTCGGCAACGGCGCGCACGCGGCGAGGATTTTCTCCAGCGCGGTATCGGGGTCAAGCAGCGTGCTCATGCGTGGCCCTCCCCGGCAACCATCCGCAAAGTGTGCGCCAGGATCGGCGCGAGGATGTCCATGCCCTGCGCGACCGCCTTGGCACTGCCGGGCAGGGCGATGACCAGCATGTTGCCGACCAGCACCGCATCGGCGCGGCTGAGCCAGGCCAGTGGCGTGTGCTGGCTCGATTCGCTGCGGAACATCTCGCCGATGCCGGACACGTGACGGTCGGCGACCATGGCCAGCGCCTCGGGTGTCTGGTCGCGCGGCCCCATGCCGGTGCCGCCGGTGCACAGCACCAGGCGGATGCCGGCACCAGCCAGTTCGCGCAGGCGCGCGGCCAGCGGCTCGGCACCGTCGGCGCGCACTTCGGCCGGACCGATATGCGCGCCCAGATCCTGCAGCCGCTCGACCAGCAACGGGCCGGCGGTGTCCTCGTACTCGCCGCGGCTGGCGCGGTCACTCAAGGTGATCACCGCCGCCGGCACCTCGTCCAGATGCGCGATGGCGCGGGGGCGATAGCGTTCGCGCTCGGCTTCGCTGATGCCGTCGGGATGAAACCACAAACCTTTCTTGCCGCCCTCCTTGAACAGCAGCCGCACGCCGCCGATCGACAGTGCCGGCTGCACCGGCTTGGTCAGGTCATACAGTGTCAGCAAGGCGGCGTTGACGCCGGCCAGCGCTTCCATTTCCACGCCGGTGCGGCTGTTGGTGGCGACCTCGCAATACACGCGGATGGCTTGCCGCGACGGCTCGGGGCGGCAATGCACATCGATGTGTTCGATCGGCAGCGGGTGGCACATCGGCATCAATTGCGTGGCGCTTTTGACGCCCTGCAGCCCGGCCACTTCGGCCATCATGATCGCGTCGCCCTTGGGCAGGCGTCGTTCGACGATGGCGTCGAACGCGCCGCCGGCGGAAAGCTCGCCCACCGCCACCGCGCGCCGTGACGTGATGCGTTTGCGGCCGACGTCGGCCATGTGGAAATGCTTGTGGGTGTCGCCGGTGTCCATGCATCAGCCTCCGATATAGGACATTTCGATTTTTTTGCGTGCCGCGCCCGTGTGTTCGCCGCGTTGTTCGGAATAACGGTCGCGGCGTCGATGCCAGACATCGGCCAGCCGTTCGCTGATGTCGGCATCGCTGCAGCCATCACGCAGCAGGCTGCGCAGATCGGTGCCGCTACCGGCAAACAGGCAGGTGTACAGCGCGCCCTCGGCGGACAGACGCGCGCGCGTGCAGCCGCCGCAAAACGGCTGCGTGACCGAGGCGATCACGCCGATCTCGCCGGCACCATCGCGGTAGCGCCAGCGCCGCGCCACCTCGCCGGCATAATTGGGGGCGACCGGCTCGAGCGGCCAGTGCGCGCCGATGCGTTCGAGGATCTCCCGCGCCGTGGTGACTTCGTCCAGGCGCCAACCATTGGCATTGCCCACGTCCATGTATTCGATGAAACGCAGGATGTGGCCGCTGCCGCGAAAATGCTCGGCCATGGCTTCGATGGCATGATCGTTGACGCCGTGGCGCACCACCATGTTGATCTTCACCGGTGCCAGCCCCGCGGCGGCGGCGTGGTCGATCCCGGCCAGCACGCGCTCGACCGCAAAACCGACACTGTTGATGGCCTGGAACGTCGCGTCGTCCAGCGCGTCCAGACTGATGGTGATGCGCTTGAGTCCGGCTTCACGCAGCGCTTCGGCCTTGGCCGCCGTCAACAACGAGCCGTTGGTGGTCAGACTGATGTCGTCGATGCCTTGCACCCCGGCCAGCATGGCCACCAGTCGTTCCAGATCGTGTCGGACCAGCGGTTCGCCACCGGTCAGGCGCAGCTTGCGCACGCCAAGATTGGCAAACAGCCGTGCCAGGCGTGTGATCTCTTCGAAGTCCAGCAAGCTGGCGCGCGGCAGGAACGCGTGGTCGGCGCCGAACAACTCCTTGGGCATGCAATACGTGCAGCGGAAGTTGCAGCGGTCGGTGACCGAAATGCGCAGGTCGTGCAGCGGCCGATCGAGGGCGTCGCGGATGCTCATCCGTGCACCCGCCCCGCAGCGCACAAAGCGAACTCGCCGGTTGTCGACGTGCACGGCCATGCGCGCACGCGCAAGAAACGATCACCGCAGCGATCGGTTGAAACAGCCATCTTTGCTCCTTTCCAAAGCCGGGAGGCGAACGCGTTTCCCCGTTCACCCTGGTGGTTCAAAGACCACGGACACCGAACCGTATCCTTTCGGACCCGAGGTTCGGCGCCTCGGAGTTGTCGATCCCTACACTACAACAATTTCGCGACTGTCCGCGCAGCCGCTTGCCCTTGCACGCACAAGCGGTCATGCTGAGGACATGTCCACGTCGCGTCCCGAGCCGCCATTCGCCTTTGTGTCGCCAGCCGGCGACAGGGCGCGCGCGTGAGCGTGGCTCCGACGTTCGATCGTGATGCGCTGGCCGGCTTGCTGCATGCCGTCGGCGAAGGTGACCGGCAAGCCTTTGCCGAGCTCTATCGGCACACGTCAGGCAAGCTTTATGGCGTTTGCCTGCGCGTGCTGCACAGTCGCGACGAGGCTGATGAGATTCTGCAGGAGGCCTACATCACCGTATGGCGTCGCGCCGCGAGCTTCGATGCCGGTCGCGCCAGCCCCATGACGTGGCTGGTCACCGTGACCCGCAACAAGGCCATCGACCGTCTGCGCAAGCATCGCGAAACCCTCACCGACGAGCCGATCGAGCAGGCATCGGACGATCCCACACCGCCCGCCGATGCCCAGCTCAGCCAGGAACGACAGCGCCTGCAACGCTGCCTGGATCAGCTGGACGCGCCACAGCGCCATGCCGTGCGTGAAGCTTTTTTCTCCGGTGCCACGTATATGCAATTGGCAGCGCGTCAAAACGTCCCGCTCGGCACCATGAAAAGCTGGATTCGACGCAGCCTGATCCGCTTGCGTACTTGTCTGGAGCCATAGCCGCATCACATGAACACGCCACTGCACAACGGTCACGATGATCTGCGCTACGCCGAGTATGTCCTCGGCGTGCTGGACGCCGATGCGCGTGCCGCGGTGGAGCAGGAAGTGCGTGATGACCCGCATGCGGCCACGGCTGTCCAGTGGTGGCAGCAGCGTTTGACCCCGCTCAGCGAGGACATGGCGTCCAGCGCGCCGCCGGAGTACGTCTGGGCCCGCATCCAGGATGCACTGGGGCACCCGGCAAGCGTCCCGACCACGCCGGCAAGCGCCAGACCCGTGACACGCGGTGGCCTGTGGGACAGCCTGCCGCTGTGGCGCTGGCTGGGTATCGGCGGCAGCGTGGCGGCGGTTGCCTGTCTGGTCATCGCCTTCGTGGTCACGCGCCCGCAACCGACCGCGCCGACCGCGACCACCACCAGCTACATGGTTTCGCGCATCCAGCAGAACAACGGCGTGGCCGGCTGGACGGCGACCATGGACCTCAAGCGCGCGCGCATGGTCGTGGTCCCGGCCACGCCCAAACCCGTGGCCAGCGACCGTTCCACCGAACTGTGGCTGATCCCGCCGGGCCACAAGCCGATTTCACTCGGCCTGATTGCCGAAAATCATCCCACCACCGTGAGCCTCTCGCAGGCTCAGCTCAAGCAACTCGGGCCCAAGGCTTTGCTCGCCGTGTCGGTGGAGCCACACGGCGGTTCGCCGACCGGGCAACCGACCGGCCCCGTGGTGGCCAAGGGTCACATCGGCGCGGCACCGGTGACGACAACGCCGGTGGGTTGAGCCCGGCGCAGACGCGTCATCCGTTGGACCAGCACTCGCGCAAGCAAGCTTGTCAGCGCCCGGGCACGACACAGTCAACGGCTCGCTTTCATCGACGAAGTCGAATCCGGCGAGCCGTTGATCGTGCGTGACAGTAACCCGTCAAATTGCGGAAGTGGTCAGGCGTCCGTGCGGCGGCGCAACCACAGCAAACCGAAGATCAGGCCGAGGCCACCGAACATCATGCCGAGTTCGGCAGGCTCCGGGGCCGCGATGATGCCGGACGCGACGGGCAGGGTGGGGACGTACGTTCCCGCCGCAAAGAAGGTTGCGCCATCAAGGCCGCCGTTGGAAATGTCGATCGGGGTGGTCAACCCGTGGATCACGATCTCGCGAAAGTACAGCGGGATCAGATCCGCTTCGCTGGCGCCGCCGAAGTAGATGCCCGAATCGGTCAAATCGAACGTGTGGCTGTAGTTCATGGTGCCGCTCGGCGCGGTGGAAAACGGCGTCAGTGGAACCAGGATGGCGCCATAGGTTGCAGCACCTTCGGTCACTTCGACAAGACCGTCGCCATTGGTGTCCTGCGCCAAGGTTGGCGTTGTGGAGTCGATCGGGTTGCCGGATCCATCGGACAGACCGTGGATATGCTGCACGTGCGTCTGGTTTGGCTCCAGCCCCGTCGCGGTGATGTCTACCGTCAACGTGTCCAGATCCATGTCGAGCGTCAGATGCGCTGTGCCGGTGACGCCCGAATCATTGAGCGAGGTGAGATGCGCGGTGTAGCGCATTGGCGTGGCGTTCGCCCACGCCGAAACGCTCAGCAGTGCCACGGCAGCGAGTGTCGCCGTCAACCAGCGTCGTTTTGAAGTTGCATGTTGCATAACTGTACTCCCGGATCATGCGTTGCCTTTACCCCTATCGGTCGCAGTCGGAACGCTGGCGAATTTGATCGCCAGCATGCTCGAGGCGTGCAACGTCCAATCCCTGTCACATGCCCGCATATGCATGTGAAGCAAGAACTGCACCAATCGCAATATATGTATTCAAAAACAATGAGTTGGATCTATGTGGCCGGGATGTTAAACATGATGTTGTCAAGCATCCCGACAGATCAAGAGGCCAAACCACGCCGTCTCGGCAATCCATTCGCGGGTCCTGCATGCCGCTCGCGGTTTGCAGATCGAGCACCTTGGCACTCCTGCGTCTGCATCCGCATGTCGTTTCGCCGCGTAGCTGTAACAAACGGCGTCATCCGCGCCGTGTGTCCCAGGGAGGTTTGCAATGTACGTGCATCGAAACAATCGGACGATTCTGTTTTGCGTTGTGGCCATCGCAGGTTGTCTGCTCGCCACCACGGCATCGGCCCGCGGCCATGATGTCGGTGAGGCGGTCGGTGGCAAGCTGTTGCTGACCGGTGGCGTCACCGAAATCGGCGGCGCTGCCGGAGGCGGACTCACGCCTTGGGCGGTGATCGGCGGCTATGGCACGCGTGACCAGATCGGCGCCAATGCCTTTTACACGCGGGTCGATCTGCCCGATTACCACCTCACCGACTATGGCGCCATGGTCGGCCTGTACAACCGCGTGGAGTTGTCCATCGCCAAACAGCGGTTCAATACCGAGAAGGTCGGGGGTGCGTTGGGCCTGGGCAACGGATTCACGTTTGAACAGACCGTCATCGGCGTCAAGGTACGGCTGTTTGGCGATCTGGTGCTCGATCAGGGGAGCTGGATGCCGCAGGTGTCCATCGGCGCGCAACACAAGAAGAACGATCAGGAAGCCGTGGTCAAGTTTGTCGGCGCCAAAAGCGCTGAAGGCACCGACTATTACATCAGCGCCACCAAGTTGTTTCTGAGCCAGAGCCTGTTGGTCAATGCCACCGTGCGTTTCACCAAGGCCAACCAGATCGGCATCCTCGGTTTTGGCGGTGACAAGAACGATTCGTACGACGCCGAGCTGGAAGGTTCGGTGGCCTACCTGCTCAGCCGCCACTGGGCCATCGGTGCCGAGTACCGCCAGAAGCCGGACAACCTCGGCATTGCCGAAGAAGACGATTGGTATGACGCCTTTGTCGCCTGGGCACCGAACAAGCATGTGTCGCTGACGCTGGCCTACGCCGATCTCGGCAACATCGTCATCAAGGATGACCAGCGCGGCGTGTACGCCTCCGTGCAGGTCGGGTTCTGAGCGTCATCCATTTCGAGGAGTGTTCATCATGTTCAAGTATTCCATTCACGCGGCGACGATCATCGCGCTCATGCTCTTCAGCCAGGTTGCGCCGGCGCAACAAACGACCATGCCCGAGCAGGCACCATCGAGCATGTCTTCACAATCGGCTGCCATGCGAGCCTCGGCACCGCGGGACCCGGACCTGCGCCCGGTGTTCGACGAGTTTGGCGGCAAGGCGGGGCTGATCGCCTTGATGGATGATTTCATGGCCAATCTGATGGCCGATCCGCGGACTCATCCATATTTTGCGCCGGCCAATCGCAAGCACATCAAGAAGGAACTGGTCGACCAGTTTTGCGTGATCCTGGACGGTCCGTGCACGTACACCGGGCGCAGCATGAAGTCCGTGCATCGCGGCATGGGCGTTGACCGCGCCGATTTCAACGCGCTGGTCGAAGACCTGCAAAAGGCCATGAACAAGCACGACATTCCCTTCCGTGCGCAAAACAAGTTGCTGGCCAAATTGGCAGCCATGCACGGGGCGATCATTACCCAGTAATGCGCGCGTGTTTCGGCAGGTTCAGCCCAAGGCGAGCCTGCCCAAGCCGCTTGCATCCATCGGGTCCGCGCGAACGTATGTACTGATGCTTCGGAAGCGTGAAGACACGAAGCCCCTTTTCTGCAGGAGAACTGCCATGAAAACCCGCAACACTGCACTGGCCATCGCGACCGTTGCCGCGCTGGCCCTGTCCCTGTCGACGTACGCCGCTACCCCGACAGGCCGTTTCTCCAGCCCCATGCAAATGGCATCGTCGATGTCCAACCCCAGTGCTGCCAGCAACTGGTTTGGTGGTCCGATCTACAGCGGGAAGCCGGCACTCGCCGCGACCCATGCCCTGGTCAAGGCCGGAGGTGGTGCCGCCGATTTCAAGTTCTCCACCGCGCTGGTCGCGATGCTGGGCGAGAAAACGGTCCATGCCGAGGTTGCAAAGTTGAGCAAGCAGTACGGCAAGCAAGAAACCGAAGCGTTCATCAAGAACATGACGATCTACGTCAACGACGCACTGAAGCGGGCGACCGAGCAAGGCATCAAGTTGCCGCCGCCGGCCGACCTGCATGGTGCCGCACTGGCCAAGGCCCTGGTCAAGGCCGGTACCACCCCGGACGGGACGTTCTGGTCAGGCTACTTCTTCGACCAGACGATTTCGCACAAGCTGCACAATCAGGTGATGGCCGACATCGACGCCAGGTACGGCCACGATGTCGACGCGCGTACCCACAAGATCCTCAACCAGGCCATGTACGACGTCGCCCAGGCCTTGGGCATGAAGCACGTCAAGTTGGCTTCGTTCCATTGATCGAACCGTTGCGCATGGAAAGTGCGTGCCTGAGCATGGGGCGGCGAAGGCCGCTCCATGCTGCATCGTGATGCCGGGAGAGGTTTGACGCCTGGCCCCATGACCCCTCACCGGACGGGTGTCAAAGAGATTTTGATGCCCGGCAAGTTCGTGGCACTGACAATCATCCGGCAGCAAGCATGGCGCGATAACCCGCCAAGGCGTCGGGCCAGCGGGGTGTCCAGCCGCTGCCGACGAGGCGCGCATTGGACAGCCGCTTGCCTGTTGGTGGCAAGCAGCGCGATGCGGGATGCGGCACTTCCAGCAGATCCGCTAGGTCGCGATGGAACTCGCGCGTGTCGGTGGGGTGGCCGTCCGTGCCGATGTAACAGTCTGCCGGATCGGACAAACCCAGCAAGTGAATGCAGGCGCTTGCCGCGTCCTCGATGTGGATGCGGTTGGACCAGTGGCCGGGACCATCCGGTGACATCAGCTGACCGCTGCGCAGACGTTCGATCAAGCGGGTGCGACCGGCGCCGTAGATGCCGCCAAGCCGCAGCGCCACGCCGCAGCCGGGAAGCCGCTCGTGGAGTGTCGCCTCGGCCTGCAGGATGGCTCGGCTGCGGAAGTTGTCGGCGTGGGCTGGCGTGGATTCGTCCACCCAAGTCATCGCGTCGGCCGCGTCGGTGGGCGGCCATACCACGGTGGACCCGACCAGCACGAAACGTTTGATGCGGTTGGTTGGCACCAGCGCGTCCAGAAGATGCGTCACACCAAGTGGATACGTCGTTTGGTAACTGGTTGGCTCACGCGCATCGGGCGAGGGCGCATACGCGACATGGCTGATGGCTTGCGGCAGGTCACGCAGACTGGCGGGATCGGCCAGGTCGGCCTGTATCCAGCGCATGGATGCATCGGCAGGCGGGTTTCGCCGCAAGCCCCATATCTCCCAATGCGCTGGGTCCAGTTGTGCGGCGACGTGACGGCACAGGTCACCGCCGATCAGCAGTACGACGTTTTTCGTCATGGCTTCAAAAATCGGGTCGGTGGGGCGTCAAGCGCATGCTGTCGATTCGAGCATCCGATACATTGCTGGCCCGTGCTCACAAGCCCACCAGCGGCTGCAACTTGCGCGCGAACCAGCCGGAAAATTCCAGCGGCGCATCGAGTGCCGCGACACAGATGCAGGCGACGCCGGGACAAGTCACGGGCTGGTGGCGCGTATTGCCATCGAGGTCGGCCATGTCGCCGGGCGCAAAATGTCCCAGCGCATCGTCGTAGGCGCCTTGCAGGATTTGCGTCAGCTCGCTGCCGCCATGGCTGTGCATGGGCAGGCTGCGGCCGGGTGCAATTTTCAGCATGATCAGGTTGTCGTCGCCGGCGCGCGTGGCGCGGATGCAATGCATGCCGGGGCCGACCCAGCGCCAGCGCAGCTCGCTGTAGCGCGTGCCGAAATAAGGATGCAGTGGTGTGGGCAAAAGATCGGGATCGGAGGCGGGTATTTCGTCAGCCTCGGCGTCGTCGGTGGTGGTGGAAATCGCCGGCTCGTCACCCAGTTGCTCCAGCATGGCGGCACGCAAAGCATCCAGTCGGCGCGCATCGGTCCCGTTATCCGGCAGTTGCTGTTGCGTCATCAGCAAGCCGCCGAGCGTGTCGGCGTCACGCAACCGGTCACGGCAATGCGGGCAGGCTTCAAGATGGGTGGCGGCCACGATCACCATGGCCTCGGACAGCGCGCCGGAGGCGTAGCTGAGCAAGGTCGCGTCATCGAGATGGTGGCGGGCGTTCATGGTTTGGCCTTCATTTGGACTTGCAGCTTGATGAAGGCCCGACGCAGGCCGGACTTGACGGTTCCCAGCGGCATTTGCAGTTCGCTGGCGATTTCGCGATGAGTCTTGCCTTCAAAATACGACATGCGAATCATGCGCGCCTGGTTGGCCGGCAGTTGATCGAGTTGACGGCGCAAGCCGGCCGCTTCGGTATACGTTTCGCTGGTGGACGTGGTCGCGGTGTGACGGTCCAGCTGAATCAATCCCTCCTGCACATGCACCCAATAGGGCTCGCGGCGCACGCGGTCGATGTGCAGGTTGCGCGCGATGCGAAACAGCCATGTGCACAGGCTGGCCCGCGCGGGATTGAACGAGTGGGCGCGTTGCCAGACCCGCAGCAAAGCTTCCTGCGCAAGCTCTTCGGCGACTGGCCGGGGTGCACCAAGATTCATCAGATAGCGCAGCACGCGTGGCATGAAGTGGTCGTAGATGGACAGGAAACTGGTGCGGTCACGGCGTTCGGCAACAGCCCGCATGGCGCCATCCCAATACGCGGGGTCGCGCGGCTCCGGCGTGGTCGTGTTCGCGTCGCGCTGCATGCGCAGGCCGTCCATTGATAGCGGGGCGTGAGTCATCAGTGTATGGGTCTGAGCCATTGATGTGTTCAGGTTTTGTCGTTTGGTGCCCTCGTTTTACGCAGCTACGCCTCGTTTGGATGCATCGGCACGGTACGAGCGACTTGAGCGGTGCGGCATATGCCATTCAGCATGCAGACAGTTTGTGCTCGCGTTTTGTTCGTAAAAGCCAAGCGAGGTTTCTGAGAATCCTTGCACGGGGGAATCCGCCACACCATTTCGAAACCACTTGGAGATGATCATGAAACGACTTCCCTTGATGCTCGCTCTTGGCGTAATGGGCTTGGGCGGCATCACCGCAGCGCACGCTCAAAGCTATGGCGGTGACGACTACGGTGATCCGGGGTTTTACGGGGCCATCGGCTACTACGATGTGGCCCCCAAGAGCGACAACGGCGTCTTGGCCGGCACTTTCAATACCGATATCGACAGTGATGCCAAACCCACCCTGACCCTCGGCTATCGGTTCATGAACGGCTGGAGCGCCGAGCTGTGGCTTCCCATCAGCAAATTCGAGCATGACGTGAAATTGAACGGCGGCAAGGCGGCGACCATCGAGCACATGCCGACGTTGCTGACCGGTCAATACCATTTCATGCCCGACAGCGCTTGGCAGCCCTTCATTGGCCTTGGTTACGGGTGGGTCAGCGTGAGTGATGAAAAAACGGTCGGTCCGTTGACTGGCACCAATCTGGACGTGGATGATGACAGCGGATTTGTCGCCCAAGTGGGCATGGATTTTTACGCCACATCAAACCTCTTCATTCGTGCCGATGCCAAATATTTCAAATGGAGCAGCGACGTAAAGCTCAACGGCGCTGGCATTGGAGCCGTGGAGGTCAACCCGTGGATCTACGGTGTCAGTGTGGGTTATCGTTTCTGAGTGGTCCAACGGCAACAACGATGATTGTGCTGTTTGGATTGTTGCCTGTCCGATGAAATCGGCAAGAAGCAGGCTCACGGATGAGCCTGATGCGGACTTTGGAGTGTCACTGGACGCTGTGTTGCAAGCCATGACAGGCACTTTCTACTTTTTTTGCGCTTGCAGGGGAAATCCCCGATGGCACATGCACTGATCTGGTTTCGCAACGACCTTCGTCTGATGGACAACCCGGCGCTGCAAGCGGCATTGCGCCAGAAACTGACGCCGGTACCGGTGTACATCCACGCGCCCGAGGAGGAGGGTGATTGGCGTCCCGGTGCGGCATCCGATGCGTGGCGGCAGTATTCGCTTACGGCTCTGGCCAAGGATTTGCAATCACGTGGCTCGCATCTGCATGTCGCGCGGGGCCCCACGATGGACACGCTCAAGGATCTAGTCATCCAGACCGATGCCAAGGCCGTGTTCTGGAATCGGCGTTACGAACCGGCGATGGAAGTGCGCGACAGTAGCATCAAGGAGATGCTCAGGGATCTGGGCGTCAAGGCCCACAGTCACAACGGTGTTTTGTTGTTCGAACCGTGGGAAGTGCAAACGCAAACTGGTGACCCGTACCGTGTGTTCACGCCATTTTGGCGCCGCGCGCTGACGCAATGGAAAACACCGCCGTTGACGTTGGCACCGGATACGCTGCCCGCGCCGCCGCCACTTGCCGGTGACACCGTGATAGATCATTTGGGCTTGAAGCCCACCCCGGCGTGGGATGCACCTTTCTGGTCGACATGGACGCCCGGCGAGCAGGGAGCGCATGCGGCGCTTGCGAGGTTTGTCGAGCATGCGCTGGAAACCTATGCCGAGCAGCGCGACATACCTGCCGATACCGGTACATCGCGTCTTTCACCGCATCTGCATTTCGGCGAAATTGCACCGTGGCGAATCGCCGATGCGGTTTACAAGGCAACCTTGCACGAGGTTCGCGATGCCTATGTGCGCGAACTTGGTTGGCGCGAATTTGCCCATCATGTGCTGCATCATTTTCCGCACGTGCCGGATCAAAACTTCAATCCGCGTTTCGGAAAATTTCCATGGGCCGAGCCATCCGACGAGGTGCTTGAAGCATGGCAAACCGGCCACACCGGCATTCCCATCGTTGATGCCGGCATGCGCGAGTTGTGGCACACCGGCTATATGCACAACCGCGTGCGCATGATCACGGGCAGCTTGCTGACGAAGAATCTGCGCATCCATTGGCGCGTCGGCGAGCGCTGGTTCTGGGACACCCTGGTCGATGCCGATCTGGCCAACAACTCGCTTGGCTGGCAGTGGGTGGCCGGCACCGGTGCCGACGCCGCGCCCTATCACCGCGTGTTCAATCCGGTGCGTCAGGCACAGCGCTTCGACCCGCAAGGCGAGTACATCGCGCGTTGGGTGCCGGAGCTGACGAAGCTGGCGCCCGCGCAGCGTCACGCGCCGTGGACCGGCGTGATACCGCGCGGCTACCCCGAGCCCATCGTGGATCTGAACGAAACCCGCAAGGCGGCATTGGAAGCATTGTCGCAAAGCCGAACTTAAGACATGGCTGTGCTGACCTTTGAATCGGTCAAGATACGCCAGTACGCCTGATTCGTGACCCGCGAGGAATTTTCGCGCCAATGATCGCAAGCGAGGCTGCTCACGATGCGATACGGGGTGTCTGTGAGCCGCATGCATCCGGCTGGCCGGTTCTTGCGTACACGATGGGTAATGGCGACATCAGAGTACTGGCTCTTGTGAAACCGGTCTATTGCACGCCCCAATGGAGCAAGCCATGCGTACCAAGTCGATATCCGCTCTTGTGATGTGTGTCCTGGTCAGCATGCTGGCCGGATGCGGGCCGACGCGACCTTCGATTCCACCGGTCAGTCATGTGGATTTGTCGCGCTACATGGGCCGCTGGTACGTGATTGCATCGATTCCCACCGATGTGGCACGCCATGCGCGCAATGAGGTGGAAACCTATTATTTGAACCCGGATGGAACGATATGCACATGGTTCCGGTTGCGTCCGGGCAGCTTCGATGCCCCGGTCAAGCTGATCCATTCCACCGCATCGGTCAAATCGGGCACCGGCAATGCCCAGTGGAGTGTGCACATGTATTGGGTCCTGCGTCTGCAGTATCTGGTGGGGTGGCTCAAGCCCGATTACAGCCAAGTCATGGTCGTGCGTGATGCGCGCGATCATCTCTGGTACATGGCGCGAACGCCGGAGGTGCCTGCCAGCGATTATCGCGCCATGCTTGATCGTGCGCGGGCCATGGGTTACGACACCAGCAAAATCATCAAGGTGCCGCAACGCTGGCCGGAAAGTGGGCCCGGCAGCACCAAATTTGCGGGGAGTTGCCCGTGAATATTCTGCTTGCGATGGGCTTGGGGTTTGGTTGGTTATCCCCTTGGCCTGACGTGACCACGTAGGCCATTCAAGGGATCCACGTCACTCATGGCCACAAGCTTGCATCCGTCGGTTACCCCACTGGCCGTGTCGGCATGCACGGTCACCTCGGCACTGGGCCAAGGCAAAGCCACCCATGTCGAAGGCATGCACACCATGCAAAGCGGCTTGCATGCCAACGATTTCAGTTTGACACCGCTGACCTGCCATATCGGTCGCGTCGAAGGGCTTGAGCACATCGAGCTTCCCGGTGACCACAAAATGTGGGATTGCCGCAACAACCGGCTGGGGTGGTTGGCACTGCAGCAAGACGGCTTTCGCGACGCGGTAGTCGGTGCCAGGCAGCGTTACGGTAGTGAGCGCATGGCCGTATTGGCGGGGACTTCCGCCGGCAGCATCGGAAGCACCGAGGACGGTTATCGGCGACTCGAAAGCGGGCGGCTCCCCGAAGACATCCGATGGCCGTCGATTCATTGCCTGCATTCGTTGGGTGCCTTCCTGGCTGCGGCACTGGAACTGACCGGTCCGGCCATGACCGTGTCGACGGCTTGTTCGTCCAGCGCCAAGGTCTTTGCCATGGCTGAGCGCATGATTCGCTGCGGACTGATCGATGCTGCCGTGGTCGGTGGCGTGGAAAGCCTGTGTCACAGCGTGCTGCACGGGTTCAATTCGTTGCAATTGGTGTCTGATGAAGCATGTCGCCCGTTCGACGTCGAGCGCAATGGCATTTCGATTGGCGAGGGCGCGGGCCTGGCTTTGCTGGAGCGCGTCGAGTCCGCCACCGGGGCACCACGGTTGCTGGGTTGGGGAGAGTCCAGCGACGCTTGGCACATGACCGCCCCGCATCCAGATGGCTTGGGCGCGGAACTGGCGATTCGCGAGGCGCTGGACAACGGAGGGCTGGATGCCGGGATGGTCGACTACATCAATTTGCACGGTACCGGCACCCGCAACAACGACGCGGTCGAGGCACGGCTTGTCGACCGCATGTTCCCGGATAGCGTACGCGCCAGTTCCACCAAGGGATATACCGGCCACACTCTGGGCGCTGCCGGTGCGGTGGAAGCGGTACTGACGCTGCTGGCGCTGCAACAGGATCTGGTACCTGGCAACCTCGGTTGCCGTACGCCGGAAGTCGCCTGCGCTCGACACTTGGCACTTGAGACCCGTGCCCGGCATGTATGCGTGGCGCTCACTAACTCCTTCGGCTTTGGTGGCAACAACGTCTGCTTGGCTTTCGCCAAAGGAAGCGCAACAGCATGAGCATGAGTCCTCAACACAAGAGCCTCAGCGTGTGGCTGGAAGGCGTCGGCGCTTGGACACCGGAATTGCCGGATTGGCCGACGCTTCGTGACTGGCTTCGTGGAGCCCCGGCGCCTGGCGTTGAAGCGGTCGATAAACCACGGCCAACAGTGCTGTCCGCCAGTGCTCGGCGCCGCGCACCGCGCAGCGTGCTGGCAGCGGTCGATGTTGCCAGTCAAGCCGTGGCCATGACACATAGAGATGCCAGCCGCGTTCCGTCGTTGTTCGCCACCGCGCAAGGAGACTCCGGCATTGTCGACTCCATTTGTGCGACGCTGGCCACGCATCCGGGTGAGCTATCGCCGACACGTTTTCACAATTCGGTGCACAATGCCGCTGCCGGTTATTGGACCATGGCTACAGGCTGCCATGCCGCTTCCAGTGCGCTGACGGCTTTCGGTTACACCTTTGCCGCCGGGCTTCTCGAAGCCGCGAGCACGGCGCATGCCCAATCCACGCCGCTGCTCATGGTCTCCTACGATGTCCCGGGTTGCGGACCATTGACCGAGATCCTGGCCACCAAGACACCCTTTGCCTGCGCTCTTCTGGTTGCGGCGGAGCGTAGTGAGCGTGCCGTGGCACGTGCCGACATCCAGCTTGTACGCCACGTCGAACGCGATGCCCTTGCCGGGCGTGCGGGCCAGCTGGCTGCCAACAACGTCAGCGCTCGCGGCATCGGCTTGCTGCAATCGCTGGCGCTGCGGCGTTCCGGTGTGCTGTACCTGCAGGTTGCGCCACAAATCGACCTCAAAATTTGCATGGAGCATCACCCATGACTGTTGATACCTCCCGCACGCACACGGCGGCCGACTATGATGTCATCATTGCCGGTGGTGGTTTGGCAGGTTTGACTCTGGCCTTGCAGTTGCAGCGTGATTATCCGGACCTGCGTACTCTGGTGCTGGAGAGGCAGCAGCATCCTTTGCCGCAAGCGGCACACAAGGTGGGCGAATCGACAGTCGAAATCGGGGCCTACTACCTGGCCGAGATCGCAGGCCTGCGGGAACACCTTGAAGAGCAACATCTGCGCAAATTCGGGCTGCGCTTTTTCTTCAGTCACGGCGCCAGTCGAATCGATCAGGTCGCCGAACTGGGAGCCACGCGACAATTGGCGACACCCAGTTACCAAGTGGATCGCGGTATTCTGGAAAACTACATGGGCCAGGAATGCCAGCGTCGTGGCATCGATTTCCGCGAAGGATGCATGCTGCGCCGCTGCGACCTCGGCGAGAACGGCGACAGCCATCGCGTGGTCTGGACACACGAAGGGCAAAGTGCCCAGGCGACTACCCGCTGGTTGGTCGACGCCAGCGGCCGTCGCGGCTTGTTGAAACAGCAGCTTGGCTTGGCCCGTGACAATGAGCATGACGCCCATGCGGTCTGGTTTCGCATGGACACCCGCATCAAGATCGACGAGCTGTGCAACGATCCGGCTTGGCGCCGGCAATGCACACCGCCTGACCGCTGGTTATCCACCAACCACCTTACCGGTCCGGGCTATTGGGTGTGGTTGATCCCGCTCGCATCAGGCGCGCATTCCATCGGCATCGTCGCCGACAGCCGCATGCATGCCCTGGACGACATGCGCGATTTCGACCTCGTCATGCGTTGGTTACAGCTTAACCAGCCGTCACTCGCTGCGGCGCTGGAGCCGGTGCGCGAGAAGTTGCTCGATTTTCGCTTCCTGCGCAACTACTCCTACAGCGCCACACAGCTGTTCTCTGCTGATCGCTGGGCACTGACCGGAGAAGCCGGGACCTTTCTCGACCCGTTCTACTCGCCCGGCACCGACTTCATCGCCATCGCCAACACCTACATCACGGCGCTGATCGGCCGGGATCGTGCAGGCCAACCGCTGGCACCCTGGGCGCGTATTTACCAAGACCTGTTTTTCTCCTTTTACGAAAGCACCCTGGACCTGTTCAAGGGCCAGTATCCGCTATTCGGCAATGCCCGTGTGATGACGCAAAAGGTGACTTGGGATTACGCCTACTACTGGGCCATTTTATGCCCCTTGGTATTCCAAGGCCGACTCACCGACATCGATCTGCTGGGCAAGATGCGCGAGGAGTTTCGTGCTGCAACGGCGCTCAATCAGCGCATGCAGCGGCTGCTGGCAGATTGGCATCGGTCACTGGGTAATGCCGCCAGCACTGCCGGGCCGGGCTTGATTGACCAAATTCGACTTCCGTGGCTGGTAGAACTGAACCGGCAGATGGGCAAGCGCCTCGACCCGACGCTGCTTGAGCGGCAGTTGCATGACAATATCCGATTGCTGCGTTCCTTGGCGGCTGCCATCAGTCAGCATGCCCGTGTCGATGCGCCGCACCTGGAGATTCTGGAAACCAAGGAACCTGACTTGCCCATACTGGACACCGAGTGATACCGGCTCACCTGCAAAGTTCTCACTCGGCGCACAGTGGCGATAGCGACCATGTTTTTTCCGGGCTGCCGCAGTTCAGTGTAATCAAGCTTGGAACTTCATCATGATCCGGCGCTGGCTGCTGCAACAACCGAGAAGCATCAAATTCGATAGGAGCTGACCATGAAATTTCTAGTTGCACTGCTTGCCTGGTTGATGCCCGTGGTGGCTTGGTTGTCCAACACCGGCGTGTTCGGTCCCACCAATGGCGAAATCTCCGATCAATACCCCACGCTGATCGTGGCGGCGGGGTATGCCTTCGCCATCTGGGGGCCGATTTTTCTGCTGGATGTGATCTACGGCACATGGCAGCTGTTCGACAGTCGCGAAAACACGCGTGGCCGCGTCGTACGCCCTTACTCGGCCATTGCGTTTGCCATGACATCGGCGTGGATGATCGTGTTTTCGCTGCAGCTGTTCTGGCTGGCGTTGGCCATCATTTGGGTGTCCCTGGCGTGCGTGTGGTACGCCGCATGGCGGTTCAGCAACGGCACACGGCATGCACGCAGTCGCTGGTGGGAGTCCGTGCCGTTGTCGTTGCATGCCGGCTGGGTTTCATTGGCCGCGTTTCTCAACGTCGCGCAGGTCATCGTCGCGTTTCAGCTGTTCTCGACCACGCACATGCTGCCTTGGACGCTGGTGCTGTTTGTGCTGGTGGCCGTGTTGCTGCTGGTTTCCATCGTCAGGCTGCGCGGCAGCGTCTGGTATGCGCTGGCGGCGGTGTGGGGTCTGGTGGGTGTCTACGTCAAGCAAAGCGGCGCCGATCTGCGCGGCGCGCAGACCGCAGCATGGATCGCCTTGGCGCTGGCCGTGATCGTGGCGGTAGCGTCGGTCGTGGTGACATGGCGGCAGAAAGTAGCAACAGGTCCTATTTAACCAACTGAATTTCAATGGGGTAGTCAACTTGACGTTGTTGTTTCCCCCTCCGGGCCTTCGCATTTCCATGGGGTTTGAAGCGGCAATACGCCGTACATGTGAACCATGCTTGACATCCAGTAAAGTGTTAACTACAGTTCGCATATGGCCGAAATCATCAAGAGCGGGACGTTAAATCACTGACTGGATACGTTGCGCGACCGTCGCGCCCGGGCGCGCATCATCGCCCGCTTGGATCGATTGGCTGCCGGCAACCCCGGTGACATCAAGCCAGTAGGCAATGGCATCAGCGAGATGCGCATCGACCATGGCCCCGGTTACCGGGTGTACTACCTGCAACGTGGCGCGGTATTGGTGATTCTGTTGTGTGGCGGCGACAAGCGTACGCAGACAGCAGACATTGCCAAGGCCAGGCGCATCGCTGATCACTGGAGGGCATGACCCATGAATGAGACCTTTTCCCGTTACGACAGCGCCGACTACCTCAAGACCGACGAGGACATTGCGCTGTATCTGGACGCGTGCCTGGAAGAAGCCGGTGACGACCCGGCTTTCATCGCCCACGCGTTGGGCGTGGTCGCACGCGCCCGCAACATGAGCCAACTGGCCCGAGACACGGGCATGACCCGCGAAGGGCTGTACAAAGCCCTTTCCGGCGAAGGCAACCCGAGCTTTGGCACTGTCCTCAAAGTGGCACGCGCCATGGGTCTGAAATTGTCATTTCAGCCTGCGGCAGCGTGAAGCAAGATCAGTCAACCATGGACAAGGGCGAGCTGCGACGCCGCCAGGACGGGTTGCGTCAATTGCAGCAGCGATTGAAACGCTTGCGCGAGCCCGGCGACCCTGCTGTGGAAGACCTGTTGCGCGAACGCCGCGCGGCGGCGATAAAGGAGTGAGCGTTCCTGCTTATGACGCGTCCGCGTTGCTCGCTGTCATTTTCGACGAACCGGGCTCGGATGCCGTCATGCAACACTCCAATACCAGCGGTGATGAGAGTAACTATCTTGTACTTGGCAAAATGCGCCATGCGCCGTTCATCACCGCCCATGCCGCATGGACTTGGCTCGAAAGCTTTGAAATTGTGAGTGTACGCGATCGGTGACTCCTCGGGAGTCAACTCGGAAGAGCCGTGAAGCCATGCGCACCGTATTTCTCGTCTCGTTCGCAGCACCGTCACTCGCTGAAAGAAACGTGGCATACTGAAAAGCAGTCCAACGCGCGCTTTGCGCAGGATTTGTTCATGAACCATCGACTCATCGCCGACATGACCCGCCAGGAAAAATTGCAGACCATGGAAGCATTGTGGGATTCGCTGTCTCATGATGCCGGCGAACTGGCGTCGCCCGCTTGGCATGCCGACGTGCTGGCCGGGCGGCGCGCCCGCATCGAGGATGGGCATGCTCACTATGTTTCCCTTGACGAGCTGAAAAGCGAGCGCGGTGAATGAGCGAGCGGGCGATTCGCCTGCTCGATGCGGCGCGAGCCGATTTGCGTGTCGGCAGACGCTTTTACAAACGGCTGCAACCCGGCGTGGGTGCGTGGTTCTGGGACAGCCTGATTGCCGACATTGAATTGCTGCACATTCATGCGGGAGTCCATGCCCGCCAATACGGCTATTACAGACTGCTGGCGCGGCGTTTCCCGTATGCGGTTTACTACGAGCTTGATTCGCAGTACATCACGGTCGTTGCGGTGTTGCCGCTGCGGCGTGATCCAGCTTGGGTGACCAGGCAATTCCAGAACCGATCTTCCGGTAATTGACGACGATAACGCTGCAACACTCCCGGTGGCGAGGTAAGCGCAGTCAACTGTTCGGAAGTCGATGCA
>DASSKC010000107.1:0-3335 GCA_035690885.1 Oleiagrimonas sp. | reverse complement strand
TGCACGTAGCCGAGACGATCGCTCGGGCGCGGGTCCGGGCGCGCGCCGCGGCTCAGGCATGGGTGGAAGGTGAAGCCCTCGTGCTCGCGCGCAAATGCCTCGAATTCTTCGCCGTACAGCAACTCAGTTTCGTTGCGCGCGCCGTACAAAAGCACGAATTGACAGCCGCGCTCGCGCATGAGTTTTTTGATCTGCGGCAGCATGGCGCGATAAGGCGTCACGCCGGTGCCGGTGGCAACCAGGATGTAACGCTGGTTTTCGTCGGCATCCATCAGGCAGAAACGCCCGTACGGGCCGCTGGCGTCGATGCATTCCCCCGGTTCCAGATTGCCCAGCAGCTTGGTCGCCGCACCGCCTTCGACATAGCTGACGGCGATTTCGACCTTGCTGACGGCGGCTTCGTCTTCGCCGCGCACGGTGGCCACCGAATAACTGCGCTTGGTCGCCTTGCCGTCGTCGTAGGCAAAATGCACCTGCAGGAACTGCCCGGGGTTGCAGGCCAGCGGCTGGCCGTCTTCGCGCTCGAACACCAGATGACGCACGGTGGGCGCGAGCATGAAGCTGTCGACGAGACGCAGGTTGAAGTGTTCGATCATGGAAACGCTCAGTTCGTGGGCCAGGCGCAGATCGGCCGGCAAAGACCGCTATGATAGTTACCCTTTCCGGTGGTTGAAACTCCGCTTTCGTGCGCGCATGTTCAGATGCTTGCGCCGGACGGCGCCACCCCACTGCATCCAGGGTTCTCCATGACTGACACTCCCGCACTTGCGATCGACAATCTGCGCAAGACCTACGGCAACGGGACCGAGGCGCTCAAGGGCATCTCGCTGACCGTCGAGCAAGGTGATTTTTTTGCGCTGCTGGGGCCCAACGGTGCCGGCAAGTCGACCGCCATCGGCATCATCACGTCGCTGGTCAACGCCACCGGTGGTGATGCGCGGGTGTTCGGCGTATCGATCCACGAGGATCGCATGGCGGCCATGCGGCTGATCGGTCTGGTACCGCAGGAAATCAATTTCAATCAGTTCGAAAAGCCGTTCGACATCTGCGTCAACGTCGGCGGCTTCTACGGCATCCCCAAGAAGCAGGCCGTCAAACGCGCCGAAAAGTACCTGCGCCAGCTGCGCCTGTGGGACAAGGCCTTCGACCCTTCACGCATGCTGTCCGGCGGCATGAAACGGCGCCTGATGATTGCCCGCGCGATGATGAACGAGCCCAAGCTGTTGATCCTGGACGAGCCCACTGCCGGCGTCGACATCGAGATCCGGCGCTCGATGTGGGAGTTCATCACCCGCATCAATGCCGAGGGCACCACGGTCATCCTGACCACGCATTACCTGGAAGAAGCCGAGCAATTGTGCCGCAACATCGCCATCATCGATCACGGCACGATCGTGGAGAACAGCTCGATGAAGCAGCTGCTGGGCAAGCTCGACGTGGAAACATTCGTGCTCGATACCAGCGACTTGCCGGACACACTGCCGCAGATAGCGGGCGTCAAGATGCGCCGCGCCGACGCCAACACGCTGGAGGCGGAGATGTCGCGCGGGCACGACCTCAATTCGCTGTTCGCCACGCTGTCCGACCATGACATTCAGGTCCGGTCGATGCGCAACAAGGCCAACCGCCTGGAGGAACTGTTCGTGCGCCTGATCGAAACCGGCCAGGCGGAAGCGGCATGAGTACCGCCACCAATTTCGTCGCCCTCGGCACCATCGTGCGCCGCGAGGTGACGCGCATCGCGCGCATCTGGACGCAGACGCTGATTCCGCCGGCGATCACGATGACGCTGTATTTCATCATCTTCGGCAAGGTCGTGGGCAGCCAGATCGGCGAGGTCGAAGGCGGCTTCAGCTTCATGCAATACATCGTGCCGGGCCTGGTGCTGATGAGCGTGATCACCAACAGCTACGGCAACATCACCAGCTCGTTCTTCGGTGCCAAGTTCGGGCGTTTCGTCGAGGAGATGCTGGTCTCGCCGATGCCGAACTGGGTGATCCTGTCGGGCTACATCATCGGCGGGATGATACGCGGGCTGTGCGTGGGCACGGTGGTGTTGCTGATCGCGTTGCTGTTCACGCACCTGGACATCGCGCACCCGCTGATCATGCTGTCCACGGCCATGCTGACCTCGATCGTGTTCGCGCTGGCCGGTTTCGTCAACGCCGTATTCGCCCGCAAGTTCGACGACATCGCGCTGATCCCCACCTTCGTGCTGACCCCGCTGACCTACCTGGGCGGCGTGTTCTACTCGATCAAGGACATCGGCGAGCCATGGCACACGCTGTCGCTGGCCAACCCGATCCTGTACATGGTCAACGCCTTCCGCTTCGGCGTGCTCGGCATCAGCGACATCAACCTGTTCCTGGCCTACGGCATGATGGTGTTTTTCGTGCTGCTGCTGGGCGGTTTCTGCCTGTTCCTGCTCAAGCGCGGCGTCGGCATGCGTTCGTGAGCCCTTGCAAGCGTCAAATAAAACGGCCCCGACGCCAGGCGTCGGGGCCGTCAAACGCGTCGGTGCGCGTGATTACTTGGACTGCTGCGACGCCTGCTGCGGATACGGCGCCAGGTTGAAGCTGATGGTGCTCATCTTGGCGTCCAGACCCTTGATCACCGCGGCGGTCAAGTCATTGGCCTGATTGCCGCCGAGCACGGTGTCGCGATCAAGCAGGATGCCGCAATCACGCTGCTTGTAGACATTGGCCACCACCGGGTCGATGGCCTTGCCGATGCGCTTCATGGCCTTGGCACGGGTGATGCGAACACGCACGTTGAGCTTCTGCTTGTCCTGCTGGAACGCCTGCAGGCGCTGCTGCAAGGATTTCTGCTCGCTCTGGCGCTCGGAGTCGCTCATCGACTCGGCATTCTTGCGGAACGTCTGCACCGCCGCGCTCAGCGGCTTCTGCTTGGCCTTGAGCTGGCTGTCGGCCTGCTGGATCAGCTGCTTGAGGCGTCGATCGGCCGCCTGCCCGACCTTGGACTGGCTCATCACGGCGCCGCGCGAAAGCATGCACACGCCCGGCACGGATTTGTCGCCCAGCGACTGTGCTTGCACGGCGGTCAGCGGCAACATCAAGGCGCCGGCCAGAACGGCGACGGTCAGGACACGTTGAAATGACATCGAGATTTCCTATGCGAAATGGAAGGGTGGATCAATGATTCAGGTAGAAGACGGAGCATACCAAGGTCGCCGATGACCGAAATGCCACCATGGCGCGACCGTAATGGCCGGCGACCGTCCAGACACTGAACAATGCCGATCGGCCTGAACCGCAAACGCGTACTGATACCACACGTTGCACGGCAGCGCGACACCCGCGAAGCCATATCGCCGG
>DASSKC010000106.1:0-4519 GCA_035690885.1 Oleiagrimonas sp. | reverse complement strand
TCAAAAGGTTGGGGCCGGTTTGTCTGTCCGCATATCTTCGGCGCGCCGTCTCGACAGGCAACCAGCCTGCTTTCGCCGACGCGCCTGTGATCTGCGAACAGACAGACCGGTGACGCCTGCGCGGAGTTAATCAGAGAGTCCCTTGCGTCCGTGACGCGTGCGGATGTTGTAGGCGATCAACCACAGTGCCACCAGTCCGGCGGCAGTGATGAAGGCGATGGTGCCGAAGCCGAGCCACGAGCCGGTGGCGATGCTGAACAGGCGGTCAATCGAGGTCAGGTTGTGCGCGGCCAGCTCCGCGCCGAGGATATCGGCCCACACGCCGACCAGGCCGAACAGGGCCAGCACCGCCAACACGTAATTGAGCGTTTCGTCGGCCTTGCGCGACTGGATCTCGCGCGTGTCGCGGATGAACTCGCGAAAGAAGCTGCCATAGCGTTCCAGCTGGTCGATCGAGTTTTCGATCGACCACAAGCCCTCGACCGAGTGGTATACACGCGGGGACAGCGCCTCGTAGGAAATCTTCGCCGATTCGTTGTGCAGGCGTACGGCCTGGTAGACGTAGACCAGGCGCCGCGCGGTGGTTTCCAGCGCATCCAGGTCGCGTTTGGCCGGATCGGACAGGATCTGTCGATGCAGCGTGGTCGCGTGGCGCAGATACACGGGAACGTAGAACCACATCACTTGCAGCGTGAACATGATTTGCCGCAGCACATGGACATCGTTGTCGGACGTACTGACGACCATGTGCGCGCGGCCGCCGAAGAAAAGACGGGTGTGGCCGGACACCTCGACAAGTTTGCGCTCGATGCTCAGCCGTTCGGCGCTGCCGTGGGCAAGCGCGGCCTGCAGCGACTCACCCGTGGTTGCGGCCGCCGTATCGGTGCGCAGGAACAGCGTGATGTTGCAGCTGTCGTGCGTGACCTCGATGGCGTCGGGAGTGGTGCGGGCAAGTTCGGCGACACTTCGGCATGCCTGGTCGATGGCGTCGGTTATGACATGCGGACGACGATCGTCGACCGTGGCCGTCAACATGGCGCGCACACTGCGCTCATTGATGTCTTCAGGCTCGATGGTGTCCAGCGCATGCGCCTCGAAAACCACCAGATGCTGGTTGAGCACGTTGCTGGAAAACAGCCAGGCGGAAAACCGGTAATGCTGTTCGTCGAACGTGACGTCGAGATTTTGCGCAAGACGCTGGTGGTGATACTGACCGTCGGGGTACAGGTGCTCCAGCTCGCGCGCCCAGCCGGGCATGTGTTCGGGTGACGCGTCGCGGGGGGGCAGCGCGGAGGATGAAAGCGCGATGTTGCGCTCCGGGTCGGTGAACTTCAGCGGTTGCACGCCGAAGATGTTCAACGTGTAACCACTCACAGCCAGTCCGCCTTGGCCAGATACTCGTTGCGCAGCGGTTCCTGGCGATAGTCGAGCGTGATTTCCTCGTCGACCGCGATGGCGCGCGCGGCAATCACGCGCAGCGGTTCGTGCGCGAGGCAAGCATTGGGTTCGCGATCGTGATTGATGAAGCTGTACTTGGTGCGGAACGGTCGCACCAGCAACGTGTCGGTGGACAACGCATTCCATTCCATGAACAGGTCGGCACCGTGGTCGCCGAATGGATTGGCTTGTTCCATGACGTCGTATGACGACCAGTCGACCAGCTGTCCGTCGAGGAGGCCGATGACGGCGCCGCTTTCGATCCGGCGACTCGCGAACAGACCGTGGCCATGCACGGCGCTGGCACCGATGCTGGCATCGGGCATGTTGTCGACGATGAATTCAAGGCGTGCGTCGGCGAGACGCGCCGGACGGATCGTGGCTGGCTTACGCATGTGGATTGATGTGTCCCCGCGGCAACCCGTCGATTGTATTTGTCTGCGCCGTCGGTACAAGGCGCGCGTGAAGGTCTGTCAGGCCTTCAGCCGCCAGCCCGTGCGGAAGATCCACCACACCGCGACCAGGCACAACACCAGAAAGCCCAGCGTTGCCACCACGCTGATGCCGACCGGTACATCCGCCAGTCCGTAGAAACTCCAGCGGAATCCCGAAATCAGGTACACCACCGGGTTGAACAGCGACACCTTTTGCCACAACGGCGGCAGCATGTCGATGGTGTAGAAACTGCCGCCGAGGAAGGTCAGAGGGGTGATGATCATCAGCGGCACCACCTGCAGCTTCTCGAAGTTGTCGGCCCAGATGCCGATGATGAAACCGAGCAGACTGAAGGTGATCGTGGTCAGGATCAGGAACACGATCATCACCGCCGGGTGCGCGATCGAATAGTCCACGAACAGCCGCGCGGTGAGCATGATGATCACGCCGACGATGATGGCCTTGGTCGCGGCCGCGCCGACGTAACCCATCAACACTTCGATGTAGGACAACGGCGCAGAGTGCACCTCGTAGATGGTGCCGACGAACTTCGGAAAATAGATGCCGAACGAGGCATTGGAAACGCTTTGCATGAGCAGCGAGAGCATGACCAGGCCGGGAACGATGAATGCCGCGAAGCTGACGCCGCCCACATGCGCGATGCTCGACCCGATCGCGGCGCCGAACACCACGAAGTACAGCGTGGTCGAGATCACCGGCGACAGGATGCTCTGCATCAGCGTGCGCCCGGTGCGGGCCATTTCGAAACCGTAGATGGCGCGGACTCCGTGCAGGTTCATGTTTCCTCCTTGACCAGGTCGACGAAGATCTTTTCCAGCGAATCCTGGCGCGTGTCCAGGTCGGTGAAATGGATACCGGCGGCAGCCAGTTCTTCAAGCAAGGTGGTAATGCCGGTGCGTCGGCTCTGTGTGTCGTAGGTGTAGACCAGCTCGTTGCCGTGGTTGTCCAGTTCCAGCGGCCAGTCCGCAAGAACTTCGGGCAGGGCGTCGAGCGGCTCGTGCAGTTGCAGGCGCAATTGCTTCTTGCCGAGCTTTTGCATCAGCACGGCGGTGTCCTCGACCACGACCAGCTCCCCCTTGTTGATCACGCCCACGCGGTCGGCCATGTCCTCGGCCTCCTCGATGTAATGCGTGGTCAGGATGATGGTCACGCCCGATTCGCGCAGCCGCCGCACCATGGCCCACATGTCGCGGCGCAGCTCGACGTCGACGCCGGCGCTCGGCTCATCCAGGAACAGGACCGTCGGTTGGTGCGACAGGGCCTTGGCAATCATCACGCGGCGCTTCATGCCGCCGGACAAGGTCATGACCTTGTTGTTGCGCTTGTCCCACAGTGACAAATCCCTGAGCACCTGCTCCAGATAGGCGTCGTCGGATTTCTTGCCGAACAGGCCGCGGCTGAAACGCACGGTGTTCCAGACCGTTTCGAACGCGTCGGTGGTCAGCTCCTGCGGCACCAGGCCGATGATCGAGCGCGTGTGGCGCCAGTCCTGCACCACGTCGTGGCCGTCGACGAGGATGTCCCCGCCGCTGGGATTGACGATGCCGCAGGCGATGCTGATCAGCGTGGTCTTGCCCGCGCCGTTGGGGCCGAGCAGGGCGAAAATCTCGCCGCGACGCACCGAAAGGTCGATGCCCTTCAGTGCCTTGAAGCCGCTCGCGTAGGTTTTGTCGAGGCCACGTATCGTGATGACCGCGTCGGTGTGCGCGCCATTTTCATCGAGCGGGGTATCGGACATGGGTGCGCGCAATTAGTGAACCAAACGGTATTGTAATTATCCCGATGCTCAAAATGCAAGATACCAGAGCGGGCGCGTGTCGACGCCGCAGGTCAGGATTGCCCGACAATCAACCCCGCGTGCTTGTGAAGGTTTGTTGGCGGGCAGTGCCCGCCCTACGTGGTGACGGCGTTGATGTTTTCACGCCGGTTTACGCTTTGGCAATACCCAATCGGGCCGCACGAAGTGGCAGTTATAGCCCTCCGGGTAGTGCTGCAGGTAATCCTGATGTTCGGGTTCGGCTTCCCAGAAGTCGCCGGCGGGGGTGACCTCGGTGACCACTTTGCCCGGCCACAGGCCGGAGGCATCGATGTCGGCGATGGTGTCTTCGGCAACGCGCTTTTGCTCGTCGTCCAGATAGAAGATCGCCGAACGGTAGCTGGTGCCGGTGTCGTTGCCCTGGCGGTTCACGGTGCTGGGGTCGTGCGCCTGGAAAAAGAATTCCAGCAAGCGACGGAAGCTGATGGTGTCTGCGTCAAACGTGATTTCCACGGTCTCGGCGTGGCCTTCGTGACTGCGGTAGGTGGCGTTCTGTTCGCTGCCGCCGGAATAGCCGGTACGGGTGGCGAGCACGCCGGGCTGCTTGCGCAGCAGCTCCTGCATGCCCCAGAAACAGCCGCCGGCGAGCAGAGCGCGTTGGGTGGTCATGAATGGTTGTCCTCGGTGTCGAACAGGTGTCGGTATTGGCCGTAGCCTTCGTGTTCCAGCTCCTCGACGGGAATGAAGCGCAGGGCGGCCGAGTTGATGCAGTAGCGTAATCCACCGGTTTCGCGAGGACCATCGGGGAAAACGTGGCCGAGGTGGCTGTCGGCGTGGCGCGAGCGTACTTCGGTGCGTTCCATGCCGTGG
>DASSKC010000105.1:0-7442 GCA_035690885.1 Oleiagrimonas sp. | reverse complement strand
TTGCCGTCGCGCATCACGGTCGCGGCATGCGCGTCCAACCAGTTGGTGGAGTCGGTGGGGTTGTCCATGGCGACATGATACGTGGTGGCTGTCGCGCGCCGCGGCGGGGGACGATCCGTGCTCATGACTGATCGGCATGATGTGTCGCGCGCGACCGGATGCAGGCATCATGAAGGCATTCGTCGCAACGAGAAAGTCCATGCTTGCTCAAGCTTCCCGCTGGCGCCTCGAAGGGCGCACCGCGCTGGTCACCGGCGCCAGCCGCGGCATCGGTCGCGCCTGCGCGCGTGAACTGGCCGACCTTGGCGCCGACGTGTTGCTGGTCGCACGCGATGGCGATCAGCTCGAACACGTGCGTGCGGACATTGCCGAACAGTGTCCCGACATCGAGGTGCTGGCGTTTGCCGCAGACCTGTCGCAAGCGGAAGACCGCATGGCCGTCTTCGACTGGATCGGCGATCTGGATCTGCCGTTGTCGCTGCTGATCAACAATGTCGGCAACAACACCGTCAAGCCCGCGCTCGACTACAACGCGGAGGATTGGCACGCCTTGCTCGACGTCAACCTGACCAGCGCCTGGGACATCAGTCGACTGGCGCATCCGCACCTGGTCCAGCACGGGCAGGCGGCGATCGTGAACGTCGGCTCGGTGTCGGGCATCACGCACGTGCGCACCGGCGCGCCGTACGGCATGACCAAGGCCGCATTGCACCAGCTGACACGCAATCTCGCTTGCGAATGGGCCGGTGACGGCATCCGCGTCAACGCCGTCGCGCCGTGGTACATCCGCACGCGTCGGTCCGAGGCTGCGCTGGCGGACACGGATTATCTGGAAGAAGTGCTGGCACGCACGCCCATGCAGCGCATCGGTGAGCCGGAAGAAGTGGCGGCGGCGGTCGCGTTTTTCTGCCTGCCGGCGGCGAGTTTCGTGACCGGTGAAGTGATGGCGGTGGATGGCGGGTTTTTGCGTTACGGGTTTTGAGACAAGGGACAAGGGGCTAGGGACTAGGGGCTAGGGGCTGCAAATTTCAGCGTGTGGTCGAGACGAAGCGCTCTCGTCCCTCGTCCCCAGCCCCTCGTCCCCCGTCTCTTTGCTTTTTCATCCATGTCCGAAAACGGCTAGTCATCGCCGGGCCGCCTCGCTAGCCTTGTCGCCATGGCTTCCGTCGTCCCCCCACTCGAACTCGATACCCGCGTGTGCGAACAGGCGCGCACGACGCGTGATGCGCGCTTCGACGGACTGTTTTTCGTCGGCGTGACGTCGACGGGCATTTTCTGTCGCACGGTGTGCCCCGCGCCGCCCGCCAAGTCGAAGCACGTGCGCTATTACGCCAGTGCCGCGGCCGCGCGCGCGGCTGGCTTGCGTCCATGCATGCGCTGTCGGCCGGAATGGGCGCCTGGCGCGACGTCGTGGCGGCTGGGAAACGAGCTGGTGGCCGGTGCACTGCGGCTGATCGATGACGGTTTGCTGGACGCGGCGCCGGTTGCCGCCCTGGCTGAGCGGGTCGGCGTCGGTGAGCGTCAGTTGCGGCGCTTGTTTGCCGATGCGCTGGGTGCGACGCCGCAACAGGTGGCGGCGACGCGGCGCCTGTTGTTTGCCAAGCAGCTGTTGGGCGACACGGCGTTGCCGATTACCGACATTGGTCTGGCGGCCGGTTATCGCAGCGTGCGTCGTTTCAATACCGCGTTTCGCGACAGCTACGGCATGGCGCCGCGCGAACTGCGTCGCGCGCGCGTGGCCGCGGCGGCTGGCGAGTTGCGTCTGCGTCTGGCGTATCGCGAGCCGTATGATTTCGAGGGTTTGCTGGCATTTTTTGCCCGCCGCGCGTTGCCCGGCGTGGAGACGGTCGACGAACACGGTTATCAACGGCATTTTGTCTGTGACGGTGAGGCCGGCACGCTGCGTGTGACGCGCAGTGCCACCGGCCCGGCGCTGGACCTGCGGGTACGCCATCCATCGGTCCGCGCGCTGCCCGATATCGTTGCGCGTGTGCGCCGATTGTTCGACGTGGATGCGGACGCGCAAGCGATTGCCGATGTATTGGGTCGTGACCGGATGTTGGCGAAGCTGTTGCACCGGCACCCCGGCGTGCGCTTGTGCGGCGGTTGGAGTGGATTCGAAATGGCCGTGCGCGCGGTACTTGGCCAGCAAGTGAGCGTGGCCGCGGCACGCACGCTGGCCGTGCGCGTGGTGGAATGCTGGGGCATGCCGGTTGCAACCGATGCCGAGGCCGGCGCGTTCGCATTCCCGACACCCGACGCGTTGGCCGATGCCGACCTTGGCAGCGTCGGCTTGACCCGTGCGCGGGCACAAACCATCCGCACCGTGGCGCAAGCCGTGGTCGACGGACGCGTGGATTTCCGACCCGAGCAGGGTCTGGATGCGTTCGTCCAAACCTGGACGGCCTTGCCGGGCATCGGCCCGTGGACCGCGCATTACATTGCCATGCGCGGGCTCGGCCATCCGGATGCATTTCCGGCCGCGGACCTGATATTGCGTCGGGTGGCTGGCGCAGACGCCGGACCACTGTCCACGCGCGAGCTGGAACGGCGCAGCCAGGCGTGGCGACCGTGGCGTGCGTACGCGACGCTGCTGATGTGGCGCGCCGCCTGATTGAACGAGGATTCGAGCATGACCGATCAAATCATCCGCTACGACTACATCGATACCCCTATCGGCCCGCTGCTGCTGGCCATGGACGATGCCGGCCTGACGCATGTGGGACTGCCGCACGACAAGCACCCGGTGGCGCCAGGTTCCGGCTGGACGCGCGATGCACGGCGACTGGCCGTCGCCACGCAGCAATTCACGGCCTGGTTTGCCGGCGAGTTGCGCGCGTTCGATCTGCCGTTGCATGCCTCGGGCACCGCATTCCAGCAAAGCGTATGGCAGGCCTTGTGCGACATTCCATACGCCGCCACCGAAAGCTACGGCGCATTGGCCAAACGCATCGACAAGCCGCGCGCGGTGCGTGCCGTCGGTGCGGCCAACGGGGCCAATCCGCTGGCGATCATCGTGCCGTGCCATCGCGTGATAGGTGCCAACGGCAGCCTCACCGGCTACGGCGGCGGTTTGCCGGCCAAGCGCTGGCTGCTGGCACACGAGCGTCGCCATGCCCCGGCCGAGGCGCTGGTGCTGACAGCGTGATGCCCGCGTGGCGCGCGAAAGCCGGGCAACCATCGGACCGCGGACATTCTGTCCGCATGTATCCGCGCGGGTTCAGCCGCGGCATCCGGCCATTTGTGCATGCAGACGCTTGCGCTTTTCCAGCAACGGCGCGCGTTCATCCGGAAACGCGTCGTGGATGGCTTCGTCGTTGGCCTTGTTCTGCCTGGCCAGGGCGGCACAGGCGACTGCGGGTGGCAGTCGACGGCAGGTGTCGCGCACCCAGATGTAGTTGTTGCCGATCAGGGTGGACATGTCCACCTCGGGACCACGCGGGTGGCGGAACTGGTTGCTCAGCGGAACCGGCACGATGCCGACCATGCCCAGGGGGGCGCGATACGGCAGCGGTCGACCGTTGCGGCTCAGGTAGGTCTCGCCGTCGGTCGCGTGAATGCAGCGAAACAGCCGCGGAGGGGGAACGCGCGCAACCTGCGCGGGCGGCGTGTGCGTGTGTGTCGGCTCGGATGGTGTTGGCGGAGGTTGCGGTGCAGGTGACGGCAGCGCAGGGCTTGCGGGCGCCGGCCTGGCGTCGGGCACGTGTTGCATGTGCTGCCGAGCACCGTGGGGACACGGGATATCCTGAAAGCTGACGTGGCCGTTCGCATCCACGCATTTGTACACGGTCCCGGCCCAGGTGGGCACGGAGACAGCCAGCAACGTCATGAGCGTGGACAGGTGGATGCAGCGCATGCCCCATTGTAAGCCGGCTCAGAAATCCGGTGTGTAGTGCTCGCAGGCAAGACCCGCGGCCAGCGCGCCGGTACCGGAGCGGGCCATGCCGGAAATGCTCATCATGCTTTCGAGCAGTTCCACGTCCGCTTCCCGGCATGCCTCGCGCACCGCTTCGTAGCCGGGCAGGGCGTGCATGTCGGCCAACGGGCCACCGTAGGTCAGCACGACAAACGGCACCTCAAGGCCGCTGCCGATGCGTTCGGCGATGTGGCTCAAGAACACCTCGGCGCCTTCTTCAAAACCACGCGCCTTGCCGACCTGTTCGATTTGTCCGCCGCGGCAGCGCAGGATCGGCTTGATGTCCAGCGCCGAGTCGAGCGCCGTCCCCATCAGACCGATGCGGCGCTTGCCGGTGCCGCTGGCGCGCGAACGCAAGTGGCGCACGTGGCGTGGCAGCAGATAGCTGCACGCATTGGCGCTGACCTTCATCAAGTGTTCGCGGATGTTCGCCGCGACCTGTTCGTGCTTGATCGTGCGCGTCGCCTCGGCCACGACCACGGCGGCACCGGCGGCGAGCGTCCGCGTGTCGATCACGCGCAGCAGGAACTGGCCGTGCTGGCCGGCCTGTTCGCGCACGGCCTGGTAATGCTTGAGCACGCCGAAGCCGGCGCGGGTCGCGTTGGCGTGCGTGGGGTCCAGCTCGGCGGCGGAGGTGAGGCAGAACACGCAATCGAATTGCGTGACCAGCCGGTCCAGGAACAACGCCTGCATGGTTTCGACGGAGCACGGCTCGGTGTGAGCCGTGTCGTGGTGTCGCGTCTTTTGTTGCCGGTCGAGGAAGCGCTCGATTTCGACCTGGTCGCGACGGTCGATGAATGCCTCGTCGCCGAGTTTGACGTGGACGGGCAGCACCATGATCTGGTGCGCGTCGACGCAGGCCTGCGGCAAGTCGCAGGAGGCGTCCATGACGAGTCCGATTCGCATGAGATGATCCTTGGCCGGACCAGCAGCACGATGGCGGTGTCTTCAGTCTAGCGACGGCGACCGGTTTGCCAACCGGATTTTTTCCTAGGAATTTTTCCGCAACCGGGAGGGGTGCAAGTGCCGGTGGATGCGCTGCGCATCCACCGACATGTCCCTCAATGCAGGTCGCGATAGGTGTCCACGTCGAACGCGTCGACTTGCACCACGGCACGACGTGCCTCGCGCGCATCATCGAGCCATTGGTATTCCTCCTCGCTGATGACGCCGGCGGCCAACGCCGCATCGTCGAGCATGGTGCCGGGCGCGCGCTCGAGCTTGCCGGCGCGGACCGCATCGCGCAGTTTGGTTTCCACCGGCATCGCACGCACGGCCTTGTCCAGCGCCGCTTCCAATGCGCCCAGGCCGACTTCGTCGGCGCCGGGGACGTAGATGTCTTCGGTGAGGTGGATGCGTGCCTCGCGGTCTTCGAGGATGGCGCGTGCGGCGCGTCGACCGAGCTTGTCCGACGGCGGCCGGAAGCGTGCGCCCAGCGGAAACACCACGAACTTCGCGATCGCGGCCAGCCCGCGCGAGGGCAGATTGTCGAGCACGCCGCGCAGGGCTTCCTGCACGCGGTACAGCGCCAGTGCCGCCGACCAGCGTGCCAGGTCGTAGTTGGATGCCAGCTTGGGTTCGTCGTGGTAACGCTTGAGCGCGGCGGCGGCCAGGTATTGCCAGGCCAGGGCATCGGCAAGCCGGCCGGAGATCTTTTCGCGCCGCTTCAATGAACCGCCGAGCACGCCCATCGACAGATCGGAGATCAGTGCGAATGCCGAGGACATGCGCGTGAGGTGCTGGTAGAAACGGCCCACGTCCGGCGTGCGTGGGGTGCGCGCCAGGCGACTGCCGGTCAAAGCCATCAAAAACGCACGGATGGTCCGCGTGATGACGAAGTTGACGTAGCCGAACACGGCCTTGTCCAGTTGCTTGCGGTCGCGCCGGTCGACCGCCTGGATCAACTTCTGCACGTACGGGTGGCAGCGGATCGCGCCTTGTCCGTAGATGATCATCGAACGGGTCAGGATGTTCGCGCCTTCGACGGTGATGCCGATCGGCACCGCCATCCACATGCGCGAGAGCAGGTTGCGCGGGCCGCGCTGGATGGCCGAGCCAGCGCGGATATCCATGGCGTCGGACACCACCTCGCGCATGCCTTCGGTGAGGTAGGCCTTGGCGATGGAGCCGAGCACGGCGGGCTTTTCGCCGGCATCGAGCGCACCGCAGGTCAGCGTGCGCGTGGCGCTCATCATGAAGGTCATGCCGGCGATGCGTGCCAGCGGTTCCTCGATGCCTTCGAAGCGGCCGATCGGGGTGTCGAATTGCTCGCGCACGGTGGCGTAGGCGCCGGAAATGCGCGTGGCCATTTGCACCGCGCCGACCGCCAGCGCCGGCAACGAGATCGAGCGTCCGGCCGCCAGCGACTCCATTAACATGCGCCAGCCGTGGCCGATCTGCTCGCGGCCACCGATGATGGCCTCCAGCGGCACGAACACGTCTTCGCCCTCGGTCGGGCCGTTGGCGAACGGCACGCCCATCGGGTCGTGGTGCTCGCCGATGTGGATGCCGTCCAGATCGGCCGGCACCAGCGCGCAGGTAATGCCCAGATCCTCGTTGTCGCCCAGCAAGCCATGCGGGTCGAGCAAGCGGAACGCCAGGCCGATCAGCGTCGCCACCGGTGCCAGCGTGATGTAGCGCTTGGTCCAGTTCAGGCGCATGCCGAGCACTTCCTCGCCCTGCCACATGCCGCGCTCGACCACGCCGGTCGATTGCGTGGCGGCGGCATCGGAGCCGGCCTCGGGGCCGGTCAGGGCAAAGCACGGTACCTCGCGGCCATCGGCCAGGCGCGGCAGGTAATGCTGCTTTTGTTCTTCGGTGCCGTAATCGAGCAGCAATTCGGCGGGGCCGAGCGAATTGGGCACCATCACCGTCACTGCCGCCGCGATCGAGCGACTGGCGATGCGCGTGACCACGCGCGAATGGCCGATCTCGGAAAATCCCAGGCCGCCGTAGTCGGTCGGAATCATCATGCCGAAGAAACGCTCGCGCTTGATGAACTCCCAGGCTTCGGGCGACAGGTCGCGGCGTTGCTCGATCTCCCAGTCGTCCAGCATCCGGCACAAGCTGGCCACCGGGCCATCCATGAATGCCTGCTCGCGCGCATCCAGCGGCCGGCATTCAAAATCGAGCAGGTAGTTCCAGTCCGGTTTGCCGGAAAAGATCTGCGCGTCCCACCACACCGTGCCGGCTTCCAGCGCCACGCGCTCGGTCTCGCCCAGCTTCGGCAACACCTTGCCCATGACCGGCATCAGCCAGCTGGCAAACAGCAGGCGTCGCAGCGGTGGCCAGCCGGTGATCAGCGCCAGCACGGCAGCGATCACCAGCAACGAAATCCACAGCGGCGGGAAACCGCCTGCGTTGGCGGCCCAGGCGGCAAACACGATCGCCAGCCCCACGACCCAGGCCAACCAGCCACGCCCGACGAATGCCAGCGCCAATGCGGCCGCGATGGCGATGATGATGCCTGCAATCCACATGCGCCTGCCCTTGCGTGGGAGTGGCCCCATTGTGCCTGTTGCAGATG
>DASSKC010000104.1:0-8858 GCA_035690885.1 Oleiagrimonas sp. | reverse complement strand
CCGTCGATGATTTCCCGTGAGGCGCGCTTGAGGATGTCGACCACGCGCTTGGCTTCGGCCGGCGACCACGGATGCCCGCGCAGGGCGTGGCGCAGGTTGTGCATGGCTTCGCGCAATGCGACCGGAGTGGCCATGCGCGCGTAGAGCTTCGAGGTCTGCTCCATGCGTTCCATCGCGGCATCGACGGCGACCTTGTTTTCTTCCAGAAAGGCGCGGCCGGCGTCGGTGATGCGGTAGCGCTTCTTGCCGCCGTCACCGGCTTCGATGCTGGCGTAGTCCATTTCCTCGAGCATGGTCAGGGTGGGGTAGACCGCGCCGGGGCTCGGTGCGTAGTTGCCATCGAACATTTCCTCGATGGTGCGGATCAGTTCGTAGCCGTGGCGTGGTTGTTCGGCGATCAGGGCCAGCAGGACCAGCTTCAGTTCGCCGTGGGCAAACACGCGGCCACCACCAAAGCGACCGCCGCGATGCCCTCGACCGAAGCCATCGTCGCCGCCGAAACGACTGCCGCGACCGCGCTCGTGACGGCCTGCCGCGTGCATGAACGCCTCGATGTCGTCGAAGTGATGGTCGCCGTGGCGGCCGAATGGATGATGATGTCTGCGCATGTGAGTGTCTCCGATATAGTCTTGAGATGCAGTCGTAAGATATATCGTAAATTTGTCGGATGCAACCGCCGCGTGTGCCAGTGGCGGTGTGAGCGAGTTCCGGCCAGGGCGCGTGCGCTGGACGTGTCGTGCTGGCGCGTGCACCATGGACCGTGGCCTGCACGGTCGGGGGAGGTCGATGCAGACGGCTCACGCGGGAGGGCGGTGTCATGAGGTTTCTGAAAAAGCTGATCGTGCTGATCATCCTGATCATCATTGCCATCGGCATCTGGATCTGGTCCGGTGCCTACAACATCGGTGCCGATTCGCCGCATTGGGCATTCACGCGCTATCTGATTGGACAGGTGCGAGAGCATTCCATCGAGTCGCGTGCCGCCGACATCGACGTGCCTGACCTGGATGACCCGGCACTCATTGCCGAAGGTGCGCACCACTATTCGCACATGTGCACCGGCTGCCATCTGGCGCCCGGCATGGGTGATTCGGAGCTGCGCAAGGGCTTGTATCCGAAGCCGCCCAACCTGACCCATTTCGCGCCGTCGCCGGCCGAAGCCTTCTGGGTGATCAAGCACGGCATCAAGATGACCGCGATGCCGGCCTGGGGCAAGACACACGATGATCAGAAGATCTGGGCCATGGTGGCGTACTTGCAAAAGCAACCACACATGAGCGTGGAGCGTTACCGCCAGCTGGCCGGCATCAACCAGTCGGTGTCGCCGTCCATGCACGCACATGCAACGCATGCAGACACAATCCGCGTCATGCCCGCGGCGTCGGCATCGACCGCTCCGGCGCATGTCTCCACTGCGCCGGTGGCAATCCCGTCAAGCAGTGCTGCTGGCGACTCGCAAACCAACTGAGACCGTTCCCGCAGCTCGCGTGCTGCGGACCTCGACTCGCGCACGAAGTCGCGTGAAATTCTGCGGAATCTTGTCGAGAGACAAGATTCCGCAGGTCGTTGGCGTTTCCATGCCCATGCCACGGCATGTGCGCCGAAGAGCCGTTGATCAGGCAGTCGCTTGCTCCGCCGGACCACGTCCGGCCGGGGCCTGATTCCGGATCGAAAAGTCCGTGCGTTGATTTTTGTTCCGACACATGCGCGAGCGTTGTGTGTGAAATAAACCGGTCTGCCGAAACGATTTTATTTCAACCGAATGAAGTCAACAAATAAACTCCGAATGAGGTTACTTCATTCGGAGTTTATTCATTCGGTTTTTATCGCTCCTTGTCGTAAAAATAATCCATAACCGCGGGTTATGCCGGGTGTCGTATTCTTCAGTGGCTGTGCATGAATGGCATGGGGTAGGCTGGCCGGAATGCAAGCTGGCCTGTTGATTTGAAGGGTTGGTGGGGCGCTGTTTTTGACCATTTGCCGTTTGCTGCAATCCGTTTATTTGTTCAGACGGCAGGATGCTGGTCGGACGGGTCGTTTCAGTTCGGCATTATCCAGTGTGGAGGATGTATTACATGCACGGCATATCCCTGGGCGCGTTGCGTCATAGCAAGTTTTCGCGGCGCAAAGTGCTGCCGCTTGCCATCGGCCTGGTGTTCGCGGGTACGGCGTGGGCACAGTCCACCAGCGGTACCATCTACGGTACCGTGCCCGCAGCTTCGGGCGAGGTCGTTCGCGTCGCCGGCGGTGCCGGTTTCAATCGCACGGTCGAAGTCGATTCGACCGGACATTATTCGATCACCCTTCCGGTCGGTACGTACACCGTATCGTTGCTGCGCGACGGTGAAGTGATCCAGAGCAGAAGTGGCGTCACCCCCGCAGCCGCTGGCGCAGTGGCCGTGAACTTTTTCTCGGGCGCGGGTTCAACCAACGCCGTCAATCTTGGCGGTGTCTCCGTGTCGGCAAATTCCGTTCCGCCGATTGACGTGAGGACCACCAACCAGGTCACCACGGTCACGGCGCGCGAGTTGCAGCAACTGCCGCTCGGGCGCAGCGCCGAGGCGATTGCGTTGTTGGCGCCGGGCGTGAACATGGGCTCGCCGCAGCTCTACGGCGGCCCGCTGGGGCAGGGCATCAACGTGTTCGGTGGTGCCTCGACCGCCGAGAATGCGTATTACATCGACGGCATGAATTCGACCTCCGCCCTGTTTGCGCAGGGCGGCCTCTCGTTGCCGTATGGCGCCATCCAGCAACAGCAGACGTTCATCAGCGGCTATGGCGCCAAATACGGGCGCTCGATCGGTGGCGTGATCAACCAGATCGGCAAGAGCGGTTCCAACGAGTGGCATTTCGGCGTGCGCGCGCAGTGGGCGCCGTCGGACTGGACGGCCTCCAAGCGCAACTATTACTACTCCAACCCGTTGTCGACCAAAGAGGGGCAGCAACCGGGAGACATCCAGCACTACAACCGGGGCAGCTACGGCCAGACCACGGTCTACAGTGCCTATGTCAGTGGTCCCCTGATCAGGGACAAGCTGTTTTTCTTCGTGGCTGCGGAAAAGGAAAAGTCGACGGGAAGCACCATCGGCTCGGTCTACAGTCCGTACGTCTATGACTACGAGGTACGCAAGCCGAAGGTCTACGCCAAGATCAACTGGAATATCAACAGCCGCAACATCCTCACGCTGTCGGGTTTGCAGACGTCGAACAAGTCGTGGGAAAGCGATTACGCGTTCGACTATGACACGTACAAGAAAGGCGAATTCGTGCGTGCCGCGGAAACGGACAAGAACACCTTTACCATGTGGGTGGCCAACTACACCTCCTACATTACCGATGACTTGACGCTCAATGCCATGCTGGGCAAGACGCATGGCACGTATTTCTCGATGCAGCCGGCATACCCCGGTTACGACCCGTCGTTGCCGCACATTTCCGGTACATCCCAGCAGAATCCGCGCTTCTCGCCACCCGGCGGCATCCGCAACTCGCAAGGTTCCACGACCGTGAGCGACCCGGATCTGTATGTCGACGTGATGAATTATCGCCTCGACCTGGCCTATCAGCTGGGCAACCACGAGATCCATGTCGGCATCGACAACATCAATTCGTCGGATGCCAATGACGGCTATGTGACCACCGGGCCGGGTTATTACTGGTCATACGGCGTGGCGGATCAGGGCAAGCCGGTGTTCGGCGTCAACCCCAACGTCGCGCCTTACGTGGCCCCGGTTCCAGCCAGTTCGTGCCTGACCGGGCGCGATGGAAAGGTGCATTGCTACTACGTCGAAAAGCACGTGTCCAAGGCCACCGCGTCGGTCAAGGTGGTGCAGCGCGCGCAGTACATCGAGGACAACTGGCAGGTCACGCCGAACTTCCTGCTTACCTTGGGTCTGCGCAACGATCAGTTCACCAACTACAACTCCAACAACGTCCCCTATATCCGGCTGACCGAACCGCAGTGGGCGCCGCGTATCGGCTTCAGCTGGGATGTGCATGGCGATTCCACGCTGAAGATCTTCGGCAATGCCGGGCGTTATTACCTGGCGCTGCCGCTGACCACGGCGCGCTGGATCGCTTCGCCGGTGACCGCCATGGCCCAGTACGGGACCTATACCGGAATCAACCAGGAAACAGGCGAGCCGATCGGCTTCAAACCGTTGCCGCAGAATCCGTCGACCGGCGTGTCGATCAACAGCGAGTACGGCCAACCCAAGGACCCGAGGGTGACTGCATCGCAGAATATCCAGGCCGAGTACTCGGACAACTTCGTGCTTGGCATGCAGCAGCAGTTCGAGATGCTGGGTACCCAGTGGGTGTTCTCGGCCACGGGTACCTATCAGCACATGAGCCGCATCATCGACGATTACGGCGACATGCAGATGGAATGCGCGGCCGGACGCCGGCAGGGTTACGACTGGATGACCCCGCAGGACTGCGGCAAGTACGCGCAGAGCCTGATCCTGATCAACCCCGGCGAGACCAACAAGATCCTGATGAAGGCGCCGGACGGCAGCCTGGTGCCCGTGATGTTCACGCGTGAAGACCAGGGCTTCGAGCGGGGTCCGAGCCGCAAGTACTACTCGCTGAACCTGTCGCTCAAGCATTCCTGGGATGGCAAGTGGTTCGCCAAGATCGGCTACGTGTTCGCCAAGACCTGGGGCAACACCGAGGGGCCGGTCAGCACGTATTCCCAGCAGAGCGGGTCCTACCAATCACTGACCACGGCGTGGGATTTCCCCGAGCGCATGGAATACTCCTACGGCGTGTTGCCCAACGATCGTCGTCACCAGTTCAAGATCTTCGGTGCCTACGCGATCACACCGGAATGGACGGTCAGCGGCAATTGGTATCTGGCATCCGGCACGCCGCGCCTGTGCCGCGGTTACTACGGGCCGAACGAGGTCGCCCTGCATGGTTCGAGCACCTATTACTGGTGTGGTGGCGAACCGGTGCCGCCGGGCTCGTTGGGGCGTTTGCCGTGGACGCGGAGCTTGAACCTGCAGCTGAACTACGAACCGGCATGGGCCGGGCACAAGCTCGATTTCAAGGTGAGCGTGTTCAACGTGTTCAACAACCAGAAGCCGACGTTCATCAACGACTTCTTCATGTCGACCCAGAACCCGAACCCCGACTACGGAAGGCCCAACAATACGCAGGCGCCGCGCTACGTCCGCGCATCCATCAGTTACAACTTTTGATCCCGAGAGGTTCGACGCAGCGCCGGGCTCCGCTCGGCGCTGCGTCTTGCCTCATGTTGCACTCATGATCCGTTTGTCGTCGGCACGGGTTCGAGGATCTGCTTGAGGTAGTTCGGCGTGCCCGCTCGACGAACCAGGTGCGGGAATTTCAGTCCGCCGTCGTAATGCACGGTGTAGGTACGGGTGATGCCGTCACCACGGGCGCGGAACTCGATGGCGCCGGTGCCTTTGTGCGCCTGTGCGATTTGCCGACGCAACACGTCGGTCGAGTACGCGTGTCCGTTGATGGCGGTCAGCTTCATGCCGGGCGCGAGACCGGCCTTGAATGCGGGGCCATGCCACAGAACGTCGCGGATGTTGCCCTTGCGGTCGACAAACAGGCCCACCGAGAACATGGCATTGACGCCCATCGGGCTGAGCTCGCCATTGCCGACATTCTGCAGCGCCAACTGGTAACGCGAAGGCTTGTCGGTGTAGACCAGTTTCCATCCGCTGCGCCTGATGCCTGACAACAGCGGCACCTCATTGCCGACGCCGTTCAGCCAACCGTGCAGAAAGCTGCCCCAGTCGTACGGCTGTACCGCGTCGAGTGCCGACACGAGGTTGGCAAACGTGTAGCGGTGGGTCACGTAGCTGCCGTTGTCGATGCCGAAGAAGCGGCGGGCGAAGTCCTCCAGCGTGTGGCGGTCGTCGCTCAATGCACGCATTTTCGTGTCAACGGCCAGCCACAGCAGTTCGCCTTCGCGGTAAAAGTCCGTCGTGCGACGCCAGTTGGACCAGGCCATGGGCGCGCCGTAGAGCAGCTGCGCGGCAGTCGTGGTGTCGATCAGCGGCCGCCAGGCGCGACCGCGGCGGTGGGCAAGCACGGCCGCGCGGTAGGCGACCACGTCGCGCCAGGTCTGCGGCGACCACAGGCCACTGCGGACGGTCAGCATGTCACCGAGGTAGACGGTCAGGCCTTCGTACACCCAGATCATCTTCGTGTGTTCGGGCTTCTCGAAGTTCGGCTGCCACAGTTCGGCCGGGCGCATGAACTTGCCATTCCACGAATGCGTGTACTCGTGCGGCAACAGCGAGGCGTCGAGCATGAAGTGCGCGCGATCGGAAAACATGTGCGAGCCGCCACGTGCGCGATCGTCGCTGGACTGGTGATGCTCCAGACCACCGGCGGACGTGTAGTCGCTCAGCGTCAGCAGGAAGTGGTAGCTGTCGTAGTGATGCGAGTGGAACAACGCCTGTGCCTGCTTGACCAGGTTGCGATAGTCGGCGATTTGTCGCGGCTTGATGGCGATCGCCTCGGCGCTGTCACCAACCAGGTCGAGGTAGCGATGGACGTCGGAGCCGGCCGGCGTCAGGTCGATTTGCCGAAAATGCCTGCCGGCGATCACCGGCGAATCGACCAGCGTGTTGTACGGGACCGGTTTGAAGCGGATGCGCTTGCCCGAACGGCTTTCCGTGACCAGGGCGGACGCGTAGTGCCAGTCGGCGGGAATGACCAGCGATGGCTGGAACATCTGCTCGCGTGACGGGTAGCCGGCGCGATACAGCGACACGTGATCCCAGGTGAGATCCATCAGTTCGGGGGTCACGCGATGGCTGGCCGGGTACTGGAAGCGGATGTCGATCGTGTCGACTCCCTCGGGAATGGTCAGGTGGAACGTGAACATGTCGACCGCATCGCGGTGCCAGGCGATGCGCTGGCCGTGCGCGGAAATCTCGAGTCCCATGACCTTGCCGATCGGCCCATCCGGTGCATGGTCGCCGGGGATGTACTTCGGATAATAGAGCGTGAGCTTTCCTGCCCGGACCGGCATGACCTCGTTCACGTAAAGAACCTTCTGCGCCGGGTCGGGCAAGCGCACGGTCAGTGCAACGGTGCCGGGACGTTTCGCATTCGCTTGCGTTGCCGCCGGGCAGGACACGGATGCGAACAGACTCAGTCCGCCGAGTATCAGTGGCAGGTGCTTCATGGTTGCTCCGGACAGGCGTCAGATCGTTGATAATACTCCATGTGAGGATGGCGATCGCAAGCGTGGTTTCATGCTTTTGGCGAGGTCGAATGTCCATAACTTTCGGCTATGCATGGTGATTGAATTTTCATTGGTGCACTTACTCTTGCTGGGGTTAGTCTGTTTTTCAACGCTTGTAAATTTCATGTAACGGACTGGATCCGGGCGTTGCTTCCGGATTCGGGCATTGCCCCGCGGGTCATGCGGGTGCGTGAAGTCATCGACGCCGAGCGCGCCATGCAACGCGTGGGGCTGCCCATCGCACGGTGGGAACATAACGGGGCACGAAAAAATACATTCGTGGCGGGTGCCATTCGCCCGATCCATTGAAACCGGGGAAAAACAAACGAGCTTCGCGTGAATCATCACACGCGAGAGGGTCGGTGTTCGCGTGATTTTCGTGACGCCCGTGACGGCATTGCCGCCATGCGGCGGGTCAATACCTGTTTTCATTTGGCAGAGGTGCAGAAACATGAGCAGTAAAGGCGCGAGCAAGTTGCGGCGTAATCGCTCCATAAAACGGAAGATCCTGCCACTTGCAATCGGGCTGGTATTCGCTGGTACGGCCTGGGGGCAGGCGACCAACGGCACCATTTACGGTACCGTCCCGGTGGCACCCAATGAATCCATTCAGGTCACGGGCGGCTCGGGTTTCAACCAGACGGTTGCGGTGGGTGAGAACGGTCGTTACTCCATCACGCTTCCCGTGGGTACCTATACGGTGTCGTTGATGCAGCACGGCGAGGTCGTGCAAAGTCGCAGCGGCGTCACGCCGGCCGCGGCCGGCGCCGTCGTGGTCAATTTCACGTCCAGTGGAAACGCGGCCAATGCCGTTGACCTGTCGACGGTGAGCGTGTCGGCCAACAGCATCCCGCCGATCGACGTGACCACCACCAACCAGGTCACCACAGTCACGGCGCGCGAGTTGCGGCAACTGCCGCTGGGACGCACGGCGGCGGACATCGCCATGCTGGCGCCGGGCGTGAACATGGGTTCACCGCAGCTCAACGCGGGGCCATTGGGCGAGGGCGTCAACGTGTTCGGTGGCGCTTCGACGGCCGAGAATGCGTATTACATCGACGGCATGAACGTCACCAGTGCGCTCAATGCGCAGGGCGGCTTGTCGTTGCCGTATGGCGCGATCCAGCAGCAGCAGACCTTCATCAGCGGCTACGGAGCCAAGTACGGTCGTTCGATCGGTGGCGTGATCAACCAGATTGGCAAAAGCGGCACCAACGAATGGCACTTCGGTGTGCGTGCGCAGTTCGACCCATCGAGCTGGGCGGCCGACAAGCGCAACTACTACTATCAAAATACGCTGTCGAAGCTGGAAGGTCAGCGGCCGGGCGACATACAGCATTACTACAAGGCCAATCACGGGCAGTCGCGTGTTTACGATGCTTATGTGAGCGGCCCATTGATTCGCGATCGATTGTTCTTTCTCCTGGCTGCGGAGAAGAACGAATCGCAAGGCAAGAACGTCGGCAATGTGTATGACCCGCATGCCTACAATTACAAGGTGCAGCGGCCCAAGATTTACGCGAAAATCAACTGGAACATCAACAACCGAAACATCCTGACCCTGACCGGCCTGCAGACGTCCCGGAAGGAATGGGATTCCATTTACGATTTCGATTACGACACCTTC
>DASSKC010000103.1:0-32888 GCA_035690885.1 Oleiagrimonas sp. | reverse complement strand
GGAGAGGGTTCGTTTTCGCGTAACCGTTGAATGGTGGCAAGATGTTCATCATTCGCGTGCTCGGACCCTCATCCGGCGCTTCGCGCCACCTTCTCCCGAGGGGAGAAGGGAAAAGCTGGCTGAGCTTGAGGGCTAATCAGGACCCCAGAATTAGCTTAGCTAGAGTGGTCTTGCCGCAACCGGAGGGGCCGATGATGGCTACAGATTCACCAGCATCGATTCGAAACGAACAATCTTTGAAGAGCCACGGCTCACTCTCGGCGTATCGGAAGCTCAGGTTCCTTACTTCCACGCAGGCACCGGTGATAGCTCCACCCCAAGCCACGGCACTACGCGACTCCGGCTTGCTCAGCGCGATATCAGCCAGACGATATGCGTGCAACGTGAGCATCCAAAATTGGACCACCTTGTCGATCAGGCCAGCGGTGCGTGTATGGAATTGACTGGCGTAGGCCACAAAGGCCACCAACATGCCCACCGTGAACTGGCCATTCAGCACCATCACCGCTGCCATCCAGATGATCGCTACATGGACAGCACCAAAGATCAATTGATTGAACACGTTCATGGTGATGGTAAGACGTTGGATGCCAATGCCGCCGTTGATGGTCTCCACGGTAGCATTGGCATACCGCGCTTGGCGTTCACTTTGCTTATTCCCCAATTTGATCGGCAACACACCACGAATCGATTCCATCAGCTCGCTTTGCTGCCGTGCGCTGTAGACGATCTGGTCCTCATTGGCTCGGTACAGCGGGCGGAAGAAGGCCCATCGCAACAATCCGTAGAGGGCAAAGGCACTCGCCACCAACAAAGCCAACGGTACGCTATAAAAACACAGCACCACCAGCGTGATGACCGACATCAGGCCATCCAGCAACGAACCGATGAATTGGGTGGTCAAGGTACGCTGGATGGTGTGAATGGACCCAAAGCGCGACACCACGTCACCCATGTGGCGCGTCTCGAACCACGACAGCGGCAGGTTCAACATGTGTCCGAACACGTTGTTGACCCACTGCACATTGAGCGCAGCGCCCAGCCAGGTGATTGCCCAGCTACGAGCTGCGCTGAACAGCGCTTGGAACACGATTATGACGAGGAAACCAACACCCAGAAGTGTCAGCAGACTGTGGTCGGCGGAAACCAGCGCATCGTCCAGTACCCATTGCATGTAGAACGGACCAACCAGCGAGAACACCTCCAGCGCCAAGGCCAGTACCAGTATCTGCACCATCGCCGGGGCGAGGCCGCGCACGCTGCCAGTGAGCGCGCGCAGCGAAATCTTCTGGCGCTCCTTGACCGGCTTGAAGTCGGCGGCGGGAGTCAGTTCAAGTGCCACGCCGGTGAAGTGTTCCGAGGCTTCCTTGAGCGTCACCTTGCGCTCGCCACGGGCGGGGTCATGAATGAGAATGTGGCGGGCGCTGGCACGCTTGAGCACTACGAAGTGGTTGAGGTCCCAGTGCAGGATGCACGGTGTCTTCAACTGGTTCAGCTCGTCCAGTTCCAACCGCAGCGGCCGCGTGGTGAAGCCCAGACCCGTGGCCATGGACATCACGCGTGCCAGGGTCGCGCCCTTGAGCGAAGTGGAGAACCGCCGCCGCAAGCCCGGCAGGTCGACATCGTGGCCGTGGTAGCGCGCGATCATGGCCAGGCAGGCCAGGCCGCATTCGGCGGCTTCGGTCTGCAGCATCATCGGCAGGCGTTTGCGCCAGCCCCACTGCAGATTGTGGAACGGGTTGGGCGGCTCGCGGCGTGGTGCAGTGGCTTGTCCGTCAGCCATGAGAACCTCCCTCGCCCGCAAGCACCGATCCCTTCAGTCCGTACAAGGGCTCGAACGCCCATTCCAGCAGGCTGCGTCGCTCCATCATGATGTCGGCCGACAAGGCCATGCCGGGCTTGAGTGCGTGTGCCTTTCCGTAGGCACGGATGGCCTGGCGATCGAGTTTGACCTTGACGCGATACAACGGCTGCTTGGTGCGTTTGCCGGTCAAGGCGACGATCTCGCCGGGGCCGAGCGCGCTGCGCGAGATACTCGCGACGTGGCCGTATTGCTGGCCGAATTTTTGATACGGGTAGGCCTGGTAGCGCAGCACGACGCGGCTGCCGGGGGCAACGAAACCCACGGCCCGGCTGGGTACCAGCAGCTGCGCCTGCAACGACGATCCATCGGGAAGGATCGAGAGCAACGACTGGCCGGCTGCAACATGCTTGCCCTGTTTGACCAGCAGCGTGGACACGACGCCGGCGCGCGGCGCTCGCAGCACCATCGCCCGCCGCGCTTCGTTTTGCGCCAACTGACTCGTGATATCGGCGATCTTCCCTTCGATGATGTTGTCTTTCGTGGCCAGCTGCAGTGGCAACCGCACCAGATCCTGACGTGTTGATGTCAGTTGCTGGTGGACTTGCAGTCGCTGACGCGTCAGTGACTTGAGCTGCGTTCGGGCATCAAGCACGGCAGCCTTTTGCTGCTGTACTTGCAAGGCGGACACGTATCCTTTTTCGCGCAATGGCCGAATGCGCTTCAACAAGCCCTCGGCATCGGCTGCCTGCTGCGTCTGCAGTTTCAGCTGTACGTCGATCTGTTGCATTTGCGCGCGCAATGAACGCAGTTTCGCGTTGACCGCCTGCTCTTTCGCATGGTTCTGCTGCTTTTGTGTCGCGAGATTCTGTTTCAGCCGCTTGCGTTGGGTGCGCAGCTGGGTGCTGATCTCGGCGCGCGTACTGCCGAGCGTTGCGCTGTCGCGCTCCGCCGACACCTCCAGCAGCTGCTGGCCCGCTTGCACGGACTGACCCGTGTGGACAAACACCTCGGTGACGGTACCCGCATTGACTGCGGTGACGGCGAGCATGCCGGCGCTGGGGACCAACTTGCCGGTGACGCGCTGACGCTTCGTGTAGTGGCCAAAGACCAGAAACGCGATGATGCCCGTCGCCAGAGTGGCGGCCAGCAGTGTCAGCACCCAGCGCGACAATGGCACGGCCAGGTTGATCGAGCCCAGCCATTGGCCGCGACGTGCGTCAACGACTTCCTGGCGAAACAGGCGATGCTCCGAGTCCATGGATCTCCCCGATATCAATAAGGTGCTTGCGGCAACTACTGTTCGGCCTGTCCATTCTCATCCCGTCATCGAGCGGATGCGATAGGAAAATGTCTCCATGTGGTGTACGTCGTTTCCTACAAGCGGAAATCCGTGAACCATGCACGGGTGCCGCGAGGCCGCATCCCTCCGCATGTCGCTGTGCGACGATAGCGGCCTGTCCGTAGCCACGAGAACCTCGCCATGATCCACCTCCCTGCCCTGGTCATCCTCCTGACCGTGATCCTCCTGTTCGGGGTCATGGTCCTCACCGGCCGCGCGCGAATGAAGTACCAGATCAAGGCGCCTGCCACGAGCGGGCACCCGATGTTCGAGCGCGCCTATCGCATCCAGATGAACACGCTGGAGCATGCGGTGATGTTTCTGCCGACGCTGTGGTTGGCGGCGCAATACGGCAATCCGTCGTGGGCAGGGGTGCTGGGATTGGTCTGGATTGTCGGGCGCGTGTGGTATGCGTTTGCGTATTGGCGCGAGCCGGCCCGGCGCGAGATGGCGTTCGGCCTGTCAATGTTGGCCTGGGGGTTGCTGCTGTTGCTGGCCATCTACGGCGTGATTCGGCTGTTCTGGCTGGCGCCGCTCTGAGAGCTGAACAACAGGCGCCATCAACAAGCTGCAGTTCAGACCTCCCGGTCCATAGTCGCGACGTGTCCAACGCGTCCGAGGTGACGCATGAAACAGCACTGGGACTTCCTGAAGGAAAGCGACAAGTCGTTCGGCCTGTTCTATCCGTTGCATTACACGGTGGCGGCGTTCAACGACATCGAGCAGGCCGAGGACGCGCGCAACCAGTTCCTGGCCGAGGGCTTCGGTCACGATGACGTGGCTACCCTGTCGGGCGCGTTTCTGGTCAACAAGCTGGAATCGCAGGATGGAGCGAGCTGGCTGGACAAGCTGCGCGCACATGTCGCGGAGGTGCTGGGTACCGAGGCCGGCTATCTGGATGATGACGTGCAGCTGGCGCAACATGGCGGCGCGTTTCTGTTCGTGTATACGCCGAGCGAGAAGGAGGCCGCGCAGGTGCGTGCGCTGATCCGGCTGGTCAAGCCGGTGTTTGCGCGCCGCTATCACCATGCGGGTATCGAGAGGATGCGCTATCCGCCGCAGGTGACGCTGTAGGTCGGGTTGGCTTCATCAACCCGACATCCACATTGCACCACGCCGTGTCGGGTTGATGAAACCAACCCGACCTACGCAACCGGGCTTTCCAATGCCAGCAATTGCGATGCCAAATGCGTACCGACGTAACAATGCGAGCCGACCGGCGTCAGGCCGGCTGTCTTGAATCGGCGCCGATACCACGCGGCGGGGCGGGCAACGTAGTCCTCGTCATCGCCTTCGGTGGCGTCTTGTGTCGTGAACACTTCCAGGAAGGCCACGCCTTCGAGCAATTCGTCGAGGCCGGACAGGCCGCGCTTGATTTCCGCCGCGCCGATGTAATGCAACACGTTGGTGCACAGGATCAGGTCGAAGGGTTGCTCGAAACGCAGGTGTTCGAGCATGCCGAATTGCGCCAAACCGATGTTGCGCGTGCGACCGTAGCGGGCGACGACGTATTCGCTGGCATCCAGGCCGCGGTAGTGGATCTTCGGACGCAGTTTGCGCAGAGGCGCGCGCCAGTGGGCTTCACCGCAGCCGATGTCCAATACATTGCGCACGGGGCGGCCCAGGTAGTACTCGGCCACCGACACCGCCAGCGCCACCTTGCGCCGCACCTCGGCAGGCGAGGCCACGGCGTGCTCCGGGTCGCGGTACCACTTGTCGAAATAGGCGCGGTCGTAGGTTTTGTCCATGCGCCAAGGATAATCGCAAAGTGCTCTGCTAAGGTTCGGTCATCACCTCGGGAGGCCCTGCCATGTCATGCTCCGCCACGCTCCATCGCGCACTTGTGTTGGCCTTCGCCGCGCTGCTCGCCAGCCCGTTCGCATTGGCCGGGGACAAACACGATGCCACGCCGAGCACCAAGGCCATTCTTGCCGCATCCAGCCCTTCGGAATGGCGCGCGCTGGACCCGGACAAAACGCTGTACATGATGCTGCCGCACCACCACCGCGTGATCATCGAGCTGGCGCCGGCCTGGGCACCAAAGCACGTGGCCAACATCAAGACGCTGGTCAAAGAGCATTACTTTGACGGCACCAGCGTCTATCGCGTGCAGGACAATTTCGTCGCGCAGTGGGGCGACCCCAATGCCGACAACCCGAAGAAAGCCAAGTCCATGGGGTCGGCCAAGACCTCGCTGCCACCGGAGTACACGCGTGTGCTCAACAGCTCGCTGGACATGGTTCCGCTGCCCGACGGTGACGTGTATGCGCCGCGCGTGGGTTTTTCGCACGGTTTGCCGATGGCATGGGACCCGGCCACCAACAAGGCTTGGCTGGTGCAGTGCTACGGCATGGTCGGCGTGTCGCGCGGGGTGGATCCGACCAGCGGCAACGGCAACACGCTGTACGTGCCGATCGGCCAGGCACCGCGCCAGATCGACCACCAGCTGGCGGTGGTCGGACGCGTGGTCCAAGGCATGCCGTGGCTGTCCTCGCTGCCGCGCGGGCCCGAACCGCTGGGCGTGTACACCGATCCGGCCAAGCGCACGCTCATATCCTCGGTCCGGCTGGCCTCCGACGTACCGGCAAAAGACCGCGTCAAGCTGGAGGTATTGCGCACCGACAGCAAGACGTTCGAGCGCCTGGTCGAGGCCCGGCGCAACCGGCACGGACCGTTCTACAAGCAGCCGGCCGGCCACATCGGCATCTGCAACGTGCCGCTGCCGGTGCGCGAGGTACACTGAACCCGTCAGCGTGCTGATCGCGCTTTGACGTAGGAGCGGCGGAAGCCGCGATCGACAACGCCGCAAGACATCACTTGTTGAGGCACACCCAATCGCCGCTGCCGCCGCTCCTACAAGAAGCAACGACCGGGCGGGTTGTGGTTCATCGCCATCGCGAGGTACGGTCATGAGCAGCAAGATACGCGTCATCACCGGGCTGGGCACAGCGCTCGTCGTCGGTGTCATGGCGATCTGCGGCCTGTTCGGCCGGCCGGCGGCTGCGCGCGCCGCCGTGCCAACCACGGCGCCGGAGTTTGCCGGCATCACGCACTGGATCAATTCCCCGCCGCTGACCATGCAGGGCCTGCGCGGCAAGGTCGTGCTGATCGACTTCTGGGCCTACTCGTGCATCAACTGCCTGCGCACGTTTCCGCATGTCACCCGCTGGTACGAGAAGTACAAGGACGACGGACTGGTCATTGTCGGCGTGCATTCGCCGGAGTTCGAGTTCGGCAAGCATCTGGACAACGTCAAGCGGGCGGTCAAACGCTTCGACATCCATTACCCGGTGGCGATGGACAGCCACATGGCCACGTGGCGTGCCTGGAACAACCGCTTCTGGCCGGCGGAATATCTGGTCGACCGGCAAGGCAAGGTGGTGCTGCACCACTTCGGCGAAGGCCATTATCTGGAAATGGAAAACGCCATCCGCAAGCAGCTCGGCCTGCCGCCAACGCAGCACACCGAAACCGATCTGCCCAATCTTGCCGGCATCGGCTCACCGGAAATGTATTTCGGGCTGGCGCGCGAGCAGTACATGGCCAACGACGACAGTCCTTCGCAAACGCCGCACATGTACCAGGCGCCCGAATCGCTGCCACTGAACCGGTTTGCTTTGCAGGGCCTTTGGAAGATGACGCCGCAATACGCCGAATTGGTCAACGACCACGGCGAGATCCGCCTGCATTTCAAGGCCGGCAAGCTGCACATGGTGGCGTCCAGCGACAAACCGGTCACGCTCACCATCACGGTCGACGGCAAGCGGCAGCCGCCGGTCACGGTACACGCAAGCCGGCTTTACACGTTGTATGACAGTGACGACTATCGTGACCACATCATCACCATAGAAATACCGCACGCGGGATTGCGCGCGTTCACCTTCACATTCGGTTGACGGGGATCACCATGCGCACCAACCAACTGCTCATTCCGCTGCTTGCCGCGACCGTGTTGCTGCTCGCTGCCTGCACGCCGGCACCGCTGTACAAGCCCGCCGCCAACATCGCGCACGCGCCGCCGTCAGCGGTCGCGCAGGCGCCCGAGCGGTTCCAGCACGCCAGCGTCATCTGGGGCGGACGCATCATCAAGGTGACCAACCTGGACGATCGCACCAAAATCGAACTGCTGGCCTATCCGCTGGATCGCGGGCAACGCCCGCAGACCGATGAGGGCGCGCGCGGCCGGTTCATCGCCGTGGTGCCGGGCTACCTGGAACCGCTGGCCTATCCACCGGGACGACTGATGACCGTCGTCGGCAGTCTCCAAGGCGTGCACAGCGGCATGGTGGGCAAGGCCGACTACGCCTTCCCGCTGGTCAAGGCCAACCGCTACCACCTGTGGACCGCCGAGGAGCTGCGCAGCCCGTGGTCCAACATCCATTTCGGTGTCGGCATCGGGGCGATGTTCTGAGCGCCTGAATCGTGCCTGTGTAGGTCGGGTTGAGCCGCAGGCGTAACCCGACATCCATATCGCGTCACGACATGTCGGGTTGATGAAGCCAACCCGACCTACCCTCAGCGATCAGTCGGTCACGTCGGGCTCGAAGAAGCTCCAGCGCACATCGCTGAATTGCGCCTTGAAATCGCGCTCGACGGCGTTGATGGCCTGCACCATCGCCAGCGCCGACGGCATCGGTGCCATCTTCGCCTTGATCGACACCATGACCTCGGGACCCATGTGCAGCGTGACCAGCTTGAACACCTTGTCAATCTCCTCGCGCGACTCGAGGAAGTCCAGCATCTCCACGCGTCGATGCGGTTCCACGCCCTCGCCGATCAGCAGCGACTTGACCTCGCGCGCCAAAGCGACGGCCATCACCACCAGCAGCACGCCGATGGCCAGGGTGCCGAGCGCATCGAACAGCGGGTTGCCGGTGACCATCGTGGCACCCACGGCCAGCAGTGCCAGCACCAAGCCGAACAGCGCCGCCAGATCCTCGCCGAGGATCACCAGCAGCTCGGCCGCGCGGCTCTCGCGAAACCAGCGCCACAAACTGCGGCCACGACGTACCTTGTTCACTTCGACCAGGCAGCCACGCAGCGAAAAGCTCTCGGCAATGATGGCGAACACCAGCACGCCGATGGCCAGCCACGGCCACGCCAAAGTCTCGGGGTGGGTCAGCTTGTGCACGCCTTCGTAGATCGAGAACACGCCGCCGACGCTGAACAGCAAGACCGCGACCAGAAACGACCAGAAATACAGCGCGCGCCCCCAGCCCAGGGGATACGCATCTGACGGCGGTCGCTTGGCCTGACGCATGCCGAACAGCAACAGGCACTGGTTGCCGCAGTCGGCCAGCGAGTGCACGGCCTCGGCCAGCATCGAGCCGGAGCCGGTGATGAACGCCGCCACCGCCTTGGCCACGAAGATGGCGAAGTTGGCGCCGAGCGCGAAAAAAACCGCCTTCAACGAATTGGCATGACCGGACATGATCGCCCCTGCATTGGAAAGCCCGCGAGTGTAACCGCCGCAGCCTCCCCTCACGAACGCTGCCACCGCGGCTGAATGACACCTGCGGCAAGTCGAATCACGGGACCATCGAGATGCCGCGCGCGTCTACAATACACGCATGAACACCGGCACCGGCACACGCAACCGCGACGGGTTTTCCGGCCCCATGGAAAGCTCGCCACTGCCGCCACGCAGCGCGCGGCGCTTTGCCAAAGTGACACAAGCGGACAACCCGCTGGCAACGGCCGAGCAGGTCACCATCGCCGATGGCAGTCAATTGTGGTTGCGCCCCATCGCCCCCACCGACATCGACGCCATCCGCCGCTGTTTCACGCGGCTGTCGCATGACGAAATCCGCATGCGCTTCATGCACCACATGCGCGAGTTGCCATTGTCCATGGCCCGACAACTGTGCTGTCTCGATCCGGCAACCGCCGCCGCCAACGTATTGATCGACGACACGGTCACGCCGGCCGAGATGCGCGGCGTGGGCCGCATCTTCGTCGACCACACCTGCAACCATGCCGAATTTGCCGTGCTGGTGGAAAAAGCCTGGACCGGCTACGGCCTGGGCGCCCTGCTGATGCAGCGACTGGTGGACGAATGCCGCCGACGTGAGCTGTCGCGTGTCTGGGGCTACGTGCTGATCGAAAACCGGCCGATGCTGGACCTGTGCCGCCGACTGGGATTCAAGCGTCAGGTCATGAGCGACGATCCGGGCACCGCCATGATCGCGCTGGATTTCGACTGAGCGTGATTTCGCCCGCCTGCTAAAATACCGGGCTTCGAAACCCGTGTCGCCGCCCTGTAGGAGCGCACCCTGTGCGCTCCTACACAATGGCGTTACAGGCAATCGGGTCGTTCATGCACTGGCCACACAGCGCGGCCGGTGCCGTCGTGTATTGGTCCTGCCCATGCCCTTGCTTGATACGCCGCTTCCCTCCTCACCCAAACAGCGTCGCTTCTGGATCACGCCGGATGGCTCGGCCAGCGCCCTGGCCATTGCCGAAGCCGCACGACGGCATGACGGCCTGCTGGTGGTCGTCGCACGCGACAACCTGCGTGCGCGGCAATGGGAAGACGAGTTGGCGGTGTTTGCCGACGACCTGCCGGTGCTGCATTTCCCTGACTGGGAAACCCTGCCCTACGACCTGTTCAGTCCGCACCCGGAAATCGTCTCGCAGCGCATCTCGACGCTGTACCGCCTGTCCGGCGTGCGTCGCGGCATCCTGATCGTGCCGGTCGGCACGCTGATGCAACGCCTGGCGCCACGCAGCTACATCACCGGTTCGGGATTGTCCGTGCGCCAAGGGCAAACGCTGGATCTGGACGCCGAGCAACGACGTCTGGAAGCCGCTGGTTATCGGCACGTACCGCAAGCCGGCGACCCCGGCGAGTTTGCCGTGCGCGGCGCGCTGATCGACATCTTCGCGATGGGTGCGCCACAGCCCTACCGCATCGAGCTGTTCGATGACGAGGTCGATTCGATCCGCAGCTTCGACCCGGAAACGCAACGCTCGGCCGACAAGGTCGAGGCGGTCGAACTGCTGCCGGCGCGCGAGTTCCCGCTCACCGACGAAGCCAAGCGCGACTTTCGCAACCGCCTGCGCGAGCGCTTTCCCATCGACGTGCGCCGCTGCCCCTTGTACCAGGACATGAAACAGGGCATGACACCCGGCGGCATCGAGTATTACCTGCCACTTTTTTTCGAGGCCACGGAAACGCTGTTCGACTACCTCGATCCGAGCGCCATGTTGTTGCTCGACGAGAACGCACTGGATGCCGCCGAGCAGGCATGGCAACAAGCCGGCAGCCGCTACGAGCAACGCGCCCACGACGTCGAACGGCCGATCCTGCCGCCGGACGAGTTGTATCTGGCTCCGGACAAGTTGCGCGAGCAATTGAACGCATGGCGACGGGCCGAGTTCGTTGCCGCCGATCACGACCACGCCAAGCCGCTCGGCACGACGCCGGTGCCCGACATCACGCTGCCGCCGCGCAGCGAGGCCGGTGCACCCGCGCTCACGCAATTCCTCGACGACTACAACGGACGGGTGCTGGTCGCCACCGACACCGCCGGCCGGCGCGAGGCCGTGTACGACTTGCTGGCCGCACATGGCGTGCGCTCGGCACCGATTGACGACTGGCGATCGTTCATTGACGGCGACACGCCGGACGCGCCCATCGCACTGACCGTGGCGCCGCTGGAACGCGGATTCCTGCTTGATGCCAACGATCTGGCCATCCTCACCGAGCGCGAATTGCTGGGCGAACGCGCGCCGCAAACACGCCGCCGCAAGGGCCAAACCAAGGCCCGCGACCCGGACACCATCATCCGCGATCTCAACGAGCTGGAAGAAGGCGCGCCGATCGTCCACATCGACCATGGCGTGGGTCGCTACCGTGGCCTGCAGCCGCTGGATGTCGGCGACACCGACGGCGAATACCTGGTCATCGAATACGCCAAGGGTGACAAGCTGTACGTGCCGGTCGCGCAACTGGACCTGGTCAGCCGCTACACCGGCACCTCGCCGGAAACCGCGCCACTGCATTCGCTTGGCGGCGAAGCCTGGTCCAAGGCCCGCCGCAAGGCGGCCGAAAAAGTCCACGACGTGGCCGCCGAACTGCTGGCCATCTACGCCCAGCGCGAAGCGCGCAAAGGCACGGCGACCACCATCGATCATGCGCTGTGCCGCCAGTTTGCCGCCGGTTTTCCGTTCGAGGAAACGCCCGACCAGGAACAGGCCATCGCCGCCGTGCTCGACGACCTGGAAGCGCCACGCGCGATGGACCGCGTGGTCTGCGGCGACGTCGGCTTCGGCAAGACGGAGGTCGCGCTGCGCGCCGCCTTCGCCGTGGCCAGCGCCGGTCGCCAGGTGTGCGTGCTGGTGCCGACCACGTTGCTGGCGCAGCAGCACTACACCAACTTCACCGACCGCTTCGCCGACTGGCCGCTGACGGTGGAAGTGCTGTCGCGCTTCCAGTCGCGCAAGGACACCACGCAAGCATTGAGCAACCTCGCCGAAGGCAAACTCGACGTCGTCATTGGCACCCACAAGCTGCTCGGCAACGACGTCAAGTTCAAGGACCTTGGCCTGGTCATTGTCGACGAGGAACAGCGGTTCGGCGTGCGCCAGAAGGAGAAGCTCAAGAAGCTGCGCGCCGAAGTCGACCTGTTGACCCTGACCGCCACACCGATCCCGCGCACCTTGAACATGGCCATGAGCGGCCTGCGTGACCTGAGCCTGATCGCTACGCCGCCCGCGCATCGCATGGCAGTCAACACCACCATCACGCAATACAATCCAGCGCTGGTGCGCGAAGCCCTGCAACGCGAACTCGCACGCGGCGGCCAGGTGTATTTCATGCACAACGAGGTCAATTCCATCGAGCGTTGCGCGCGCGAACTGGAGGAGCTCATGCCCGACGCGCGCATCCGCGTTGCGCACGGCCAGATGCCCGAGCGCGAGCTCGAACAAGTCATGCTCGACTTCCATCGCCAGCGCTTCAACGTGCTGGTGTGCACGACCATCATCGAGTCGGGCATCGACATTCCGACTGCCAACACCATTGTCATCGACCGCGCCGACCGCTTCGGCCTGGCTCAGCTGCACCAGCTGCGCGGTCGCGTCGGGCGCTCGCGTCATCGCGCCTACGCGTATCTGATCGTGCCCGACAAACGCGCCATGACCTCCGATGCGCGCAAGCGCCTGGAAGCGCTGGCCTCGTTGGAAGAACTCGGCGCCGGTTTCACCCTGGCCACGCACGACCTGGAAATCCGCGGCGCCGGTGAGCTGCTCGGCGACGAGCAGTCCGGCCAGATCCAGCAGGTCGGCTTCGGCCTTTACAACGAGCTGCTGGAACGCGCCGTCAATGCGCTCAAGAGCGGCAAGGTGCCGGACTTCGACCTCACCTCCGACCACGAAACCGAAGTGGTCCTGCACGCGCCGGCATTGATTCCCGAGGACTACCTGCCCGACGTGCACACGCGCCTGACGTTGTACAAGCGCATCGCCAGTGCACGCGACGAGGACGCCCTGCGCGACCTGAAGGTGGAAATGATCGACCGCTTCGGCATGCTGCCCGACCCGATCAAGCAGCTGTTCGCGATCACCGAGCTCAAGCTCAAGGCCACGCCGATGGGGATCCGCAAGCTGGAATTCGGCCCGGCCGGCGGACGCATCATGTTCCGCGAACAGCCGGCCATCAACCCGCGCGCGTTGATCGGCTTGATCCAGGACCAACCGCGCATCTACAAGCTGGAAGGCCAGGAAAAGCTGCGCATCCAGCGCGAATTCGAAACGCCGCCCGAGCGCCTCGAGGCCGCCCACCAGCTGCTCGCCACGCTGTACGTGTAGGAGGGGTGGAAGCCCCGATCGGCAACGCAGCAAGGCATCATTTGTGCCCGCACGATGCGGCCCATCGCGGCTTCCGCCGCTCCTGCATCCAAGAGAAAATCCACATGACGCTTATGCACATGTGGTTATACTCTGGCCAAGGGGAGCGAATCGGCTGCGGGGAGACATGCCGAACGACGATTTGCACCTGCCGATCCTGCTTGGTCTTTCCGGATCGGCAGCTTGCTGCGTGACACCCGCCGACCTCTCTGAAACCTTCATGCACCCGTCATGTCGCCATTTCCGACGGGAACACACAAAAAGCAGGAGTCAACGGACATGAGACGGAATTTTCTTGCAACAGTGGCGGCAGCCGCCGTCGCCACGGCACTGGGCCTGACGCCCGCACATGCCTCGGAGCCCGTTCCGATCAAGGCCCTGAGTCGTCAACCGGCTCTGCAATCGATCACCATGAGCCCGGACGGCGAACATCTGGTCGGCCTGATCCGCTCGCCCAACAACAAAAAGGAAACGGCGCTGGCGGTCTGGGATACCGACGACCTGAAAGCCGGCCCCACGGTGGTCACGCCGTCCGGCGACCACATGAAGTTCATCGGCGCCTATGCGTTGAAGGCCGACAAGATCTTCGCCGTCGCCAGGCAGGAATGGACCGGCCAGCTCAGCGGCTGCGGCGAGGGCAAACTCGTCGGCGCCACTCGCACCTTCATCACCAAGGCCTATCTGACCGGCCTCAAGCAAAAGAATTTTCACCTGGCCTTTGCCAGCGACAGGCACCAGACAGGCATCAGCGACGCCACCCGCACCTGCATGAAGATCGGTGGCAGCGCCGGATTGGTGTCCATGTTGCCGCAAAGTCCGACCGACGTGATCATCGAGCGCACCAGTGGCTTGACCCTGGGCGCGAGCTACTACCGCTACAACCTCAAGACCGGCGCCACCGAACTGCTGTTCAAGGGTGACCCGAGGACCGCTCCGGTCCTGTTTGATCCGCACACCGGCAAGCTGCTGGTCAGGATGCGCATCAAGCCGATCAGCGGCGATTACATCAAGGAATTCCTGTTCCGCAACCCCAAGACCGGCAAGTTCGAGGTCGAGGATGCGCTGAGCAGCAAGATGTCCAACCGCTATGCGGTCGATGTTGTCGGCGTTGATGACGCCACCGGCAAATACTACGTGTTGACCAATCAGTTTTCGGACAAGATCCAGGCTCGCGTCTACGACCCGGTCACCAACAAGTACGACCCCGAGCCCCTGCTTGCCAACCCCGACTACTCCATTGCCGGCCTGGTATTCGGCAAGCAGCCGGTCAACTTCAACAAGATCGTGGGCTTCGTCATCGGTGGTCCGCATCGCGAAACGGTCTATATCGCACCCAAGCTGAAAGCCATCCAGCAAAGCCTGAAGCACGCCTTCCCCGGGCAGCAAATCGACATCGCCGAGTACACCAACCATTTCGGCAAGGTCCTGTTCACCACGTCCAACGCCAGCACGCCGCCGGCCTATCACTTGCTGCTGAACGGCAAGCAGGTCGTCAACATCGGCAGCAAGCGTCCGTGGATCGACAAGGATTCGGTCGCCCACAAGGAACGCTGGATCACCTATACGGCGCGCGACGGCATGAAGATCCACGCCATCCTGGACCTGCCCGTCGGATGGGAAAAAAGCGATGGCCCGGGACCGGCCATCGTGCTTCCGCACGGCGGCCCGTGGGCGCGCGACTTCATGGCCTGGGACCGCTCGGGCTGGGTACCCATGCTCGTCTCACGCGGTTATGCCGTGCTGCGTCCGGAGTACCGCGGCAGCGCGGGCCTGGGCCGCAAACTGTGGCTTGCCGGTGACGCCCAATGGGGACTGAAGATGTCCAACGACCTCGATGACGGCGCCAAGTGGCTGGTGGCGCAAGGCATCGCCGACAAGGACAAGATCGCGATCTTCGGCTATTCCTACGGCGGCTTTGCCGCGGTGGCCGCCGACGTGCGCTCGCCCTCGCCCTACCAGTGCGCCATCGCCGGCGCGCCCGTGGCCGACCTGGGACGGTTGGGCACCACGTGGAGCACCAACCGCATGCAGCGCATCGTGCAGGGCAAGACCGTCAAGGGCATGGATCCGATGCAGAACATCAACAAGGCGCATCTGCCGATCATGCTGTTTGCCGGCGACCGCGACGTGCGGGTTCCGCACAAGATCCACGCCGAGGCCTTCTACAACGCGGTCAAGGACATCGTGCCGGCCCAGTTCCACGTGATTCCGGATATGCCGCACTCGATGCCGTGGTATCCGCGCCAGAAGAACAAGACCGATCACCTGATCCTGAACTTCCTGGCCCAGCATTGCGGCCTTGCCACCCCTGACAACCCTGCCTGATCACAGCGCAGCACCTGTCACTCGAAAGCCGGGCACGCACCATGCGTGTCCGGCTTTTTCTTTGCCTGGTACTCCATCAAGCCCCGCCATTGTCTTTTTTCGGCCATATGACTTCTTGCATATATGACGGCATGTCATTAATGTATTTTTTACCGGCACGCAACGGGAAACAACGATTTGTGCCGCCCATGGGGATGGGCCGCTCATGACATCCAATAGACCACTGTCTGGGGACAGTTCGTGCCTTCAGGCAAAGCCTTCGGAAAGCCATGACGCATCACATGCGGCAAATTTCCCTGCGCACCGGCGACGTGATCATTTGACATCACATCAACAATATGAGTATAGGGAGAGAACATGTCCACCAGCATTCAACGGGGCTTGAAGCATCTGCCACTGGCCATTGCGGTGATCGCCGCACTGCAGATCGCACCTGCATTCGCGCATGGCCCGTCGGCAGCCAACCAACAATCAGATCAATCCACTGACCAGTCGAACGACCAATCAAACGACCAGTCAACGACGAACCAGCAAAACAACGACCAGACCGACAACGTGCAGACGATGAACGCGGTCACGGTCACCGGTTCGTTGCTGCAACGGCCGGAATACCAGACCACCGTGCCGATCCAGGAGATCAACGTCGAGGCCGCCAAGAAGGCCGGCGCCTTCTCGGCGGCGGGCATGGTCCAGATGGCTGCGGTAGCTGCCGGCAGCACCCAGATCAACAACCAGTTCAGCGGTTACATCGTCAGCGGCGGTACCGGCGTGCAGACCATCAACCTGCGCGGCCTCGGCCCCAACCGCACGCTGGTTCTGCTCGATGGCCAGCGCCCCGGTCCGGGCGGCACGCGTGGCCAGGTCGGTGCCGTCGATCTCAACGTCGTGCCGCAGGTTATCCTGCAACGCATCGAGATCGTCAAGAACGGTTCATCGTCCATCTACGGCTCCGATGCCATTGCCGGCGTGGTCAACTTCATCACGCGCAAGCGCATGGACGGCCTGGAAGCGGAATTCTTCATGGGCGTGCCGCAACACGGCGGTGGTCGGCAGACCGTGGTCTCGTTGGCCGACGGCTGGAACTTTGATTCCGGCAACATCATGGTTGCCGCGCAGTTCTCCAAGCAGAACCCGGTCGAGTATGGCGATCGCGACTATTTCCGTTGCGCCAAGGATCGCGTCTGGGGCAAGGATGGCCAACGTATCGATCGCGCCGACCACTCCATCATCGGCGGAACCGCCCTCGGTGGATGCGACAACCTGTACGCCAACACGATCATGGACTACGCGAGCGATTTCCATATCCGCTACGTGCCGTCCAAGGATGGTCATACGGTGGGCCCGTTCCCCGGCTACCACCCACGCCCCTATCCGTCGACCGAGTACAACGATCCGAACAACCCCGATGGCGCCTATTACGAGGACGTGCTGAACTATCCGTTCTTCGGCAGCAGCTGGGCCATTAACGAGAACCGCAACTCCAGCCTGTACTTGAGCACGAACTTCACGTTCGGCACGGTCAACTGGTTCACCCAGGTGCTCTACAACCGTCGCCAGACCGAGACGCACAATTATCGACAGTTTTTCCCGTACGTCATCAACAAGGCCGACGGGATGATCTACCGACCCATCATGCCGTTCACGTCCGACAACAAGGTCACGGTCGATTACGGCTATTTCCGCACCAAGCTGTCCGGCTACTTCACCCCGACCGGCAGCTGGAGCTGGGAAGTCAACGGCTCGCACAGCCGCTCCGAGGGCGACTACAGCTCGGTCGGCATCGACGTGCGCAAGAGTGCCGATCTGGCTTATCCGGCCATGAACACCGTTCCGCCCACCAATCCGCTGGTCGACTATTTCGATCCCGGCATTCTCAGTGGACAGCGCATGAATGACCTGGTCGCCGCCGTCGGCATACCGACCACCGGCACCACGCTGTACACGCAAAGCATGGTCAGCGCGCTGTTCACGGGCAACCTGTTCGAACTGCCGGCCGGTCCGGTCTCGTCCGCCTTCGGCATCGAATACCGCCATTACAAGATCGACGACCAGCCTTCCGAGGCCTCGCGCAATGGGTGGTTGTGGGGCTCGACCTCGGCCCAGGTCACCAAGGGTGCCGACCACGTGACGGAAGTGTTCAGCGAAATCGGCATTCCGTTGCTCAAGGGCATTACCGGCATCGAGTCATTGGCGCTCGATCTTTCCGGACGCGAGTTCAAGTACGCCAGCGTCGGTGAAAACGACAACGTATGGAAGATCGGCCTCAACTGGCAGATCTCGCCCACGTGGCGTGTCCGCGGCAGCATCGGCACGTCCTACCGTGCCCCGGGCCTGTACGAGCTGTATCTGGGCAATCAGAGCGGATTTCTGGCGCAGACCAGCATCGATCCTTGCGTGAACTGGCAGGACTCCAGCAACACCAACATCATTGCCCACTGCAAGGCTGCCGGCATTCCCGCCGATTACGGCGGCGCCGGCTCGTCGGCCACGGTTTATCAAGGTGGCGGCAAGGGCTTCCTTAAACCGGAAACCTCACGCAACAAGTCCCTTGGCTTGGTGTGGACGCCGTCGTTCGGCAACTTCAACATGGCGCTGGATTATTTCGATTACCACATCCAGGGCGAGATCGCGACGCTCGATGCCAGCGACATCGTCGGCAGCTGCTACTCGCGCCCGGTCTATCCGAACCGCTTCTGCGACCTGTTCAACCGCAACCCGCCGAACTCGGGAGCGGAGGCCAACAGCATCACCGAGGTCTACGCCACCTACATCAACATCAACAACGAGCGTACCCGCGGTTACGACCTGCAGTTCAACTTCTCCGACGACTTCTCGTTCGGTCGCCTGAAAGCCCAGGCACAGGTGACCTACACCATCGAGGATACGCAGCAGTTGTTCGACAGCGCCGCAGCCAGCGGCTTCAACTCGACCGACTTCGTCGGCCAGCTCGGTCGTCCGCAGACCGTCGGCCTCGCCACGGTCAGTCTTGAACGCGGCGACTGGACGTACACGTGGCAGGGCCGTTACAACAGTGCCATGCATTGGGTTCAGCAGGATCGGAAGTTCGAGTACTTCGGCTACGACGGTGCCATCCGCGACCTGAAAGCCGCGGCGCAATTCCGTCACAGTGTGTCCGTTGCCTACCAGCGCAACCACTGGGGCGCCACGTTCGGCATCCGCAACCTGTTCGACAAGGCGCCGGACCTGGTCTCGGGTACGGCCGGCATCGCGCGCAAGGGCAATGTGCCCTTGGTCGCCTCGCAGTACGACTGGTTCGGTCGCACGTTCTTCCTGCGCCTGAACTACAAGATGTAACAAAAGAAGCTTTGTCTGCAACTCGGGAGGCGGCCCATGCCGTCTCCCTTTTTTTGCGCTCATCCGGAGGGCCAAACATGTTGATGACGCGCTGCGTTTACTCGCCGCGCATGTCTTTGGATCATGTGCCCTGACGCGACCACGCGGCCAGATCGTCCAGCGTCACCACCTGCCCGCCGCACACCACCACGACCACATCGCGCAGACCGGCCAGCGCCGGGTGGTCCTCGAGCAACGGCACCAGCGCCGCGCCGCAGGCCGGCTCCACCACCATGCCCACGCTTTCGGCCAACGCCACGCACGCCTGCCGGCATGCCTCATCACTGACCTGCACCGGCGTGACCGGGTGTTCCCGACAGGCCGGCAGCAACGCGGCACTGACCTGTCGCACGCACAAGCTGGTGGCCACGCTTTGCGGCGCCGACAGCTCGATGACCTCGCCTCGATTCAGGCTGGCGGCCAGCCCGGCCGCGCCCTGCGGCTCCACGGCCAGCACGCGGGTGTCGTGCCAACCGTGACGCTTGAGCCCCTGCAACACGCCCAGCAGCAAACCGCCGCCGCCCACCGCCACCACGATGGCCTCGGGCGCGCGCTGGCATTGTCCGGCCAACTCGTCGACCAGACTGGCATGGCCTTCCCACAGCACCGGATGGTCGAACGGCGGGATGTACGCCACGCCGGGTTCGCGCGCCAGCGCCAGTGCGTGCTGATTGGCGTCATCCCAGACCTCGCCGTGAACGACCACGTTGGCATCCAGGGCACGGATGCGATCACGCATCCACGGCGTGCTGGTCTCGGGCAATACCACGGTCACCGGCAGGCCCAGCTCGCGCCCCGCCCACGCCACGGCATAACCGGCATTGCCGGCCGACGAGCACACCAGCGCATGCGCGCCGTGGGCTTGTTCGTGCTGACACAGCCGGCCGACGCCACGGATCTTGAACGAACGTGCCGGCTGCAGGTTTTCCAGCTTCAGCCGGACCGCACGTCCGGCCAGCTCGGTGCGCATGAGCGGGGTGCGCACATGCAATGGCACCAGCGGTGATTCAAGCGGTTGTTCGCGTGGAAGTGCGTAGTTCATGACGGGGCTCACAAGACAGGGGAGAGGTGTTGATGTGGTCTTGCAAGCGCGTAATTCGCATCGGGTTCATGACTTGGTTCTCGTGGAGACTGCTGTGGGGCCTGGTCGGGACGGGCAAGAAAAAACCCCGCGCCATCTCTGGTGCGGGGTTTCAGGATTTCGTGTTGTGTCACACGCGCCCTTATCCCGCACCTCGGCTGGTAATCGAAATAATGGCGGCAATGTTGATGGCATCCACGCGCACGCGCGCTACCGGGGCAACCCCGGAACGGACAAGCTGGCGCGAAGGACTGAACAATGACATGCCCAGCAAGCTATCAAACGTCCGGGGCTCACGTCAACATGAATGGCGGGGTGTGTTAGCCCAAGGCCGAACCGAAATATGCGATATATTGCATAAATATGCCGAATATTGCATAATTGCCCGCATGAGGAAACTGTTCTGGTTGGGCAGTAGCAAACACGACCTGATGGCTTTCCCTGACGCGTCGAGGCAGGTAGCGGGCTACCAACTGGGTCGCGTGCAGGCCGGCATGGAACCGCAGGACTGGAAGCCGATGACTTCGGTGGGTGTGGGCGTGCGCGAAATACGCATTCGCGAAGCGTCGGGCGCGTTCCGGGTGTTGTATCTGGCCACGCGCCCGGAAGGTGTTTACGTATTGCACGCCTTCCAGAAGAAACCCCGGAAAACCCGCCAGCGGGACCTGCAGTTGGCGCAAGAGCGCTTGAAATTGATTGCGAGGTGAATCATGAGTCACGACAAAACCCCCATCGAGATGACCGAAGGCGATCCGCGCGGCGTGTTTTATGACCTGTTCCCCGCCGACAAAGCCGCGTCGCTGACCATTCGTGCCGAACTGTTGCGCGGTCTGGAAGCCTGGCTGGAAACCGCCGGTACGCAGACGGCCGCCGCCAAGGTGTTGGGCGTGACGCAGGCGCGGGTGAGCGACATCAAACATGGAAAGATTGACCGCTTCAGCCTGGATCTGCTGGTACGGCTGGCCGCTCGCGCCGGGCTTCAACCCGAGATGCGTCTGGTTGCCTGAACCCACCACGAAGTTGCGTAGGTCGGGTTGAGCCGCAGGCGTAACCCGACACACTCGTATCGCACCGCGACATGTCGGGTTGATGAAGCCAACCCGACCTACGACATGGGGTGCGCTTCGAGACATCTGGGCATCCGGGGCAACGGTCATGCACCATGTGGCTTGGTCATGCCGTGCTTGCGCAGCAGTGCGCGCAGCTGGTGATAGGTGAGCCCGAGCAGCGGTGCGGCTTCGGTCTGGTTGAAGCGGGCTTCGGCCAGGGCGCGCTCGATCCACGTCACTTCCAGGCGCGCGACTTCCGCTTTGAGGTCGCAGGGAAACTTCGGTGACGCCACCGGTTTGGCCATCCCGGCGGCGGCGACGCCGGATTCGTCCGCTGCTTCGGCGCTCGGACGATACGCCGAGGCGAACGGGTCGAGGACAATCTCGTCGACCGGCTCATTGTCGCCTCCACGATGCACCGAGCGCTCGACCACGTTTTTCAGTTCGCGCACGTTGCCCGGCCAGTCGTAACGCATCAACGCCTCACCGGCGCGCTCGGTGAATCCGGCAAACAGTTCGCGGCCGAGTTCGCGGCTGATGTTGACGGCAAAGTGCTCGGCCAGATGCAGGATGTCGCCGGTGCGCACGCGCAATGGCGGCACGGTCAGCACATCGAACGCCAGCCGGTCGAGCAGATCGGCGCGGAACGTTCCGGCGCGCACGGCGGCCGGAAGATCGGTGTTGGTCGCGCCGACGATGCGCACGTCCACGCTCAGGGTTTCATCGCCGCCCACGCGCTCGAACTGCCCGTATTCGACCGCGCGCAGGATTTTTTCCTGCACGCGCATGGACACCGTGGCCAACTCGTCGAGAAACAGCGTGCCGCCATCGGCCTGCTCGAAGCGCCCGACATGGCGTCGGCTGGCGCCGGTGAAGGCGCCCGCTTCGTGACCGAACAGCTCGGTTTCCAGCAACGACTCGGTCAGTGTCGCGCAATTGAGTTTCACGAACGGCGCATCCCAGCGCGGCGACAGGTAATGCAGGCGCGCGGCCACCAGCTCCTTGCCGGTGCCGCGTTCGCCAATCACCAGCACCGGTTTGCTCACGGCGGCCGCGCGCGAAGCTTGGTCGAGCAGATTCAGGAAGGCCGGCGACTCGCCGAGCATGGTGCCGGCGTCGTTGTTGAACGGCTGTGGATTGGGCATCGACTTACGCTCTCCGCAAACGGGCACGAGCGCGGCCGGATGTACTCGTACGCGCCGGGTGATTCATTTAACCATTGTTTGGTGAATTTAACCAATAGCGAGTGTGATGGGCCGTTTTCCTCATGTGGCACGAATGCGAAATACATGAAAATTCACCTCATAATCAACACGTTGAATCCGTACATGTGATTTGGCACGGCACTTGCTCCATGGCTATCGAAGTCCCCACCATCACATCATGAGGTAAGCGGCCATGGGCGTGTTTTCACGAATGAGCGACATCGTCAACTCCAACATCAACGCCATGCTGGACAAGGCCGAAGATCCCGAAAAGGTGGTGCGGCTGATCATCCAGGAAATGGAAGACACCTTGGTGGAGGTACGCTCCGCCGCGGCGCGCACCATTGCCGACCGCAAGGAACTGGAGCGCCGGGCAGGCTACGCCAGGCGCGAAGCCGACGAATGGCAGCGGCGTGCGGAGCTGGCCATCGACAAGGGACGCGACGACCTGGCCAAGGCCGCGCTGAGCGAGAAAAAGCATGTGCAGGAGGCATTGGCCGCGCTGGACGACCAGCGCAAGGAAGTCGATCTGGGCCTGCAAAAGCTCAACGACGATATCGCCGCGCTGCAAGCCAAGCTCGCCGACGCCAAGCATCGACAGCAGGCATTGCTGGCCCGGCACAACACGGCCACCCATCGCCTGCAGGCGCGCAGCCGCACCCACGATGCGCGCATCAACGACGCGCTGGGAAAGTTCGAGCATTACGAGCGCAAGCTGGAAACCATGGAAGGCAAGGTCGAGGCCTACGACCTGGGCCACAAGCGCGACCTGAACCGCGAGTTTGCCGACCTGGAAACCGATGAGCACGTCGAGGCCGAGCTGGCCGCACTGAAAAAGCGCATGGGCTCGAAGCAGCAAGCCGCAGGCAACCAACAGGAGTCGTAATGGACCTGACCGCCATCTTCGCGCTGTTTTGCGTATTCATCGCGCCGCTGTGGCTGATCCTGCACTACACGACCAAGCGCCGGCAGGCCCAAAGCCTCACGCGCGAGGACGAAAAAATGCTGTCGGAGTTGTGGCAGCTGGCCAACAAAATGGAAAGCCGGGTCAAATCGCTGGAGACCATTCTTGACCAACAGGCACCCGGCTGGAGGGACAAAGCATGAAGCATTCACGTTACGAGCACGCATCACACCGCCTTTGCCGCGATTCCGAACGCGGCGTGATCCTGGGCGTGTGCGCCGGCATCGCCGAACGTTTCGACCTGCCGCTGTGGCTGACACGCATCGCCGCGCTGGCCATCGGTTGGGTCTTGACGGTGCCGGCCATCGTCGCCTATCTGGTCGCGGCGATGGTGATGCCCGATCGGCCGCTGCATTACTGCGGCGAGGACGAACGCGCCTTCTGGCAATCACGCAACCGTCGGAGCTGAGGCATGAGAAACCATGACGACTGGCGTGCGCAACGCTTTTATCGCGACCGCCGCAACGGCAAGCTCATGGGCGTGTGCGCAGGCCTGGCCGACTACTTCGGCTGGAACGTGACGTTCATCCGCGTTCTGGCGATCATCGCGTTGATCTGGTTCAGCGCCCTGACACTTGTCATCTATTTCGCCTTGGGGTTCCTGCTGCCGGTCAAGCCCAAACGGCTTTATGATTGGGATGCCAACGAGGACTACTGGCGCAGTGTCCGGCGTTCGGCCAGCGAAACGTTTCGCGATGTACGTCACCGCTTTCGCGAGCTGGACGTCAAACTGCAACGCATGGAAGGGTACGTCACGTCGGGGCGCTACGACCTTGATCGTGAATTCCGTGACCTGGAAGAGCAGGACAAACAACGATGAACAGCGGCGAAATTTTTGTTCTATGCATCATCATCATCGTCTCGGGCGTCGGCCTGGCCAAACACTACCTGCGCTCGCAGGAGCAAAAGCCGCGCGAGGATCCCGAACAACGCAACCGGCTGGACGCGTTGGAAAACCGGGTACAGACGCTGGAGCGCATCGTGACCGACCGCGGCTACGACCTCAAACGCGAGTTCGAGAAGCTGTAGGCGCGCCATGAAACTCGAAGGCTCCTGCCACTGCGGCCGCGTGCATTTCCGCTGCGAAGCGTACGCGCCGGTCCCTTATCTGCGCTGTTACTGCTCGATCTGCCGCAAGACGGCCGGCGGCGGCGGTTACGCCATCAACCTGGGCGCAGACAACAACACCCTTGAGGTCGAGGGTTCCGAGCACCTGTCGGTATATCGCGCACGCATCCGCCAGGACGACGGCAGCTATCGTCAAAGCACCGGTGAACGCCACTTCTGCAAGCATTGCGGCAGCGCCCTGTGGCTGTACGACCCAAGCTGGCCGGAACTGGTCCATCCACTTGCATCGGCCATCGACACGCCCTTGCCCGAACCACCGGGAAGCGTGCACATCGAGCTCGACTCCAAGGCCAACTGGGTGGAGGTCCCGCACGGACCGGCGGACACGCATTTCGCCGAGTATCCCGACATGTCGCTGGAGCAGTGGCACCGCGAGCATGGTTTGCTGGACCTGTAGGAGGGGCGGAAGCCGCGATCGACGAAGCGGGGACGTCGCAAATTTTCCCGCGAAATTGAATCGCGGCTTCCGCCGCTCCTACCTTATGTTCAAGGCGAAATCGCGGCGCGCTTGCAGCACGGCAGCGGCATAACGCCGCTTGCGTGCTTCGGTGAAATGCCACCACGGTTGCGCCTCGCTGCCGGCCAGAAAATCCGTCACCGACATGAACACGTCGAGCACACACGGATCCTGGTAACGATGCTTCTCGCGGCATAGCGACACGTAAAGCTCCAGCGGATCGGCGCCCGCCAGCTGTCCCGGTTCATCGAAACCGAGCGCGGCAAAATCGCGTGCCATCGCCGGCCCGATGTTGGGCAAATCGGTAAATTGCCTGACGTGTTCGCGCACGACCTTGTCCGGGTTCACGGCCGATCTCCCGATGCCGGGTTACAGGCTGCGCCCGTCGACGTGGCGCACTTCCAACGCCGCGCGGTCGAGCTCGGGCAAGCAGCGCACATTGATACCTACCATCTCGGCACCGGATGCCGGGTCCTTGCCGGTGGCAAAGGGTGCGCAACCGCACGTGGTGCAAAATTGATGGTCGATGGCGTGCTTGTTGAACTGATAGGTGGCCAGGTCACCCTGCCCCTGTTGCAGGTCGAATTTGTCCGCCGGAACGAACCACAGCAAATATCCCTTGCGACTGCAATGCGAGCAATTGCACTCGATCACCTGCTCGGGATCACCCTCGACTTCGAACACCACGCGTCCGCAATGACAACTGCCCTTGTGCGTCATGCTTGCCACCTCTCAAGACGATGCAGGGACAAGAGCATACCCCAAAATCACGGCCATGCTCGTGCCCGATAATCGCCTGGATACCGACCTCGATCCGCTATCCTCTCCGACCATGCGCATCTTTTCCCACACCTGTTCGAACACCGAAATCGTCTGCGCGCTGGGCTGCGGCAACCAGCTGGTGGGCGTGGATGCCGACTCGGACTATCCACCGGACATCGTCGCCAACTTGCCGCGACCGGGCCGCGACCTGAATCTGGATGTGGCTGCGGTGCGCGCACTCGAGCCGGATCTGGTGCTGACATCGCTCACCGTGCCGGGGCACGAGCGCGTGGTCGAGGCCCTGCATGCGGCCGGGTTGAACACCGTGGTCTGCGATCCGCAATCGCTGGATGACATTCATGCCGACATCCGGCGCATTGCCGCGGCCATGGGTTGCCCGGAACGCGCCGACGCCCTGGTCACCGAAATGGATGCCGCCATGCCCATCGTCGAACCCGCCGGCACACGCCCGTCCGTCCTCGTGGAGTGGTGGCCCAAACCGGTAATCACGCCGGCACGCCATTCGTGGGTCACCGACCTGATCACGCGCGCGGGCGGCACCAACCCGTGGCAAGCGACCGATGCCAAAAGCCTGCCGCTGGAAACGTCGCAAGTGTGCGCGGCGGCACCGGACATCATCGTCATGAGCTGGTGCGGCGTGAAGGTCGAAAACTACCGCGCCGACGTGGTGCGTCGGCGCGGTGGCTGGGAAGCTGTTCCCGCCATTGCCGAAGACCGCATCGTGCCGATCAGCGAGGCGTATCTCGGACGCCCCGGCCCGCGTCTGGTCGAAGGCTATCGCCAACTGCGCAATGCCATCACCGCGAAAGCCGCATCGAACACGTCCGCGTAGGAGCGGCGGAAGCCGCGATTCAATCCAGCGGAGAATCCGCCACACCCTTGCGTCGCATGCGCCGATCGTGCGCAATCAGGATGCCGGCACCGATGAGTGTTCCCAGTGCCAGCAGGTACCACGTGATCGCGTAACCCAGATGCGCGTTGCGGAAATGGATCTTCGTCAGCCCGGCCACCGGCAACTTTGCACCGGACGCGGACGCGTCGGCATCGACGAAGTACGGGGCGACCTGCCCGGTGACCAGTCCGCGCGCCTTGGCGATCGCCGCCACGTCACGCGAATACCAGAGGTTTTCGCGCGGCTTGTTGGAACGCATGAAACCGCCGTCCGGCTCGCTGAAACGCAGCAATCCGGTCAATGTCACCGGACCTGTCGGCGCCCGTGCCTTGGCGTAGGCCGGCGTTCCCGGGAGGGTCGAGGGAATGTATCCGCGATTGACCAGCAGCGTGAAACCGCGATCGGTCTTGAACGGCGTCATCACCCAGAATCCGTAGCCCTTCTTGCTCGGACCACGGACCAGCGTCTGTTTACCGGAAAGATAGTGGCCGCTCAGGCGCACATGCAGATATTGCAGGTGGCCCTTTTCGATGCGCGCCCACTTGCCCGGTCCCGGCGCAGCCACCGGCGGCGCATGCACGCGGGTGGTCACGTCGTGGATCAGTTGCAGCTTCCAGTGCAGGCGCTGCACTTGCCAGGTGCCCAGCCACAGGAAACCACCAAAAAACACGGCCGCGAGCACCATCCAGAGAACAAATACCCATCTCCGGCGTGGCGTCGCGGCCTTGTCAGCCTTTCGCGTCATGTCACTTGTCGGGCATGCTCATGTGCATGTTCTGGCCATGCTCGGCCATCGGCATCATGAGCTTGTTCTCGGTCCACATCACCCAGATCGAGGCACCCAGGACGATGATCACGAGGATCGCGGTAAACACGAACGCCATCATGTTCCAGCCGCCTTCCGAACGCATGTCCAGATGCAGGAAATACACGATGTGCACGAAGATCTGCACCACGGCCAACGCCAGGATCAGGAAGATGGTCCAGCCGCGGCTGTCGATGGGATGACCCATCACCAGCCAGAACGGGATGACGGTCAGGATGGCCGCCAGCACGAAACCGGTCAGATAGCTTTTGACACTGCCCTCGTGGGCATGCGCGTCATGCGGCGCGGTCTGCGATTGGGATGAAGTGGAGCTGTTCACAGCAGAACTCCTACCAGATAGACATAGCTGAAAACGCCGACCCAGATCAGGTCGAGGAAATGCCAGAACATGCTCAGGCATTGCAGACGGCGGACGTTGGCATCATTGATGCCGAAACGGGCCAGCTGCACCATCAGCACGATCAGCCACAGGCAACCGACAGTCACGTGCAGACCGTGGGTACCGACCAGGGTGAAGAACGCGGACAGGAACGCGCTGCGATCCGGCCCCGCGCCCTCGGCGATCATGTGCAAGAATTCGCGGACTTCCAGGCTCAGGAACACCGCGGCCAGGATGCCGGCAACTGCCAGCCAGCCGAGCATCGCGCCCTTGTTGCGCTTTTGCATCGCCAGCATGGCAAAGCCGAACACGACCGACGACACCAGCAGCAAGGCCGTGCTGACAGCCAACCCATTGAGATCGAGTATCTCGGCCCCGGTCGGGCCTCCGGCATAGTTGGTCCCCAGCACCGCGTAACTGACGAACAGCGACGCGAAGATGAAGCAGTCGCTCATCAGGTAGATCCAGAACCCGACCAGGGTTCCGTTGTGTGCTGGCGGCTCCTGGACGCAATAGAAGTCCGTCGGAGCGGTCGGGACGGTATTGGCGACGGTGGTATTCATGCGCTCACACTCTGGTTTTCCAGCGCCCAGTTGTCGGGGTCGTTTTCGGACTCGTGCACTTCGTCAGCGGGAATGTGCTCTTCACGGTGATAGTTGAACGTGTGATGGATCGAGGCGACGATCACGCCGACAAACGACACGACGGCCAGCCACCAGATCAACCAGGTCAACGCAAACGTGCACAGGAAGCACAGCGTGGTGATGACGAGGCCCGACGCCGTGTTCTTGGGCATGTGGATCGGGTTGAAGCCTGTCAATGGACGCTTGTAGCCGTTCTCCTTCATGTCCATCCATGCATCACGCTCGCGCACATTGGGCACGAAGGCGAAGTTGTAGGCTGGCGGCGGCGACGAGGTCGCCCACTCCAGCGTGCGCGCATCCCACGGATCGTTGCCGACCGCGTATTCCTTGCGCCGCTTGTAGCTGATCACCAACTGGATGATGAAGGCCAGAATGCCGAAGGCGATGATCGCCGAACCAATGGCCGCGATGATGAACCAGATCTGCAGGCTCATGTCGTCGAAATGGCTCTTGCGCCGCGTCACGCCCATCAGGCCGAGCACGTACAGCGGACCGAAGGCCACCCAGAAGCCGATCTGCCAGCCCCAGAAGCTCAGCTTGCCCCAGAACTCGTCCAGCTTGTAGCCGAATGCCTTCGGGAACCAGAAGTTGACGCCGGCGAAGATGCCGAACACCACGCCACCGATGATGACGTTGTGGAAGTGGGCAATCAGGAACAGGCTGTTGTGCAGCAGGAAATCGGCCGGCGCCACCGACAACATCACGCCGGTCATGCCGCCGATGGTGAAGGTGAACAAAAAGCCCATCGTCCACAGCATCGGCACGGTCATTTCGACCCGGCCCTTGTACATCGTGAACAGCCAGTTGAAGATCTTCGCGCCCGTGGGTATCGAGATGATCATCGTCGTCAGACTGAAGAACGAGTTGACGGCCGAGCCCGAGCCCATGGTGAAAAAGTGATGCAGCCACACCAGGTACGACAACACCATGATCGCGACCGACGCGTAGACCATCGACGCATAACCAAACAGCGGCTTGCGCGAGAACACCGGCACGATTTCGGAAAACACGCCGAACAACGGCAATACCAGGATGTACACCTCGGGATGACCCCATACCCAGATCAGGTTGATGTACAGCATCAGGTTGCCGCCCATCGCGGCGGTGAAGAAATGCATGCCCAGATAACGATCCACCGACAGCAGCAGCAACGTGGCGGTCAGGATCGGGAAGGTCACGATGATCAAGCCGCTGGTGACCAACGTGGTCCAGCTGAACATCGGCATCTTCATCAGCGACATGCCGGGCGCACGCATCTTGATGATGGTGACCACGAAATTGATGCCGGTCAGCAAGGTGCCGATGCCGGACAGCTGCAGACCCCAGATGTAGTAGTCCACGCCGACACCCGGACTGTGCGTCAGCTCGGAAATCGGCGGGTAGCCCAGCCAGCCGGCGGTCGAGAACTTGCCCACGAACAGCGAGATCATGAACGTGATCGCACCCCAGAACGTGAACCAGAAGCTCAGGTTGTTGAGGAATGGAAACGCCACGTCGCGCGAACCGATCTGCAACGGCATGATGTAGTTCATCAGGCCGACGATGTAGGCCATGCCGACGAAGAAGATCATGATCGACCCGTGGGCCGTGAAGATCTGGTCGTAATGCTCCGGCGGCAGGTAGCCCGTATTCGGCCCGAAGGAAATGGCCTGCTGCGAGCGCATCATGATGGCATCGGAAAAGCCGCGCAGCAGCATCACCGTGGCCAGGATCATGTACATGATGCCGAGCTTCTTGTGGTCCACGCTGGTGAACCACTCGTGCCACAGATACCCCCACTTCTTGTACTTGGTGATCGCCGCCAGCAGCGCGATACCGCCCAGGCACACGGGGATGAAGACGGCCAGGACGATGTAGCCTTCAAGATTGTTGTGCAGGAACGGGAAGGAGTCGAGCGTCAGGCGCCCGAACAGAAAATTCCAGATTTCGGAACGATTTGGCATGGTGTGAATCCCGAGAAAGCGGATCAGTGCGCCGCGGGGGCGGCAGCAGATGTCGATGCATCGGAGGCAGCGGTTTCACCGGCGGTTTCTTCGCCGGAGTGATCGCCCTGCCAGTAGTTCGGCGCCTTGGCGCTGTGCATCATGTGGTGGCTGATGCACACCTGGCCCGGAACCACGCACTGGTTGAGGATGCGCGTGTACAGGCCCGACGCGTAACTGTTGTAGTAATGCACCGGCTCGTCGATGCTGTCCTTGGCCAACTTCAGATAGGCGCCCGTGGTCAGGTCCGTGCCCTTGGCGCGCACCTTGGCCACCCACTTGCCGAAATCCTTCTTGGTCATGCCGTAGAACCAGAAGTGCATGTGGCTGAAGCCGTCACCACTGAAATTCGACGACAGGCCCTTGTACTTCCCGGGCTTGTCGATGGCCGCATGCAACTGGGTCTGCATGCCGGGCATGGTGTAGATCATGCCGGCCAGATCCGGCACGAAAAACGCATCCATCATGTCCGAGGAGGTCAGGTGGAACTTGATCGGCCGATTGACCGGCGCGGCCAGCTCGTTGACCGTGGCAATGCCGTACTGCGGATAGAAGAACAGCCATTTCCAGCGCAACGACACCACTTCCACCTTCAGCGGCTTGACCACGGCATCGGCGGCATGGCCCAGTTCGGTGTGGTCGAGCTCGCGGTAAGGATCGGTCTTGTGGGTACCGATCCAGCTGACCGCACCGACAGCGATGATGATCAGCAGGGGGCCGGCCCACACCAACAGCTCCAGCTGCGAGGAGTGATCCCATTTGGGGTCGTACCGAGCGTTCTTGTTGGAAGCACGGTAGCGCCAGGCGACCACGCCGATGGCAATGAGGACGGGCACGATGATCAAGGCAATGATGATCGTGGTCGAGATCATGATGTCGCTTTGCTGTTGTGCCACGTGGCCTTCTGGATGCAGAAGTACCAGTTTGTGACACCCCCCGAGCAACAGCGCGAAGGGAACCAGCAGCAAGCCGAGTAGACGTTTCGCTGACATGGGATACTTGGGTGAGGAAGGGAAAGCCGGACAAGGATACTCTGCCGGCCCCTCTTTGACGACTGGACAATTTGTCCTATTGGCTGTTTTGGTGCTTTCGGTGCACACTATCGGGGCAACCAAACGGGCAGCCGCGGCGAGGGAAACCCCGTCGTATCGGCTGTCTAGTGCCGCCTGAGTGGTCGTTTCGAGCGCTGTTTCCAGTCCCGCTCACCTCGACCGACAAGTCCCACTCCCCCGGAAACACCATGTCCACCACCCACACGCAAACCGCCGGCAACGCTGCCATCACGCCCTCGAACCACAGTCATGACCAGCACGTCACGCCCGCGGAGATTTCCATCGGTGTGGTCGTTGGTCGCACCGTCGGGTTCTTCGACATGTTCACCTTCGGCCTGGCCTGCGTGATGGTGTTCCCGCAGGTGGTTTTCCCGTTTGCAAGCGTTGCCGACGGCATTTTCTATTCGTTCCTGATCTTCGCTCTGGGTTTCGTCGCGCAGCCGCTGGGATCGCTGGTCTTCCTGCCGATCCAGAAACATTACGGCCGCGCCACCAAGCTGACCATTTCGCTGTTCCTGCTCGGCACCGCCACGGTCGGCATCGCCTTCATGCCGGGCTACGCCGAGATCGGCTGGGGTGCGATTGCATGGCTGACCGTCCTGCGTTTCGGTCAGGGCTTTGCCATCGGTGGCAGCTGGAACGGTCTGGCTTCGCTGCTGGCTCTCAAGGCACCCAAGGGTCGCCGTGGCTGGTACGCCTCGCTGCCGCAGCTGGGCGCGCCGATCGGTTTCATTGTCGCCGCCGGCCTGTTCGCCTACATCTGGTCCAGCCTGCCGCATGACGAGTTTTACGCCTGGGGTTGGCGCTATCCGTTCTTCACCGCCTTCGCGGTCAACGTGGTGGCCTTGTTTGCGCGCCTGCGCCTGGTGGTGAGTCCCGAATATGCCGAGGAATTGAAGCAGCGCGAGCTGGAGCCGGCGCCGATCGGCGAGGTGATGCGCGAGCAAGGCAACTCGGTGGTACTGGGCATGTTTGCGCCACTGGCCAGCTATGCCTTGTTCAACCTGGTCACCATCTTCGCGATTGCCTGGGCGTTGCTGTTCACCACGCAGTCGCTGACCAGCTTCCTGATCGTGCAGATCATCGGTGCACTGGTGGCCATTCCCTGCATGCTGTTGTCGGGCCAGATCGCCGACCGCCTCGGTCGCCGCACCACGCTGGGCCTGTTTGCGGTACTGATCGCCATCTACAGCGGCTGGACCGCCTTGATGCTGGCCGGCGGCACCTTCCAGGGTTACGTGTTCATCATCGTCGGCTTTGCCCTGCTCGGCTTCTCGCACGCGCAGTCCGCCGGCGCCGTGACGTCCAGCTTCAAGCGCGCATACCGCTATACCGGTGCGCGCATCAGCTCGGATCTGAGCTGGCTGGTCGGCGCCGGTTTTGCGCCGGTGGTTGCGCTGTGGCTGGCCACGCACCTGGGCTCGGACTACGTCGGTCTGTACCTGCTCTCCGGCGCGCTGTGCACGTTGGGTGCATTGTGGGTCAGCCGCAAGCTGACCGGCGCATTGCCCGACGCGTAAGCATTTGCTTGCAACGGGGAATCCAGGCCGGGCTGGCTTTGTCAGCCCGGCTTTTTTTATTGGCCGCGCACAGTTCGCTGCGCATGCTTCAAGTACAGTGCCAGCTGCATGAAATGAGGCAAGGCCCCGGGGGAAGGAACCGATGATCGAAACCTTGGTGCGGACCGCGCTGTTTCTGACCGTCGTGGTCGCGTTCGTCGGCAGTGTCTGCTATCTCGTCGGTTACGCGTGGCGTCAATGGAAGCGACGCCATTT
>DASSKC010000102.1:0-14709 GCA_035690885.1 Oleiagrimonas sp. | reverse complement strand
CATGCCGGCGACGCCGTCGCGCTGACCAAAATCCCCGGTATCGGCAAAAAGACCGCCGAGCGCATCGTGATCGAGCTGCGTGATCGCATCGACGCGCCGGGCGCGGCCGTCACGGGCGCGGTGGCACCGAAAAACACGTTGCCGGCCGATGCCCGTGGCGAGGCCGAAACGGCCTTGCAGCAACTGGGCTACAAACCGGCAGAGGCCGCGCGCCTGGTCAACAAGACGGCCGCCGACGGCGACAATTCCGAAACCATCATTCGCAAATCCTTGCGCGCCGCCCTGGGCGGCTGAAAGCGAGTCCGGAGACCCGCGATGAGCAACAACGACAACACTGACGCGGCCGCCCCAGCTCCCGAGGGCGACAGCAATGTGCACGGTTCACGCAAGGCCCTGGTGATCGGCGCCATCGGCGTCGTGTTCGGCGATCTGGGTACCAGCCCGCTGTACACCTTGAAGGAGGCCTTCAGCGGCGTGCACGCGATGGACGTCAACGAGGTCAACGTGCTGGGCATGCTGTCGCTGGTGACCTGGACGCTGGTGATGGTGGTGGCGGTCAAGTACGTCAGCTTCATCATGCGGGCGGACAACCGCGGCGAAGGCGGCATCATGGCGATGATGGCGCTGGCCCAGCGCGTCTCGCGCGAATCCCCGCGTCTGCGCCGTTTCGTGGTGTTGGCGGCGGTACTCGGCGCGGCGCTGTTTTATGGCGATGGCGTGATCACTCCGTCGATCACGGTGTTGTCGGCGATGGAGGGCCTGGAGGTGGCCGCGCCCTCGTTGCAGCCGTACGTGGTGTGGCTGGCCGTGATCGTGTTGCTGGTCCTGTTCTGGGTGCAAAAACACGGAACCGGCAAGGTCGGCAGGGTGTTCGGGCCGGTCATGGGTCTGTGGTTCGTGGTCATCGGCGTGATCGGCATCTGGAACATCATCCAGCACCCGGCGGTGTTGCGTGCCTTGAGTCCGACTTATGCCATCGAGTTTTTCATGCACAACGGACTGGCGGGGTTCGTGATCCTCGGCGCGGTGGTGCTGTGCGTGACCGGTGCCGAGGCCTTGTATACCGACATGGGCCATTTCGGCCGCTCGCCGATCCGCATCGGCTGGTTCGGCTTTGTCATGCCGGGCTTGCTGCTCAATTATTTTGGCCAGGCGGCGAACCTGCTGCACGATCCCGAAGCGGCGACCAATCCGTTCTATCACGCCGTGCCGGAGTGGGGCTTGTACCCGATGATCGTGCTGGCCACCGTGGCCGCGGTGGTTGCCTCGCAGGCGGTGATTTCCGGCGCGTTCTCGATCACGCGCCAGGCCATCCAGCTGGGTTTCATCCCGCGCATGCGCGTCGTGCACACCTCCACCGACGCGATCGGCCAGATCTATCTGCCGTGGATCAACCGCATCCTGATGGTGGCGGTGATCGTGGTGGTCATCGGCTTCGGTTCGTCCAATGCCCTGGCCGGCGCGTACGGCATTGCCGTGACCGGCACCATGGCCATCGATACCACCTTGTTCCTCGTGGTCGCGCGGTTGATGTGGAAATGGCAGGTGTGGAAGATCGCCATCGCCGGCATCGTGTTCCTGACCATCGACCTGTGCTTCTTCGGCGCCAATACGCTGAAGATCCCCGATGGCGGTTGGCTGCCGCTGGTGCTTGCCGGCGGCGTGTTCACCATCCTCGTTACCTGGCGGCGCGGGCGTGACCTGTTGCTGCGCGGCATCAAGCAGGAGGGTGGGCTGTCGCTGGACACTTTCATTTCCAGCATCGGCGAGCATCCGCCCACGCGCGTGCCGGGCACCGCCATCTTCATGACCGCCAACCCCGAGGCCGTGCCGCATGCGCTGCTGCACAATCTCAAGCACAACAAGGTGCTGCACGAGCGCAACGTGATGCTGACGGCGGAAACCCTGGAGACGCCGATTGCCGATCCCGACGAGCGCATCGAGATCGAACCGCTGGACGGCGAGTTCTACCTGCTGACCCTGCGTTTCGGTTTTGCCGAAGACCCGAACGTGCCGCTGGCCCTGGGGCGGTGCGCGCGCCAGGGCCTGGCCTTCGACATGATGGACACCACATTCTTCCTGTCGCGCGAAACCATCGTCGCCACCGAGCGCCCCGGCATGGCGCTGTGGCGCGACAAGCTGTTCGCGTTCATGGTGCGCAACGCGCTGCCGGCCACGGCGTTCTTCCAGATTCCCGGGAATCGGTTGATCGAGCTGGGCGCGCAAGTGGAGATCTGAGCCGTATGGCGGGTTCGGAGCGGGGTACCGGGTTCACTTATGGGCCCGACGGCGTGGCATGAATGCGGGAGACCGGCGCCCATAAGTGAACCCGGTACCCTGGCAAGCGCGAATCTTGCGGCAGGTTCCATGGTGGCAGTATCGACACTCTCGCAAGTATTGCCTCGTCCCTCGCCCCTATACTGTCGCCATGACCAACGAGCGCCTCATCAACCCCGACAGCACGCCCGACGAGGCGGCGCTGGAAGCCTCCATCCGACCCAAGAGCCTGGACGAGTACCTCGGCCAGGCCGCGGTGCGCGAGCAGCTGGCGATCTACATCGAGGCGGCCAGACGGCGGCAGGGGGCGCTGGATCATGTGTTGATCTTCGGGCCGCCGGGCCTGGGCAAGACCACGCTGTCGCACGTGATCGCCAATGAGCTGGGTGTCAATTTGCGCACCACGTCGGGGCCGGTGCTGGAGCGAGCCGGCGACCTGGCGGCGCTGTTGACCAACCTCGAAGCCAACGACGTCCTGTTCGTCGACGAGATCCATCGCCTGTCGCCGGTGGTCGAGGAGGTGCTGTACCCGGCGATGGAAGACTTCCAGATCGACATCATGATCGGCGAGGGACCGGCGGCGCGCTCGATCAAGCTGGATTTGCCGCCGTTCACGCTGATCGGCGCGACCACGCGTGCGGGTTTGTTGACCGGGCCGTTGCGCGATCGCTTCGGCATCATTCAGCGCTTGGCGTTTTACACGCATGAGGAGCTGGCGGCGATCGTGCGCCGTTCGGCACGCATCCTCGAGATCGCCTGCGATGCCGAGGGCGCGGCCGAGATCGCGCGTCGTGCACGCGGCACGCCGCGTATTGCCAATCGTCTGCTGCGCCGGGTGCGCGATTACGCCGAGGTGCGTGGCGACGGCCACATCACGCAAGCCGTGGCGGGTGCGGCGATGGACATGCTCAAGGTCGATGCCGAAGGGTTCGACGAGCTCGATCGCCGACTGCTCGGCATCATCATCGAGCACTTCGACGGTGGGCCGGTGGGCGTGGATTCGCTGGCCGCAGCCTTGAGCGAGGATCGCGGCACGCTCGAGGATGTGGTCGAGCCGTATTTGATCCAGCAGGGCTTCTTGTTGCGCACGGCGCGCGGGCGCATGGCCTCGGCGCGGGCGTGGCGGCACATGGGACTGGCGCCACCGCCGAAGCAGGGGCAGGGCGCGGACATGTTTGCTGGCGGTGATGGTGCGGCAGGCGGGGAAGCGTAGCGGCGCCGTGGCCGGAGCATCGCGCGACCCGGCACCCTCGCAGGCTGCAAGGTTTGCGTAAACTTTGGCAGTCCGCGGGTGTCAGCCCGTAGGTCGGATCAAGGAGCGTCGCGACGGATCCGACGTCACGGTCATGTCGGATTGATGAAGCCAATCCGACCTACGTGATGATGGCGCGGCGGCATCGTAGCGACGCCGTGGTCGGAGGGTTCCGGGGTGTCAGGGACATGTTTTTGGCGGCGGGTATCGGCAAGGTCGGGCGCTGGAGGGCCAAAAAATGTCCCCGACGCCCTCGCAAGTCACAAGTGCTCCGCAAGCCATGGTAGTGCCGGGATCTTGCGGCGCGGGGGGGGAATCAAGCATGCTTCGTGTCTTGTTGTTCACGCCTTGCCTGTTTGATGTCATCCGACGACGCCTTGCCCGACACGTTTCACTGGCCGCTGCGCATTTACTGGGAAGATACCGATGCCGGTGGTGTGGTCTACCACTCCGGTTATCTGCGCTTCATGGAGCGTGCGCGCACCGAGTGGTTGCGGGCCCGCGGCGTCGACCAGATCGCGCTGCGCGAGGCCACGGGGCTGGCGTTCGTGGTGCGCGACATGCAGATCGATTTTCTGGCGCCGGCACGGCTGGACGACGAACTGGACGTGAGCGTTGCGGTCCAAACCGTGCGTCGCGCCAGCCTCGCATTCATGCAAAGTGTGCGACGCTGTGCGGATAATTCGGAACTTGTGCGTGCGCGAGTGCGCGTGGCTTGCGTCGATATCAACCAAATGCGTCCGATGCCCATTCCTGACGAGCTATGGAACCTCTTTTCAACCCCAGCACAGACGTCATGACTTCCAGAGAGCTCGCAAATTGTGTCGCGTGGCGCCGCGCAGGCTGGTTGCCTGGGCAAGCCGCGCGGCGCGGTTTGCGGGCTCTCTGGATGTCACCAATCACTTCAGAATCAGAAAGATGGCTCGTTCTGTCTGTCCGCAATCCTGCGTTGCACCGACTTGGCAGGCAACCAGTCTGCCGGCGTCGGTGCGCCTTGTCTTGCGAACAGACACAACGAGTGACGTCTGCGCTGGGGTTGAAAAAAGGTTCCCAACTAGGATTTCCTGACCGATGAACGGCCATCTCAATATTCTCGACCTGGTGCTGCAAGCCAGCCTGCCGGTAAAGCTGGTATTGCTGCTTCTGCTGGCATTTTCCTTCCTGTCCTGGGTGATCATCGTGCGCAAGTTCGGCACGCTGAAGCAGGCGATCGAATCGGCTGACCAGTTCGAGGAGCGCTTCTGGTCCGGCGCGGACCTTGCCGGGCTGTTCCGTGAGGTGGGCCGGCGTGGCGACGATGCCGATGGCCTGGAAAGCGTGTTCGAGGCGGGTTTTCGCGAGTTTGCGCGTCAGCGACAACGCAAGAACGGGGCCGGCAATGCGATGGACAGTACCGAGCGGGCGATGCGCGTGACCAGCGTTCGCGAAGTGGAAAAGCTCGAACACAATATGGAATTTCTGGCCAATGTCGGCTCGATCAGCCCGTACATCGGCCTGTTCGGCACGGTATGGGGCATCATGGCCGCGTTCCAGGGTCTGGGCGCGGTCAAGCAAGCAACCATCGCGATGGTCGCGCCGGGCATTTCCGAGGCGCTGGTGGCCACGGCCATGGGTCTGTTTGCGGCCATCCCGGCGGTGTGGGCGTACAACCGCTACGCCACCAAGGTGGACCGCATTGCCACCCGCTATGACAACTTCCAGGAGGAGTTTTCCTCGATCCTCGAGCGCCAGGTCAACGCCGACGACAACGCCTGACGGGGTCCGTGATGCGAACTTCTCCACGAAATCGCCGCCGCCAGCGCCGCCTCAAGGCGGAGATCAACGTCGTACCCTACATCGACGTGATGCTGGTGCTGCTGATCATCTTCATGGTGACCGCGCCGTTGCTGCATCTGGGCGTCGACATCCAGTTGCCGCAGGCGGCCGCCAAGTCGCTTGAAAAAAACCAGGAGCCGGTGCTGGTCAGCATCGACCAGGACGGCAAGATCTATCTCACCCTGGGCGGGGCGCCGCGCGAGGCCATCGACTCCGAACAGCTGGTGCGCAAGGTGCACGCGTTCGTCAGCCAGAATCCGAAAGTCTCGGTGCTGGTTGGCGGCGACAAGCGCATCGATTACGGCCGCATCATGCAGGTGCTGGTCATGCTGCAACACGCCGGTGTGCCGCACGTGGGCCTGATGAGCTCGCCGGCCGCCACGTCGGATGCGCCGCAAGATGGACGAAAGTAAGCGTACCCCGCGGGCGGTCCTGTGGTCGGCGCTGCTGCATGTGGGCATCGCCGGGTTTCTGCTCTTGACCACCATGTCGTGCACCACGTGGGAGCACGTGTTCACGTCGCTTGGTCTGGAGCAGTTCAATCCGATGACCTGCAGCCGGCCGGTGTCGCTCAAGGGGCCGGTGATCGATGCCACGCTGGTGGGCGTGTCGGCGGCGCCGTTGCCGCCGATCAAGGCCGAGTCGCAGCCGTCCGCGCCGCCGCCTCCGAAGCCGTCCAAGCCGAAGATCGAGCAGCAAAAGCTCGAGGTGCCGCCGATCGAGACGCTGCCGGCACCACCGGAAAATCCGGACACGCGCAACCAGCAAAAGGTGGTGGCCAAGGCCAAGCAAAAGGCCGAGGAGGCCAAGCGCAAGCAGCAGGAAAAGCAGAAGCAGCGCATGGCCGAACTTGAAGCCAAGAAACGCAAGGCCAAGCTGGACAAGCTGCTGCAGCAGCTCGACAAGGCCCGGCAGGCGAGCGAGAAGGCGGCCAAGCAAAGCAATCTGGAAAAACAGAAACTGGCCCAGCTCAAGGACCTGAAAAAAGCGAAAAAGGATGCGACCGCACAGCCCGACGGGGTCAAGCAGGCGGACAAGGCGCGCAGCGGCAGCAATGGCACCTCCACCGCGGCGTACAAGGCGGCCATTCAGAATGCGGTCACGCAGGCCTGGTTGCGCCCCGATAACATCCGCTCGGGAGCGGTCTGCCGTATCCACATCGTGCAGATTCCCGGCGGTCAGGTTGCAAGCGTTACCATTGATCCGAGTTGCCCGTTCGATGCGGCGGCCCGGCGTTCGGTCAAGACCGCCGTGCTGCGCGCTCAGCCGCTGCCATACAAGGGGTTCGAGGACGCCTTTCGCAGCAACCTCACTCTCAATTTCAAGGTGACAAACTGAGATGATGCAGCGCATGAAAAATCACGCGATCCTGACCTTGCTTGCGGTTGTCTGCCTGGCGTTCGCCGGCATCGGACAGGTGCACGCGCAGGGGCTGAGCATCAACATCGTCAACGGCACCAAGTCGGCCATTCCCATTGCCGTGGTGCCGTTTTCCAACGAAAACGCGGGTTTGCCACCGTCCACCGATGTGGCCAAGGTCATCCACATGGATCTGGCCCGCAGCGGCAAGTTTCGCGCATTGCCGCGCGAAGATCTGGTCGCCTATCCGCATCGTGGTGCCGAGATCAAGTTTGCCGCCTGGAAGCTGCTCAAGCAGGATTACATCGTCGTCGGTCATGTCGATGATGCCGGCGGTGGCGCGTTCAAGGTCAGTTTCGAGCTGTGGGACGTCAACCGTCGCAAGCAGTTGCTGGACCGCTCCTATACGGCACGAGCGGGCGATCTGCGCGGCGTGGCGCACCAGATCGCCGATGCCATCTACGAAAAGATCACCGGCGTACGTGGCGCGTTTTTCACGCGTATCGCCTATGTCACGGCGACCGGTCTGGCACCGAACATCACCTACTCGCTGATCGTGGCCGATTCCGATGGCTACAACCCGCAGGTCGTGGTGCGTTCGCACGAAGCGTTGCTGTCGCCGGCGTGGTCGCCCGATGGCAACGAGATCGCCTACGTGTCCTTCGAGTCGGGCAATTCGGCCATTTACATCCAGAACCTGTCCACGGGTTCGCGCCGCGTGGTGTCCGCACGCAAGGGCATCAATGGCGCGCCGTCGTTCTCGCCCGATGGCAGCAAGTTGGCGGTGTCGCTGTCCTATCAGGGCAATTCGGAGCTGTACATCATCGATCTGGCGAGCGGCCAGGAGCGTCGCCTGACGCACAATTACGCCATCGACACCGAGCCCGAATGGATGCCCGACGGCCAGAGCCTGGTGTTTACCTCCGACCGCGCCGGCAAACCGCAGTTGTATCAGATCCCGGTTTCGGGCGGCTCGCCCAAGCGCATCACGTTCAAGGGCTCGTACAACTCCAACAGCTCCATCAGCTACGACGGCAAGCAGATCGCCATGGTGCAGGGCGAGGGGAACGTGTATCGTATTGCCATCATGGACCGTAGTCTGGGCGGGCAGAAGCACTTCGTCTCACCGGGGAATTTCGACGAAGCTCCCAGTTTTGCGCCGAATGGAAGCATGCTTTTGTACGCTGGCATGCAAGGCACGCGTGGCGTACTTTATGCTGTGTCTTCGGATGGACAGGTGCGCCAGCGGCTTGTGCTTTCGCACGGAAGTGTCCGTTCGCCGGCATGGGGGCCGTTCAGATCACACCAGTAAGCAATAAAAAGAAACACCTGCCGGTGATGCCGGCAACCACCCATTGACTTCGGACTTCCACAACAGTTGAAGGAAAGTGCCATGAACAAGAGCGTTCGTCTTACCTTGATTGCGCTGACGTGTGCCGTCGGCGTCGCAGCCTGCAGCAAGAAGCAGGAGGTCAAACCGGCTCCGCCGCCGCCTCCGCCGCCGGCTCCGACCGAAACGGCGCCAGCGCAGCCGACCGGTTACACCCCGGCCGACCTCAATTCCGATCCGTGCCTGCGTCAGCGCGTGGTGTACTTCGATTTCGATCAAAGCACCATCAAGCCCGAGTTCCAGCAGATCATCGCCTGCCATGCGCAGTATCTGCAGGATCGTCCAAGCGCGCAGGTGCGTCTGGAAGGCAACACCGACGAGCGCGGCTCGCGCGAGTACAACCTTGGCCTGGGCGAGCGTCGTTCCAAGGCGGTCGAGGCGGCTCTCGAGGCCCACGGTGCTTCCGCCAGCCAGATCACGGTGATCAGCTACGGTGAAGAGCGTCCGACCTGCCGTCAGCACAACGAAAGCTGCTGGTCGAAGAATCGTCGCGTGAACATCGTCTACACCTCCAAGTGATGAAACTGCCTGTGGCCAACAAGCCATGGGTCAGGTTGACCGCGACGGCCGCCGTTTGTGCGGTCGTCGCGTTCTGCGTGATTGATCCGGCCATGGCGCAATTCGTGCCTGCTCGTCAGGACTCGACGGCGGTGGCCGCGTCGACGCCGGCTGCGTCCGCGAGCCGTGACGGCGGTGGCGGCAGCGCCATGTCCATGGTCAACCAGATCCAGATGCTCAAGCAGCAAAATCGCGAGCTGCTCGGGCAGGTCGAGGAGTTGCGTCATCAGCTGCAGCAGCTCAAGGAGATCAACAAGGAGCAGTATCTGGTGCTGGATCGGCGCATCAAGCGTCTGGCCGGCAAATCGCCATCGACCAGCGGCAGCAAGGAGAGTGGGCAAACTCCCGCCAAGGCGTCCACGGCAGCGCCCGCTTCAGCGCAAAGCGCGAGTGATACCTCCGAGGCGGCACAAGGCGCGTCAGCGCCGGCCGGTGCCAGCACGGTACTCACGGCCAATCCGGATGCGCAAAAAGCCTACGATGCGGCGTTCAAGGCCCTGCGTGCCGGCAACTTCGTGGCGTCGTCACGCGGCTTTCGTGCTTTCATCGAACAGTATCCGCAAGACAAATTGACGCCCAATGCCTGGTATTGGCTGGGTGAATCCTATTACGTGACGCAAAACTACAAGCAGGCGTTGCACGCCTTCGAACAGGTCGTGACGCGTTTTCCGGACAGCCGCAAGACGCCGGGGGCCCTGCTCAAGAAGGGTTACGCGCAGTACGCCCTCAAGCAAGTGGACAAGGCACAGGCCACGTTGCAATCGGTGATCGCCAAATACCCGAACAGCTCGGTCGCCGACCTCGCCACGCAGCGCCTCGAAGACATCCAGCTGCAGCAGCAACTGCACTGAAATAAAATGGCCTCATGAGCGAACCACTGCAGGCCGCGGATGCGGCAACGCCGGCGCGTGCGCCACGCTTGCGCGTCAGCGAAATTTTCCATTCCATCCAGGGCGAAGCCGATGCCGTCGGCTGGCCCACGGTGTTCGTGCGCCTGACCGGCTGCCCGTTGCGCTGCGTGTGGTGCGACACCGAGTATGCCTTCCACGGCGGCCAGTGGCATGACATCGACGCCATCGTGCAGGAGGTGGCCACCTACGGCGCCCGCCACGTCTGCGTCACCGGTGGCGAGCCGCTGGCCCAGAAGCGCTGCACGATCTTGCTGCAGCAGCTGTGTGACGCCGGTTACGAGGTGTCGCTGGAAACCTCCGGCGCCGTCGACGTGGCCGAGGTCGATGCGCGTGTACACAAGGTGCTCGATCTCAAGGCGCCGGGTTCGGGCGAAAGCGCACGCAACCTGTGGAGCAATCTTGCGCACCTGAATGCGCACGACCAGATCAAGATCGTCGTGGGCGACCGCGCCGATTACGACTGGGCCTGCGCGCAATTGCACGAACGCGCGTTGGACCGTCATTGCCAGGTGCTGTTTTCACCGGTGGCCGACCAGTTGGCACCGCGTCAGCTGGCCGAGTGGATATTGGCCGACCGCCTGCCGGTGCGCCTGCAACTGCAACTGCATAAATACCTTTGGGGCGATGCACCGGGGCATTGACGCATTGACCATCGCGGCTTCCGCCGCTCCTACGTGCTCCGACGCATGAACTCATTCGGGCTTTCGGTTTGACAACCATGACTGACACATCTTCACGCAAAGCCGTCATCCTGCTTTCCGGCGGCATGGATTCGGCCACGGTCACCGCCATGGCGCGCGCGCAGGGTTTCGAGGTGTATGCCTTGAGTGTGGCCTACGGTCAGCGCCATGCCTCGGAGCTGGCGGCGTCCGATCGCGTGTGCCGCATGCTGGGCGTGACCGAGCACAAGACCGTCGACATCGACTTGCGCAGCATCGGCGGCTCGGCGCTGACCGCCGACATCGACGTGCCCGAGGATGCCGTCGATGCCGACGAGTCGCATGTTCCCGTCACCTACGTGCCGGCGCGCAACACCATCATGTTGTCCGTGGCGCTGGGCTGGGCCGAGGTGCTGGGCGCGGCGGACATCTTCTGCGGCGTCAATGCCGTGGATTACTCGGGTTACCCGGATTGCCGCCCGGCCTTCATCGAGGCGTTCGAAACGCTGGCCAATCTCGCCACCCGCGCCGGCGTGGACGGCGCCGGCATCCGCGTGCATGCGCCGCTGATGAACATGAGCAAGGCCGACATCGCGCGCGAGGGCACGCGTCTGGGCGTCGACTTCGGCCAGACCGTGAGCTGTTATCAGGCTGATGTCGATGGTCGCGCCTGTGGCCACTGCGACGCTTGTCTGCTGCGCGCCGACGGGTTTCGCCAGGCGGGCATTGCCGATCCGACGCCGTATCGCTGAACGCGTGAACGGTGGTGGTTCGAGCGGTTGAGCCAGCTCGGTCGTCCGGGTAATCTCTTGCGCATGCACCGATCCCTTCGATCCCGATCGCGACTGTTTCGCTGCCTGCTGGTACTGGCGATGCTGGCGTGGGCGGCGCTTGCCGTGGATGCCGTCGCGCATCCGCTGATGATGTCCGGCATGTCTCACGGCTCGGCATCCATGGCGACGTGCGACGGTGACATGGCGTGTGAACATTCGATGTCGACGAGCCTGTCGCACGGCGATCACGGACAAGCGCCAGCGCAATCACCGGCGGACAGTTCGCATCACGATGGCAGCGGCTGCTGCGCGTCCCCGTGCAGCGTGATCGCGGGTGTGGCGAGTTTCCAGTTGCCATGGCAGTCGTTGCAGCGCACGGCCTTTTTCGCGGCCCCGGTCGAGCCGCTCGTGGTGCCTTCTGTGCCTCTGTACCGACCCCCGATCGTCTGATTCCTTTCACGGCGTCATCAATGGCCGTCGCGTCATGCCCTTGCCCGGGGTGACGCACGGATACGCTCGTACGTGGCACGCATGGCGTGCCGGCAGGAACAGACATGAATCAGAAACTTCTTCGCACCGGATCGCTGGATCCGATGCTGTCGCGCCGTCGCTTCGTGCAGGGCCTGGCGCTGGGTGGGGCGGCCGCCATGCTCGGCGGCTTTTCGCGAGCCGCGCAGGCGCGGCCCTACGTGAACAAGGCGGGCGTCTTGTCCGGTACCGACTTTGCGCTGGACATCACCGAAACCGGCGTCGATTTCACCGGCAATGCGCGTCAGGCGACGACCGTCAATGGCTTGTTGCCCGGTCCATTGCTGCGCTGGCGCGAAGGCACCACGGTCACGTTGCGTGTCACCAATCGCCTGAACCGCCCCACCTCGATCCACTGGCACGGCATCCTCCTGCCGTACCGGATGGACGGTGTGCCGGGCATCAGTTTCCCCGGCATTGCGCCGGGCGAAACCTTTGTCTACCGCTTTCCGGTCCGGCAAAGCGGCACTTACTGGTATCACAGCCATTCCGATTTCCAGGAGCAGACCGGGCTGTATGGTCCGCTGGTCATCGACCCGGCCGGCCCCGAGCGGATACCGGTCGACCGCGATTACGTGGTCATGCTCAACGACTGGACCGACGAGGACCCGCACGCGGTTTTCGCACACCTGAAAAAGCAGAGCGACTACTACAACTACGGCGAACCGACGGTTGGCGACTTTCTGGCCGACGTGTCCCGCGAGGGACTGGGCAAGGCACTGGCCGAACGCAAGATGTGGAACCGGATGCGCATGAGTCCGCGCGATCTCGTGGACGTCACCGGGGCCACCTACACCTACCTGATGAATGGCACGACACCCGCCGGCAACTGGACAGGCCTGTTCAAGCCCGGCGAGCGGGTGCGTCTGCGCGTCATCAACGGTTCGGCCAACAGCTACTTCGACGTGCGTATCCCGGGCCTGAAACTGACGGTCATTGCCGCCGACGGCCAGGATGTCGAGCCGGTCGAGGTGGATGAGTTCCGCGCCGGCGCCGCTGAAACCTACGATGTCATCGTCGAACCGCGCGAGGCCCGCGCCTACACCATCTTTGCCCAATCGATGAGCCGCGACGGTTACGCGCGCGGTACGCTGGCTCCGCGCGAGGGCATGCACGCCGAGGTGCCGGCACTCGATCCGCTGCCGAGCTTGTCGATGGTCGACATGATGGGCGCCATGGCGCAGGGAAACATGGGCGGCATGCACGACATGGAGGGCATGCACTCCATGCATGACATGTCGGGCATGCAGCATGGCGGCCACGGGGCAGCGCACGGGGCTGCCGAGGACAGCATGGTGCGTGCCCGTCATGCACGCACCGAGTTCGACAACCCCAACGTCGACATGCATGTCGACTGGCCGCGCACCAACCTCGACGATCCCGGCGTCGGCCTGCGCGAAAGTGGCCGCCGCGTGCTGACCTATGCCGACCTGCACACCATCGGCGGCTCATTGCATGCCGACCAACCGGTCACGCGCGAGATCGAGCTGCACCTGACCGGCAACATGAACCGTTTCGTGTGGGGCTTCGATGGCCTCAAGTTCACGCAGGCCAAACCGGTGCACTTTCCCTACGGTGAACAGGTGCGCCTGATCCTGGTCAACGACACCATGATGACCCATCCGATCCATTTGCACGGCATGTGGAGCGAGCTGGAAACGCCGGATCAAGCCTTCCAAGTGCGCAAGCACACCATCAGCGTGCAGCCGGCGCAGCGCGTCACCTATCGCGTGATGGCCAATGCGCCCGGACGTTGGGCGTACCACTGTCACCTGCTGTATCACATGGAGGCGGGCATGTTCCGCGAGGTGGTGGTGGCATGAAGACGAGCACGTATTTGTTGATCGCGAGCTTGGCGTCGCTGGCCGCCGCCTTCGCCATGCCGACCTGGGCGCAGGAAGCGGTGTCGGGCATGCACATGCACTCGACGCATCAGAAAGCTCCACCTGCCAAGCATCACCATCACGCAGGCAAGAAGTCCGGCATGGACATGCAGACGCAGGAAGCGGAGGCGCTGCCGAACACGCGCAGCGCCGATTACTCCGATGGCTTCGGCTACACCTCGATGCCCGGCATGCACGAGATGGGCGGCATGGCATTGGGCAAGCTCATGTTCGATCATCTGGAGTACACGGACGGCCGCGAGGGGCATGCTGCCGCACTGGACGCCCAGGCCTGGTACGGCACCGACGCCGACAAGGTGTGGGTCAAGCTCGAGGGAGAGCACGCTGCCGGACGCATGCAGCATCTGCGTGTCGAGGTTCTGTGGGATCGCCCGATTGCCGTTTACTGGGATGGCCAGCTCGGCGTGCGGCAAGATGCCGGCGTCGGCCCGGGACGGACCTGGGCCGCCTTTGGCGTGCAGGGTCTGGCGCCGTACTGGTTCGATGTCGAGGCGACCTTGTACATCGGCCAGGCTGGACGCACCGCGTTCCGCTTCGAGTCGGAGTACGAGCTTTTGCTGACCCAGCGCCTGATCCTCGAACCGGATCTTGATGTGAACGTGTACGGCCGCGACGACCCGCAACGGCATATCGGCGCCGGCTTGTCCGATGCGGCGCTTGGCTTGCGTCTGCGCTACGAGTTCACCCGTCAGTTCGCGCCGTACGTGGGCATCCAGTGGAGCAAGAAGTTCGGCAACACCGCCGATTACGCCCGGCGCGCGGGCCAGCCGGTGTTCGATTCGCGTCTGGTTGCAGGTGTGCGCCTGTGGTTTTGAGCACCGGCCACGATGGTTGCCGCAAAGGCGTTGGTGCGACAACCGGGCAGCATGGGCTATCGCTGACCGTCCCGAGCCGCTAGAATGACCGGCTCCGCAAGCCCGATGGCCTCGTTGACGGCACAGTCAGGCAACGCGGCGGGCCGTTAGCTCAGTTGGTAGAGCACCGGACTTTTAATCCGATGGTCATTGGTTCGAATCCAATACGGCCCACCAATATCGAAACCCGCATGGCACCCGTCATGCGGGTTTTTTGATTGTCATGCTTGGGCGGGTGACACGAAAATCATGGATGGGTGGATATCTGTGCGGTCGGATCAAGCGGCGCGTGGGCGGATGTGGATCAGGTTGCTGCCCAACTCACGTTTTGCCTTTTCCAGTTCGTAATTTTTCTGCAGGTTCATCCAGCTTTGAGCATCGGTGCCGAAGTAGCGTGCCAGGCGCAAGGCCGTGTCGGCGCTGATGCCA
>DASSKC010000101.1:0-7817 GCA_035690885.1 Oleiagrimonas sp. | reverse complement strand
CAGTCCCGCCGGCCCTTCGGCCCGATAGCGCCGCACCAGCCGCTTGACCTGCCGTACCGACAGCTTGAGCTGAGCGGCCGCCTGCGCTTGCGTCAGCTGCCGCTCTACCACGTTGCGCACGACCGTCGCTCGGTCCAACTCCTGATGACTCATCGTCAACACATCCCCGTCCACGGCCCCTCGCTTGGTGTTTGCCCAAAGGGGACACTTTAACTTTGGGCGAAGGGGACATTACGGCTTTGGGCTAACATGATAATCGAAAATATTGCATTGTGGCTTTCGTGACACTATGCTGTCGCGCAGAATAACATTTTCACTCATACTCAATATCGGGAGACGGCCCATGGCCCTTGACATCAGCAAGCTCAACCAAAAGCAGCTCAACGACCTCATCACCAAGGCGGAAACCCGCAAAAAGGACATCCGCCAGGACAAGATCGTCAAGCTGCGCAAGAAGATCAACGACCTGATCCAGGCCGAAGGCTATACCTTCGAAGACGTTTTCGGCGCGCGCCGCAAGACGCGCCGCACCGGTGGCAAGGTGCCGCCGAAGTTCTTCAACCCAGCCAACCCGACGGAAACCTGGTCCGGCCGCGGCAAGCGTCCGCGCTGGTTCAATGCCGCGCTCAAGGCGGGCAAGAAAGACAAGGACATGCTGATCAAGTAAGTCCGCGGACATCAGCAAAAAACAAAAACGCCGGCATTATGCCGGCGTTTTTGTTTGTGCCATGCGGTGACATGCCTGCCATGCATTGCCGGCAGACCGGTCCAAAGCGACCGCAGGAGCGGCGGAAGCCGCGATGAGGCATGCCCGCACGGTTGTTGCCTTGCGGCATGACCGAATAGCGGCTTCCGCCGCTCCTACAACGACCGCCGCGGCGCCACCAGCAAATCACCAAACAACAATCCCGCCACCAGCGCCACCAGAAGCGTGATAAGCAAAATGGCGGTCTGTATACCGGTATCCACATGGCGATCGGCCAGGTTGGCCAGGGTCTGGAACCCGACACTTCCGGGAACCAGCAAAATAATTCCCGGCTCACGGATCAAGGTGCCCGGACGGTGCACGAAACGGGCGTAGACATTACTCAAGGCCCCCAGCACCAGACCGCCCACAAACACCCCGAAGCCCGGCCCGAACTCGGCACCGGCAATACGCGACGCCAGATAACCGACCATGGCCGCCAGCGCCACCAGCAACCAGTCGCGGCGCGCCGCCAGAAACACCAGCGCGAACCCGAATGAACCGATTATCAACGCCAGCCATTCCACCCACCCGGGCATGTGCATGTGCGGCGCCGGTGGCGGCGACACACCAAACCAGGCGCAAATCTGAATCACTGCCACCACGCCGAAAATCAACTTGAGCATGCCGGCCAGCCCGCCGAACAGGCGCGCCACCCCGGATGCCAGATGTTGCGTGGAAAGCTCGCGCACCGCCGTCGTCAACGCCATGCCCGGAACCAGCACGATGACGGCGGTCAAAACCACAAGATTGATGTCCAGCGGCCAGATCCACACGCTGCTCAACACGATCACCAGTGTGGCGACGATGGCGGAGATGGCCTCCGTTGCCGGCGCCAGGCGCGGCCGTCGACTGGTCGCCAACACCACCATGCCGGTCAGAAACCCGACTACGCCCGCCACCGCTATATCGGCCCACGACGTGCGCATCAGCGCCGCGAATCCGGCCGCCGACATGCCGTAGCCAAACACCATGCCGCGCTTTTGCGCCGCACTCAGCGGCACGGACAAGGCGCGCAGCTGACGCGCGCCCTCTTCGATGCCGACGCGTCCATCGGTCACGCCATCGGCAATGGCATCGGCTTCACACAGACGCGCCAGATTGACGTCCCCCGGCGCCAGACGGATCACCTCGGTCACCTGGGCAATGCTGTCATCCCCTTGTGCCTGGTCGGCAAACGACAGGATGATGGCCGTGGGACTGGACCACACCTCCGCACGCATGCCCAGACGCTGGGCCGCACCGCTGACCGCGTCTTCCAGCCGCGACGCGGTGGTGCCGTACTGGTGCAAGCGACGCGCCAATTCGGTCACGAAGCCCATGCGCGTGCGAAACGCCACGGTCAATGCGATATTGGCCGGCACGGCACTCATGCACAGGCCCCGCAACGCTTGATTCGGTACTCGATCTGGATGACTTTGCCGGACATGTTTTCCGCCCTCGAAATAACAGGCCCATTATTGCGGAGACTGCCGCGACTGTGTCATCACCGCATGTTGCATGAGGGGCTGAAGCTTCCACCGCAAGACATCATTCGCGCCGGCACACCCCATCGCGGCTGCCGCCGCTCCTGCAACCGGCATGGGCGTCGCAGGAGGGGTGGAAACCCCGACCGGCAACGTCGCAAGGTATGGCATGCCCCGGCACACCGACCGCAATCAGGCGTCGCCGACCGGCAACCAGAGCGAGACGCGCAGACCGCCTTCGTCGCGATTGGCCAGCACCACGCGGCCGCCGTGCGCCTCGGCAATCTCGCGCGCCAACGCCAGGCCCAGGCCGGTCCCCGAGCGCTTGGTCGAATAAAACGGCAGCAACGCCTGCGCCAGCACGTTGTCGCTCATGCCCGGCCCGCGGTCGGCCACGTCGATACGCCAACGGTTGCCCAGCTGACTGATTCCGAGGCTGACCGCATCATCGTCACCACCGGATTCGTGGGCGTTCTTGATCAGGTTGATCAACACCTGCTCGATCTGTACCGGATCGAACCAGCCGGGCTGATCAGGCACGCCGCCAGCGAGCGTGAACCGGCAATGTCGTGCCAGCGATTCCAGAAATCCGTCCCACGGAATCTGCTTTGGCTGCGGTGCCGGAAGCTTGGCAAACCGCGCGTAGCCCTCGACAAAACCGTGCAGGTGCCGGGCACGCTCCCCGATGCTGGCGAATACGCCCTGCAGGCGCTCGATGTCGCCACGCCGCGCCAATTCTGCCCCTGAATGGGACAGTGAAGAGATCGGCGCCAGCGAATTGTTGAGTTCGTGGGTAATGACCCGAATGACCCGCTTCCACGCGGCCACTTCCTGGCGCGCCAACTCGCGCGTCATGCGCCGGAACAGATACAGACGCTGCGGCCGACCCTGCAGGCGAAACGCGCGCTGGGACACGTGAAACACCTCCTCGGCACCGCCCAGCTCGACCGAGAACAGCGTGTCCTCGCCGGCGGCCACGACCCGCTGCATCACCTCGGGAGCGCGCTCCAGCAACGCGGAGAAATCCATGCCACCGAGCGTCTTGCCATCGTTGAAAAGATGGCGCGCGGCGATATTGGAATAGGTCACGCGATGATGGTTGTCTGCCAGCACCAGTGCGACCGGCGTATTCTGGACTACGGTCTCCAGCAACAACTCGCGTTCGGTCAACTGCTGGCGTTGCTTGCGCAATGTCTGCCCGAGCTCGTTGTGCATGCGCATCAGGTCGCCGAGCTCGTCGCGTCGGTCAATCGCGATGGAAAAGCTGAAATCGCCGTCACGATAGCTGGCGACCGCGCCTTCCAGCGCCCGTCCCACGCGCGCCAGTGCACGCTGGCTTCGGTGCCCAAGCCACAAGCCCAACGGCACGCACAACAACGCGGTCACCAACAAGCCCAACCATGCATCGTGGATCGGCGTGGGTGCTTCCCAACCCAGGGTATGCACGGTCCAGACCAGCACTTGCGGCAAAGGCCAGACCGTCACGCCCAGATACAACAATGCACCGGCCACCCCGGTGGCAATCAGGAGCAGGCCTTGCCGGCCTTCGAGTGATGTCAGACGCATGAATGGCACCGGTCCGGAAAGGGACGGCGCCGGCTGCCGGCATCACTGCCGACAGTCGGCTGGTCGAGCCGCGCGTTTACTTCTGACGCGGCTTGATGATCTCGCTCAGATAATCGGGCGTCCCCTTGACCCGCACCAGATGCGGATACTGCAGGCCACCGTCGTAATCGACCGGCACCGTGCGGTAATGGCCCTGGTACTTGAACATCAACTCGATCGGCTGCGTGCCACCCTTGGCCTCGGCAATCGCCTGCTTGAAGACCTTGGTCGAGTAGTCCTTGCCGTTGACCGCGACCAGCGTGGCACCGGTGCTGACGCCGGCCTTGAATGCCGGTCCGTTCCAGCGCACGTCGTTGACCATGCCCGAATCGGTCATGGTCATGCCGATCGACCACGCGAAATTGTAGATGTGACGCGGCGACTCCGGACGGCTGATGTATGCGCTCTCGTAATCACTCGGCGTGTCGGTGTAGACCAGCTTCCAGCCTGAGGTCTTGAGCCCGCTCAGCAGCGGAGGGTTGTACGCATTGACGCGTGCACGCAGGAACTTGGCCCAGTCGTACTTGACCACGCTGTCGAGTGTCGACACCACATCATCGAACGTGTATGTCTTGGTGACATAGCTGCCGTTGTTCATGCCGTAGAACGCGTGCGCGAAATCATCCAGTGACTTCCTGTCATCGGTCAGCGCGCGGATCTTGGCATCGACCGCCAACCACATCATCTGACCGGCGCTGTAATACTCCTCACTCATCTGCCAGCTGCGATACGGCAGCATGGCGCGGTGTGCAGCGACGGCGTCATTGGTGGTGTCCTCCATGGTCCGCCACGCGAAGCCCGGGCGATTGCGGTCGTAGTTGGCCGCGACCATGGCCAGTGCCTGGCGGAACTGCTCGGGCGTCCACATCTGCGCACGCGCCGTGAGCACGTAGCCCCAGTACTGGGTCAGGCCTTCGTACACCCACAACAGCGAATCGCCCATGGGCACGTTGAAGTTGGGCGTCCACAGGTCGGCCGGGCGGCGGAATTTGCCGTTCCACGAATGCGTGAACTCATGCGCCAGCAGGTCGCGTCCGGGCGCACTGTGCTTCCAATCGGTGAAGTAATCCACGCCCATGCCGTTTTCGCTGGACTGGTGATGCTCCAGACCATTGCCGGCCATCTGCTCGGACAGCGAAAACAGGAAGTCGTAGTGCTTGTAGTGATGCGAGCCGAACAGACGCAGCGCCTGCGTCACCAGATTGCGGTGCACCTGCAGCTGATGGTCTGTCATTTGCAGGTACCGGGGCGCATCGGCGATCAGATCCAGATGCACCGGCGCCTTGCCGCCCGGATTGAGGTCCACGCGCTTGAAGTACAGGCCCGCATAAATCGGCGAGTCGACCAGGTTGTTGAACGTGACCGGCTTGAACGTGACCGTGTCGCCATCGCGCGAGGCCTGCTCCAGCGCGGTGCCGAACTTCCAGTCATGCGGAAACGTCACGCTCGGCTCGAAAGTGATGTCGCGCGAGTAGTAACCGGCCGGATACAGCGCCAGCTTGTTCCACTCGATCATCATCATCAGGTTGGTCATCTCGCCGGGACCGCGACGACCGGACAGGTACTGGAAGTCGAGCTTCAATTGCGAAGCGCCTTCCGGCACGTTCACATGAAACGCGTACACGTCGTATTCGTCACGCTTCCACTTCAGGCGCTCGCCGCCGGCATGCATCTTCAGCCCGGCCAGGTTGCGGATGGCGGCGGTCGGTGCGTGACCACCCGGAATCCATTTCGGGAACAGCAGCGTCATCTCGCCCGGTTTGACCGGAATGACCTCGTGGACCCAGTAGATTCCCTGCGCGGTGTCGCTGACATCGACATGCACCGTGATCGTGCCCGGGTACGGCACGTCCTGCGGCGGCGGCACCTGAGCCTTGCGCACCACCTGCGCGGCGCCGGCGCTACCGGCAACCAGCATGAACGCCAGCGCCGCGACCAGACACGGCAACAAGCGCTGCGCCCGCCCGGAACGGCGGACAAAACGGAAAACAGACATGGTGGACTCCCGATATTCGACCAACAACCCGACAAACTTAGCATCATGTGCCGGCTGCTGGCACGTGCCGGACGCCCCGGAGATGTGCCGGCGGTGACTCGAATACCCGCTCGACGCATTCAGTGGAAATCCCCTTCGCATGCCGGTGACTGCTGCGCGAGGCGCCGGACATCGCGTTCGGCAAACCCGGCCTCATCCAGTGATGCGGCCAGCGCACAACGCGTTTCCGGCAATGGCGCATCCAGATAACCCTGCAGGGCTGCCAACCATGTCGGGGCATCGGCGTAGACCGCATGCCGCGGATGCGCCAACGACAGGACCGCACGGCGCGTATCCGAGGCAGTGGCCACCCGGTAGCGCACGTCATACGGGTCCTCGTCGGCATCGCGCTGCAACAGGTACACGTAAAAGTCGGTCCCGGATGAACCATGGCCGTACTTCAGCAAGCCGGTTCGCCACCCGGCAACTTCGTGCGCGGCAACGATCCGGGCCGGGCTGGCGATCGTCTTGAGCACCAGTGCCATCGCCACGCGTGCCTGCTCCTCGGCATGCGTGGCCGAGCAGTGCAAATCATCCGGCGTCACCGCGAAACCGTGAGCGATGATGTCAAATACACTGGCAGGGGTAGCGCTCGCCGCGTTTCCCGTGTCACGTTTGCGTGCCTGTATCCCGTGGGAGGGCCCGATCTCGTGTGCGCGGCTCACGAAGACATATTGATGGTCCGCCGTCCCCAGCACCACCTCGTGGTCATCACCGGACACCGAGAAACGTATGTATGGCAGCGCCGGGATCGGCACAATCAGGCCGTTCCAGTTCAGCTTCCACGCATCCATGCCTCCGGCGGGCAACACTGGCAACGGCGCATAGGTCACGAAGGCAGCGGGAAATTCGGCGAACTTCGCCTTCATGGTCGGGCAGCGTTGCAGCCATGTGACCACCTGCTTGTCGGTCAGCTTCGAAGGCCGCTCCGCTGCGGACGGTTCAGCCGCAACGCCGGCCACTGCGACGAGCCAGCACGCCGTTACCAGCAAACGTAAAACATTGCGCATATTCAACATCCCCCTTCCCTGACCGGCAAACCATATCAGGTCTCCAGCCCGTACCGTTGCATGCGTCGGTACAGCGCCTGACGCGAAAGGCCCAACGCTTGCGCGGCATGGCTGACCACGCCGCCGCTGGTGGAAAGCGCGTGCTGCACGGCATCGCGTGATGGCTCGTCCAGATTGCGCGCCGGTGCCGATGACGATGTGCGCGCCGGCAGGTTGAGATGTTCGGCCGTGATCGGCGCGCCGCCGGCGAGCAGACGCGCGCGTTCGATGGCGTTTTTCAGTTCGCGCACGTTGCCTGGCCAGTCATGGGCCGTCAGTGCCTCGCGTGCGGCATCGGACAACTGTCCCGGACCGAGAAAATGCTTGGCCAACGGCAATACGTCATCGCGACGCTCGCCGAGTGGCGGCAAGCTGACTTCGATCACGTTGAGGCGGTAATACAAGTCCTCGCGGAACGTGCCGTCGGCAATCATGGCCTTGAGATCGGCATTGGTGGCGCTGACGATACGCACCCTGGCCGTACGCGTGCGCGAGGAACCGAGACGCTGATACTGCCCGGTCTCGATCACGCGCAGCAGCTTGACCTGGCCGGACAACGGCAGATTGCCGATCTCGTCCAGGAACAGCGTGCCGCCATCGGCCGCCTCGAAGCGGCCTTCGCGTGCCTTGTTGGCGCCGGTGTAGGCACCGGCATCGGCACCGAACAACTCGGCTTCGATGAGGTCCGCCGGCAGAGCGCCGCAGTTGACCGCCACGAACGCCTGGTCGCGCACGGCCGAGTTGCGATGCACGATGTCGGCGATGCGCTCCTTGCCGGCACCATTCGGACCGGTGATCAGCACCGGCACGTCCGAGCGCGCCACCTGCCCCGCCAGCTCGACCGTGCGGCTCATGGCCTCGGAGGCAAATACCAGCCCGCCCAGGTCGTAATCGTGCTCCAGGCGCGCGTGCCGCTG
>DASSKC010000100.1:0-6655 GCA_035690885.1 Oleiagrimonas sp. | reverse complement strand
TCGTTCCAGTTGCGGCTGTGCATCCGCTGGGTGCGATTGGTCACGTTGATGCCTTGCACCTGCACCGACAACTGCTTGCTCAACTGGTAGCTGGCACTGAAATCAATCTGCCCGTACGACTCCACATAGATCGGATTGGCTCCCGCGCCGTCAAACAACGAAGACAGGAACTCGCCACGCCAGTTGTAGGCGATGCGGATCTGGAACGGCCCCTTGTCGTAGAACGGAATGAGGTTGGCCGAATCACTCAGGCCGACCAGCGCGAACTGCTCATCGACGACATCGTTCTGATAGGTCAGGCCCGAATCCACGTGGGTGTAGTTGGCGGCAATACCGAAACCGCTGTCGCCGAACACGTGCTGCCACGCGAACTCCAGCCCGTCCAGCGAAGCGGAGCGCTGGTTCACCGGCGTGGTGATGCGGAACGAAGCCACCGGATCACCCGGCTGGCCGGTAATGGTTCCGGTGGCGTGCCCGGTGGAATCGACGCCGGTCTGGACCACGCCCGGATCGCCATTGTGGTGGGCAAAGATGTAATCGCGGATGCACACCATGTCGGCGTCGCCGCAGCCGCTGGCCAGGGCCTCGTTCCAGTACGCGCCTCCCACCGGCGTATGCAGATCAAAGGGCTTGGCGTTGATCTGCGTGGTGCCGATGTAGTTGTCGATGTTCTTGCGGAAATAACCCAGCGACACATAGCTGCCGGGGCCGTAGTACCACTCCAGCGAAAGGTCGAAGTTGTCCGACACCAGCGGCTTCAAACCCGGATTGCCCTGACTGCCGGTACCGCCATCGACGCGCAGCAGCGCGGCCAGCGACTGCCCGCCCTGGATCTGGTTCCACCGCGGCCGGCCTATGGTACGGCTGTAGCTGGCACGGGCAATGACCTCGTCAGTCACATGCAGGGCCAGATCGAGATTCGGCAGCAGGTAATTGTAGCTGCCGCTCAGCTGGGTAAAGTCGCGGTCACCGAGCACCGTGTTGAACTCGTTCGCTGATTGCCACTCGATCTTTTCCGGGATCGGCACCAGCGCGCGCGAGGTCACGTCGGTCTTCTCGTAGCGAACACCCAGGGTGACATCCAGCGGCATGCTCCAGTACCAGGTCTTGCCCCACTGCAGGTAGGCAAAATTCGAGCGCTCCTTCACGCGGCTGTCGTAGGTGAACCGGGTCGGCGCCAGAAAACTGAACGGCGGATTGCCGGCACCGTTCCACGCGTCGATCGCGGCGTTTCGGAGGTCTTCGAAGTTGAACACGAAGAACGCGTCGTCGAAGTTCGGCGAGTTGGCACCACTGAACTGGTCGAAGTAGTCGCCCATGTTGGCGCTCTTCCAGATACTGTCGGGATAGTCGCTCGGCGAGGTGCCGGCGATGCCGCCCCAGTGATCCTCCTGATTGTAGGCATACGCGGAACGGTTCTTGACCTCGGTGGCGCCGATGCCGAAGTCCAGACGCGAGGAATCACTGAACGTGAAATCGCCGGTGATGCGTGCCTGATTGACTTCCGAGCGCATGTAACTGTTGCGGAACGAGGCTCCGGTGATGAGCATGTCCGAAGGCTTGACGTGGTCCACGCCGGGCGGCAACTGCACACTCAGGATCGGGAACGCGCTGGAAAAATCGACCTTGGTGTTGCCGCGCACGAATGCGGCGGCGCCGATGGTCGCATTGCTGCCGTACGGGCTGTCCGAACCATCGGTCGACACCGAATGATGACCGTCGAACTCGAGGTTCAAGCGATCGGTCACCGCCCATTTCTGGTTCAGGCCGAGCGACCAGAGTTCGGCCTTGGTGGCAAACTTGCCGCCAGCCATGGCCAGGTCGGCGGGGCTGTTGGCCGCGTCGATGATCTCCTCGTAGAAATCTGGGCCGGCTGCGGGACCATCGGTCCAGGCGCTGTTGGACGGTCCGAAGTTGAACCATACCGACAGGTCGTTGCGCAGCGTCTGGACCTTGTTTTCGGCGTACATGATGTCCACCGTCGTGACCAGGCTGTCATTGGGCGCGAACTGCAGCGTCAATTGCCCGTTGGTGCGCTTGCGCGTGGCGCGGTTGATGGAATAATCCAGATTCTGCGGCACCGAATAGACATCGTCCGGTCCCGGCCGATTGGTGATGTTTTCCGACCCCGGTTCGCCCGGCAACGGGATCGATCCCCAACCCACCTGGTCGCCCGTGAAGGTGTGCCAACCGCTGGTGACGCCGACCTGCGAATAACCGGCATCACGCTTGGAGTAACTGGCACTGATGGCGATGCCGAACTTGCCGTCCGCGAAGGTATTGCTGTAAATGCCCGCCAACTGCGGGGTCACCTCACTGCCCTGCATGGAGTCGGGCAAATTCTGCGCCGATCCATCATGGATCAGGGTGGCGGTGAAACTGCCGTGCTGCCCGGGATGGTCCAGCGGTTTGGCCGTGCGGATGTCGATGGTCGCACCCAGTCCGCCAGTCGGGACGTCGGCACGACCGGTCTTGTAGACGTCGACCTCGGAAATGGCGCTGGAGGAGAGATTGGAAAAATCGAACGACCGCGATCCCGATGGCCCGGTCGCCTGAATGCTGGTCGCGGGCATCTGACGGCCATTGAGCAGCACCAGGTTGTAATCGGGACCAATGCCGCGAACGGTGACCTTGGCGCCTTCGCCGATGGCCGAGCGGTCAATCGACACGCCGCTGATTCGCTGCAACGACTCGGCCAGATTGGAGTCGGGGAACTTGCCGATGTCTTCGGCAACGATGCCGTCGACCACGCCATGCGAGGTGCGCTTGATCAATGCCGACTGCGCCAGGCTGTAGCGAATGCCGGTAACCGTGATCCCTTCCAGCTGCTGCGTGTTCGAGTCGCCGGTCTCGGTCCGGCTTTGATCAGTGTTGCCCGCTTGCGTCGTGGCGTTGTCGGCAGGTGCCGCCACGGACTGTGCAGCCGCAGGGCCGGCAAGCCCGGCAAGCACCGCGGTGACCAACAACTTTCGGCACAAAATACTTGATCGCGAGTTCATTTGGAGTCCCCATGATTACTGCCGCTTCATCGAAGCTGACAAGTTGTGGTGTGTTGTTGTCTTGATCGACCGGTTGCACGGCATCGGCATGACCGGCCAGCACATCCCGAGGTGGCGAACCGGCTATCCATGCAACTTGTGCCGGCAACAGCGACCCATCCCTGTTGCCGCACCAAGCCATGCGCTGCAGCGACGTGTGTCCTGGCTCGGTCCAAACATCCGCACGCATCACCAACCTTGAGGTGCCTTGATCGAAATCCATGACGTTTACTTCAATCTCCCCACTGCACCAGGAGGCTTGGCAAACGATCTTCCACCCAGCCACCCGGCAAAAGTACAAGCGCTGTCTTTTTAAAGTACTAGCGCTGTCTTTTTGAAGGTACAACTGTTGTATTTAAAATACAAGCGCTTGTATATTGAAGACTCGCGCCATGGATATCGCGATTTTTCCATATACAAAACAGAAAGATACGAAATAACACCCTGCATAGAGAGCGTTCACGCAACCATGCCTGCAACCATCGATGACGTCGCTTCACGCGCTGGCGTGTCCACGAAAACCGTGTCGCGCGTCCTCAACGGACACACCACGGTGCGCGCCAAGTTGCGCACCCGCATCGAGGCCGCGATCGCGGAACTGAACTACGTGCCCAATGCATCGGCACGCGGGCTCGCGAGCAACCGCTCGTACCTGGTCGCCCTGCTCTATGACAACCCCACCGCGGGCTCCAACTACGTCATGGAGCTGATTGTCGGTGTGCTGCAAGCGTGTGCCGACACGCCATACAACGCCGTACTGCACCCGTTTGAAACCGGCGACGACCTGATCCAGCGCATCGATGGATTCGTCGCCCGACACCGACCGGACGCATTGATCCTGGCGCCGCCGCACGCCAACAACACGACATTGATGGAGCGTCTGGACAAGCTCGATGTACGTTACGCGACCATCTCGTCCAAGCTGCAGGACTCGCGCATCGATGTCGGATTTCACGAACGACGCGCCGCCACGGACATGGTCGGCCACCTGGTGGATCTGGGACACCGTCGCATTGGCCACATCGCCGGACTGAAAGGACACGGTGCCCGCACATGGCGACTGAACGGGTATCGGGACGCGCTGCGTCAGGCCGATATCGCGTTCGACAAGTCGCTGGTGGTCTCCGGTGACTTCACCTTCGCCTCCGGCGTCGAGGGAGCGCGTGCGCTGCTTGACCTGGACGACCCACCCACGGCGATTTTCGCCGCCAACGACGATGTGGCCTGCGGTGCCATCCGTGCCGCCTACGAGCGCGGCTGGTCCGTGCCCGAGCAGATCTCGGTCTGCGGTTTCGATGACACGCCGGTCTCGCTGCTGGTCTCGCCCAGCCTGACCACGGTGCATCAACCTTGCCGCGAAATGGGCAGGCAGGCCGTGGCCAATGTGCTCGACTCGATGCGCGCGCCGATGCTGGAGCGCCGCGTTCAAGTGCCTTACGAATTGATGATCCGCGGTTCCACCACGGCACCGCGCGCAACATGAGCGCCCGCAACTGCAGGCCCTGCCGCACGTGCATGGCTGCACGCGATACACTGCGGCGGAGCAGGCCCACATGACCAACGCCCGGGGGATCGAACATGATCGGCACAGGGCCCGGCACCCTTTTGGCCGGTCGCAACATCACGCCGGTGCAGCGCGTGGGCTGGTCGTTCATCGCGGCGTATGTCATCGCTTATCTCGGCATGTGGATGGCGTTGCTGTCCCCCATTCTGGTCGGGCTGACGCGCCGCACCGAACACATCGACGCCGCGCACGCCACCGCCAATCTTTCGTTGATCCTTGGTCTGGGCGCACTCGTGGCCCTGGTCGCCAACCCGGTATTCGGCCACCTGTCGGACCTCACCCGTTCGCGCTATGGAACGCGCGGACTCTGGCTGACCGGCGGAGCCGCAGCGGGCGTGCTCGGCCTGACACTCGTGGCGCTGGCACAAACCACGCTGCAGCTATTGCTGGGCTGGTGTCTCACGCAACTAGCCTTCAATGCGGAAATCGCCGCATTGGCTGCCCTGCTCGCCGACCATGTCCCGCGACAACAACGCGGTACCGTGTCCGGGATCACCAGCGTCAGCTTGCCGGTCGGCATGGTTCTGGGCACCTTTCTGGTTCAGGCCCTCGATACGTCGGTGCTGGCCAGCTTCGTGGTTCCTGCGCTGATTGCGTTGGCCGGAGCCACGGTGCTGGCCTTGAGGCTTCCGCGAGCGGCCCGCACGCAACGCCCCGCACGCACGCCGCTACGCCACATCTTCTGGTTGAGCCCACGCCATTTTCCGGATTTCGGATGGACATGGTGCAGCCGCTTCCTGATGTTTTCCGGTGTCGCCGTGCTTATGGCGTATCAGGGTCTGTATCTGATTCAGCAACTGGGCTATACCGCCGACCAACTGCCGCGGCTGATTTTTCTGGCGACGCTGGTACAGGCGACAAGCCACGCGATCATCGGACTGGCGGGTGGCTGGCTGTCCGACCGTCTGCAGCGATCAAGGGTTTTCATCATTGCCGCCGCACTGATCTACTGTGCAGCCCTGCTGGTGATCGCGTTCGCGACATCCTATGGCGCCTTTCTTCTGGGGGTCGGTCTGGCGGGGGCCGGTCAGGGCCTGTACGTGGCCGTGACCCGCTCGCTGGCAGTCAATGTGCTGCCCGAACGCGAACTGCACGCGGCAAAGAATCTCGGCATCTTCAACATCGCCGATACGTCGCCGCAGTTCTTGATGCCTGCACTGGCCTCGGCCATCCTGTTGCTCAGCGTGGCCAACTACACCTTGCTGTTCGTGGTTGCCGCCACCGCAACGGCCCTCAGCGCCATGGCCATCCGGCGCGTCACCGGCGTGCACTGAACCCGGCGGCAGGTGCTGATACCGCGCTGCCTCGCGTTTCTTTCCGCACACGATCCGTGCCCGTCAGACGACCGACGTGCGGATTTTTGCGTGCGCACGTCCGGAGCCGGCAATGACCGACACCACGCCTGCCGCTCCCCCGGCGCGAACGCGGGGCACCCGATCACGCATCCACCCCTGGCAACAATCCATCGCATTGGAAAACAAGAGGCTCGCATGAGACTGCACAGCTACCACACCATTTCACCACGCCGCGGCATGACGTTGCTGGCAGCCTTGACCATCGCCGCGATGGGTTCGGCCTGCAGCCAGACCTCCGCCGGCGGACACGCCGATGATGCAAGCAATGTCGCCAGCGCCGGCTCCGCGCATGTCGCTCAGCCGGCACACGCCAGCACCGCCGTGCATCCCGAACTCTGGCCCAAAGCCCACTGGCCATTGCCGGCTGATGCCGCGCTTGAACACCGCGTGCAGGCATTGCTGGCAAAAATGACCGTGGCGGAAAAAGTCGGCCAGGTGATCCAGGCCGACATCGAGTCGGTGACCCCGGCCGAAGTGCGCCAGTACCATCTCGGTTCCATCCTCGCCGGCGGCAACTCCAAGCCCGGCGGCGGCACGGTGGCCACGCCGGCGCAATGGTTGCAGCTTGCCGATGCGTTCCACAAAGCGTCGGTCGACACCAGCGATGGCGGCGTCGGCATTCCGCTGTTGTTCGGATTCGATGCCGTGCACGGTGCCAACGATGTCGTCGGCGCGACGCTGTTCCCGCAAAACTCCGC
>DASSKC010000099.1:0-7043 GCA_035690885.1 Oleiagrimonas sp. | reverse complement strand
GCCTGAACATCGTGCGTGCCGCTTCGCCGCCCTCGACAAACAACCGTGCCAGATAGCGCGGGATGGGCGAGTCCGGCGGCAGGCTCTGCAACAGCGCATCGGCGAGCGAGGTGGCCACGCCCGGCGTGCCATGACGTTGCGTGATGTCGATGAGCATGTCCGCCAGTGTCTGCAATACATGTGTGTCGACGGCCTCGCGCAAGCCGTCCTTCGATCCGTAATGGCGCACGACCAGCGCCGGTGACACGTGGGCGGCGGCGGCGATCTGGCGCACGGTCACGGCATCCGCACCGTGGGCGGCGAACAGGCGCAGTGTCTCGTCGCGGATGATGGCGCGGGATGTGCGATCGTCTTGGGTTGAATGCATGTTTACAAAAGTAAACGTTTGTTTACACCATTGTCAATGGCTGAAAGCACCCGCGAACCAAGCGGAACAGTTCGGGCGCAATCGTCGAATGATATTCATCAGCTATAAATCTAAGTCAAAAACAATCATGGATCGTATTAGACGACCGTCCTATCCTGACCGCATCAGCCGCTCTGGTGCGAGTCGATGACCATGCAAAAGGCCTGCACGAATACCCATCCGGAACACACCGAAGATGCGCCGGTCAGCTATATCCGACACGGCACTGCCGCGTTCCGCCGTGCCAACGTGGCGCTGTTTGCCGCCGGCGTGGCCACGTTCGGATTGTTGTACTGCGTGCAGCCGCTGATGCCCGAGTTCAGCCGTGATTACAACGTCAGCGCTGCGGTCAGTGCGCTGTCCCTGTCGTTGACCACGGCGGTGCTGGCGGTGTCGATGTTGTTTGCCGGCGCGTTGTCGGACAGCTGGGGTCGCAAGCGCGTGATGACCTGGTCGCTGTTTTCGTCGGCCGTATTGGTCTTGTTGACCACGCTGGTACCGGACTGGCACTGGCTGCTGATCTTGCGCGCATTGCTCGGCTTCACGTTGAGCGGTCTGCCTGCCGTCGCCATGACCTGGTTGGCCGAGGAAATGCATCCGCAATCGATCGGCCTGGGCATGGGCTTGTACATCAGCGGCAATGCCATCGGCGGCATGTGCGGTCGCCTGCTGGCCGGCATCAGCGCCGACTGGCTGGGCTGGCGCGGCGGCATCGCCGTGGTCGGTGCGGTCGGTTTGCTGGCGGCCATCGTGTTCTGGCGCACGCTGCCGGCATCACGCCATTTCGTGCGTCGGCCATTGCGGCTGCGTCCCTTGCTGGAGCGCATGCGCGGCCTGTTTCGTGACGCCGCCATGCCATGGCTGTTCGTCGAGGGTTTCCTGCTGCTGGGCGCATTCGTCACGGTCTACAACTACCTCGGCTATCGCTTGCTCGCGCCGCCGTACAATCTCAGCCAGGCCGTGGTTGGTGCCATGTTCGCGGTCTACGTGGTCGGCATGTTCAGCTCGCCATGGATGGGCAATCTGGCCGGCAAGCTGGGACGGCGACGGGTGTTGTGGACGGCGCTGGCGCTGATGCTGATCGGTTTGTGCCTGACGCTTGCCACGTCGTTGTGGCTGATCGTGCTCGGCCTGGTCGTGTTGACCTTCGGCTTTTTCGGTGGTCATTCCATTGCCAGCAGCTGGGTGGGGCGGCGTGGCGGCGTGGCGCGCGCGCAGGCCTCGTCGATGTATCTGTTTGCCTACTACATGGGGTCGAGCATCGCCGGTGCCGGTGGCGGCGTGTTCTATGCCGCCGATGGCTGGCTCGGTACCGGCGTGTTCGTCGGTATCCTGATCGTGCTGGGGCTCATCGTGGCCGCCTGGCTGCACCACGTGCCGCCATTGACACGCAAGGGCGTGCCGCCGACGCCGATGAGCCGTGGCGCCATGCCCTGAAGGGCGGCCGGTTTCACGACCGCTGGCAACGGTCGCGTCGGCGTTCCGGCTCAATCGGCTTTCAGGATCCCGCGGAACAACGACCAGACGAACTTCTCGTTGGCGGGCGGGCAGCACAACATGGGCGTGTCGATGGAGCAGTCTTCGACCACCACACTGGCGCCGGCTTCGCGCAGCGCGTCGGCGATGTGTTCGGCCACATCCGGTTGCAGGCCCGCCGTCACCACCGGGTTCGATACCCCGCGCAGGTAGCTCGACAGCTGCGTCGCTTGCTTGAGATCCATGTCGCCGATCAGGCGCAGCGCGCGCAAAAACCTGACGTGGTCCGCGGGCAGTTCGCGAATCCGGACTTGTCTTGCACTCACGCGCTGCTCCCGACCGGCAGGATGGGCGGATGTGAAAGCGGGCGCGGTTGCACGGTCGTGGCGGCAGTCGGCATCGGATCGTCTCTGGTTGTCACGGGATTCGTCGCCGGGATCGGGTCGGTTCGAGCAAGGGGCGGCCATTGTGAACGCTTCAGCCGTCTGCGCACGGGTGTCCCCGACCGCCATTCAGCGAGAGTTCGGCCATGCATTCCAGCGGTCGGCCATTCACCGTTGCAGGATGGAATATTTTTGTCGTATTGTATGTTTATATAGCATCAAATCGGCGAATATGGCCGGCAGCCAGCCAACGAGGGGTATGCAGTGATGCGATCAAAGACAGGCCTGTTCACGGTTCTCGCGCTGGGAATGCTGTTTGCCGTCTCGGTGATGGCCGCGCCTGGCCAGCCTGCCGATGCCTCCATACGCTTCAATCAGAACACGAAGGTTTTCCGCATTGACGCGGGCAAGGTGACCTACGCCTTTGGCATCAATGCCGACGGGATGCTGCAGACCGTGTACTGGGGCGGGCGGTTGGCCAAGAGCGATCCATTGGGTCCGGCGGTTCCTTCGCGGGCGCGTTCGTCATGGGAGCCGGCCGGCAGCTACACCTCGCAGGAATATGGCGCCTGGGGTGGAAACACTTCGATCACGCCGGCGCTGAAAGTGCATTTTGCCGACGGCAATCGCGATCTGGTCCTGCGCTACCAGGGTCACCGGATCGGTGATGACAGCCTGCGTGTCACGCTGGCCGACAAGCGCGCCGACGTCAAAGTGGTGCTCCATTACAGCGTCGATCCGGCGACCGGCATCATCGGGCGTTCCGCGCGCATCGAAAACGATTCCGATCAGTCGATGACGATCGACCGCGCGGCGGCGGCGACCTGGAACCTGCCGTCCGCGCACGACTATTCGCTGCGTTACCTGACCGGCAAATGGGCCAGCGAATGGCACCTGCAGACGCGCCCCGTGACCCAGGGCACCACGGTGCTGCAAAGTCGGCATGGATCGACCGGCAACCGCAACAATCCCTGGTTTGCCATCGAGCAGGGTGGGGACTGGGATGAATCGTACGGCCGCCTCTGGTTTGGTGCGCTGGGCTGGAGTGGTTCATGGCGCATCTCGATCGACCAGGACGTATTCGGACAGGTGCATGTCACTGGTGGCTTCAACCCGTTCGATTTTTCCTGGCCGCTGAAACCGGGCCAGTCACTGATCACGCCCATCTTTTATGCCGGCTACACCGCGGGCGGCATCGGTGAAGCCTCGCGTCTGATGCACCGTTTCCAGATCACGCGGATCCTGCCCGGTCATCCCGATCCGAAATTGCGGCCGGTGCTGTACAACTCGTGGGAGGCCACCGGCTTCGACGTCAGCGCGGCCAACCAGATGAAGTTGGCCGAGGTGGCCGCCAAGCTCGGCATCGAGCGTTTCGTGATGGACGATGGCTGGTTCGGCGAACGCGACGATGACACCGCCGGGCTGGGCGACTGGTACGCCAACCCCGAGAAATTTCCGCACGGCCTGGAGCCGCTGATCGACAAGGTGCACTCGCTGGGCATGAGCTTCGGGCTGTGGGTCGAACCGGAAATGGTCAATCCCGACAGCCACCTGTACCGCAAGCACCCGGACTGGGTGTTGCACTTCAAGGGCCGTCCGCGCAGCGAAGCCCGGCATCAGCTGGTGCTGAACCTGGCGCGCAAGGATGTCAGCGAGTACGTCTTCAATGCGCTCGATCGCCTGCTGAGCAAATACGACATCCAGTTCCTGAAGTGGGACTACAACCGTTACTGGACCGAGCCGGGCTGGCCGGCGGCGGCGCCCGCGGACGAACAAAAGGTGTACGTCAAATACGTGCGCAACCTGTACGACATCATCCGCCGCCTGCGCAAGCGCCATCCGGGCCTGGAGATCGAATCATGTTCCAGCGGCGGCGCGCGCGTGGATCTGGGCATCATGCGCATGACCGACGAGGTCTGGCCGTCGGACAACACCGATCCGTCGGACCGGCTGTCGATCCAGTACGGCTTTACCTATGCCTACGCGCCGGCGGTGATGATGTCGTGGGTGACCGGCTCGCCGAACTGGGTCAACCACCGCGACACCTCGCTGGACTTCCGCTTTCTGGTGTCCATGCAGGGCGGGCTCGGCATTGGCGCCAACATCGTGGACTGGACGCCACGGCAAATCGCCAAGGCCAAGCGTTACATCAAGGCGTACAAGGCGATCCGGCCCACGGTGCAGCGCGGACGCCTGTTCCGACTGATCTCGCCGCTGCATCGCGCGCCAATGGCCGCGACCGAGTCGGTGTCGCGCGACGGCAGCCAGGCCATGCTGTTTGCCTACCTGCGCACCGCACAGGAAGCCGAACCGTATCCCACCTTGCACCTGAAAGGCCTGGAACCGGATGCACGTTACAGCTGGCACACGATCCACGGCAAAGTCGCCGACGGCACGCCGAAGGTGGCCAGCGGCGCGTATTGGATGCGTCACGGCATCAATCTGCAACTCAGGCACGACATGAGTGCCGCAGCCATTGTTTTTGATCGTGCAACGGCAGCCGCTGTTCACTGATACGGGCATGGATCTACCCCGCGGGGCCCGGTGGCGATCGGTGGAGTCAACTCTCCCCTTGACGACAGCTGACCGTTGCCCTCCGGACTTCCCCGCGGGGGCCCGATTTTATTCGTCTGTCGTGACATGTCTTGTCTGACGCGCTTTGCCCGGGCGGCTACCGTGTCCCGCCGCGACACGCAGTCACGGGTTGTGGGGCAGGTTGACGACCGTGGTCGTCGTCGATCCCTGGACCTGCGTATCGGGTATCGACCGCAGCAGGCCGGGGCTTACCCGCCATTGACCTCCGTCGTCCGTGTGCACCGTGACGGATTTCTTGTTGTGGCGGATCAGCGTGCCGCAAATCGCCTCGCCGGTATCGGACTGAAAGCTGACGCGGTCGCCCACGTTGAACCGGAACATCGCAACCTGGGCCTTCGCCTGACGCAGCAGGCGAAGGCGCTCCACGACGCGCGTATTCAGTTCGATGAGTTCGGATTCACTGAGTTGGTCAAGATCGATATGCATGTGTCTCAAAATTTCAGGTGGGACATTGTCCACTCTGTCACGACAGTTGTCGGCTGCAATGAGCGGTTCGCCAGTTTGTCATCGGGGATGCTAACCGATCGTATGCACCGCCACGATCATGGCGACCGTGGTGTCTGCACACGCGTGGATCAACCACGGTCCCGCGATCGACCCGGACTTGATCCTCAGCCAACCAGCCACCAGCCCATACGCAAAGACCAGCAGCAAAAGCCCCCATATGTCGGGCATGATCCTGAGCAGCAGCAGGTGTGGCAGCAAGAACAGCACGGCCTGGATGATATTTGCCCACACGATGGGCAGTCGCCGCCCCAAGCTGCCGGCGATCAGGCCGCGAAACAGGAGTTCCTCGGTAAGCCCGGCCTGGATGACGCCGTAGATCAAGGCCATGGCCAGGGCCGGTCCCGTCAGCCCGAGCCCGACAAAGTCATGTGCCGCTGATCCCGGCTTTGCCAACATGTCCATCGGAGGTGGCCAGGCAATCAAGGCTGCAACCGTGATGCACGACAGGCCGACACTGTATGCAAGGTATTGCCATTTGCCGATCCGAAGCCCGGCGCGCCTTGTTATTTCACGAAACGTGCGCTTGTTGCGCCACTTCTGATATATGATATAGCCGAGGAACGGTACCGCGGCAAACAGGAGCAAATTGATAATGGCCGACAGTACCGTGCTGATTATCATTTGTGTCATGGCTGCCCATCCTTCATCCGTGTTTCGGAGACAATGCCGCGCAGGCTAGCTGAAAGATGCGTGGCGGGCAGGGCGTGAGGTCACGGTTTTGGCAAGCCCCGGACAGTTCGCGGCTTGCTGGCTGACGCAACAGTGGCTATTTCCCGGGGAATCGCGCGCGAATCGAACGCGATGTCACGCCTCGGACTCATGGCAGACGACTTCGATGTTGTGTCCATCAGGACCGATGACGAAAGCAGCATAATATTGCCCGCTGTAGTTCGGGCGCAGACCGGGCGCACCATTGTCCTTGGCACCCATCTCAAGCGCAGCGTGATGGAAGGCTTCGACCTGCTGTCGATTGTCGGCAACGAACGCCAGATGCAGGTGTGCCGGCTTCTCGTCGGTCTGGTACAGGCACAACGAAACCTTGCCATCCGCACTCAGCTCGATACCGGGTTCGCCCTCCGAGACGACGACCATGCCGATCGGCTCAAGTGCCTTGAGGAAGAACGCTTTGCTGGCAGCGTAGTCGCTGACGCCGAATACGACATGATCGAACATGGGATCTCCTGCGATGGTTGGGTCAGGGTGTTTACTGAGCCGCGGGCGCTACCGCTCGCGCTCAGGCGCCGTGTCGGACATCTTGCGCCAGCACGCGACCTGGGCGGCGCCGTCGGCAGGCGATGATGAGCAACCCCGCACCGATGACCAGCGGATATGCCGCATTGATCAGCTGACCGGCAAGTTCGCCGGCTCCGTATGCGGTAATCGGTAGCGCCGGTAGCGCAGAGAACACGGCGATCACGTGCTCCGTTCCCTGGATCGACAAGTGCAGCCCGCCAAGCAGAAGAATAATCAGCTCCGCGAAATTCCGTGGCGTTTGTGACTTCATGACCTGGTGCCCTCCGATTCACCGATGGATGTTCCTGATTAGCCCTCAAGCTCAGCCAGCTTATCCCTTCTCCCCTCGGGAGAAGGTGGCGCGAAGCGCCGGATGAGGGTACGAGCACGCGAATGATGAACATCTTGCCACCATTCAACGCTTACGCGAAAACGAACCCTCA
>DASSKC010000098.1:0-4800 GCA_035690885.1 Oleiagrimonas sp. | reverse complement strand
TGAGGCAAGGCCCCGGGGGAAGGAACCGATGATCGAAACCTTGGTGCGGACCGCGCTGTTTCTGACCGTCGTGGTCGCGTTCGTCGGCAGTGTCTGCTATCTCGTCGGTTACGCGTGGCGTCAATGGAAGCGACGCCATTTCGTTCTCGTGACGTGTTCCGTTCTCGCCGTACTGGCGGTCCTCCCGTTGCTGGCCATTCGCGACGTGGCGCGACAAGGCGCGCTCCGTGTCGTGCCTCCGGCATTGCATGTAGATACCGTCGCTTACCAGAAAGAAGAATCCTGGGGTTTCGGTCCCGGCGGCAATGAAGCGGGCATCCGTGTATTCCCGTTGTCGGATACGATGGCACGACGCATTTCCGCTCAAGGCATGGCATTTTTCAACGAGTTGCCATTGAAGAAATTCCGTTTCAGTCGCGACCCCCGCAGCGTGTATTCCGATTGGCGCAAAACGCCAATCCAGGCCGACGCTCATTGGCGGCCGCAAGAGAAGACCGGCAAGTACGACATCTACGACTACATCTGCAAATACGGATTGTGCATCGACATCGACGCAGCCGAAGTGCAACGAGTCACGCGCATCGTCAACGCCGAGGGCAGCTATTACGCCTACGGACGTATCGGGCTCATCGTGGTGAGTCCGCGCGAGAAACTGGTCGTGTACATGTACAACGGGTGATGCCGGATGATCAGCGCTCGCTCGTGGCGACCAAGGTTTGCAGGCGCTGGGGTGTCAGCGCACCCACTGCCGAGCGGCGTGTGCCGTCGGCGTGAATGACCAGGGTGCGCGGCGTGATCCCGCCCCAGTTCGGATCGATCAGGTAATCCAGCCGTTGCCGCGATGCACCGGCGTAGGCACGTGCGGGCAGATGTGAAACACCCATGTCCGCCAGGCGCTTGTTCAAGGCCGCGGCGTGGGCGATGTTGTCGGTGGCAACCAGGATCACCCGCGCCGTCTCCAGGGCCGCGACAGCTTTCATGTTGGCCTCGCAATAGGCGCAATCGAGCGCCCAGAATTCGATCACCTTGACGCCTTGCGATGGCGGTTTCAGCAGCGTCGCAACGTCACCGGTGGTCAATGGTTGCACCTGGCCCGCCATCGCGGGCGCGGCCACCAGCAACACGACAGCACACAGCCACGGCCTCATGACCGACTCCCGATACGGACCAGCTTGAAGCCCTTGTCCGTATTCCATGCCACGTAGGTGCGGTCATGGAAACGCAACAGTTGCGGTGAGTAGGCAGCACCTTCGACCGACGCCAGCGTCTGCGGCTTGCCGAAACTTGCGCCGCCATCATGCGACACGCGCAGGGCCAGTTCCGTGCCCCTGGGCGCGAACTGGTTCCAGACCACCCACACGGTTTTCCCCGCCACGGCGACATCGGCATGTGCCGCGCCGCTGCCGGCCAATTTCGTGAGATGCCGCGGCTTCTTGCCGGGATCAAGCGTGCCGTACCAGATCGTCGGTGCACCGTCCTTGGCCGAAAACCACACGCCATCGGCATGCCCGTCGGCGGTCAGTGCAAGGCCCGGCCCCTGATGCGGGCACCCGGCGACCTGCCAGTCCGTGAAGGTCGCTCGCGCCACCGTCGGCGCGTCCTGTCCGTAGTGCATCACGGCATAACTGTGGTCGCGGATATTGTCGCCGAAGACACTGCGCCAGAACACGCCGATATCGCCATCCGGCGTCGGCGCCACGGCCATGCGGCAGCACTCGCAACTGTGGTCGGCGAGCTTGCGCTCGGGTTCGAAACTCTTGCCGCGATTGCCGGACCACGCGTAGTACACGGCCGCCCCGGCATACGGTTTGCCATCGGCTTTGGCGGCGGCAAGGTCGCGCTTGTCGATCCAGGCGACGAACACATGACCCTCGGCATCCACCGCCAGGGCACCGAAACGATGGGTGATTTGCGCGCGGTCGTGATGCACCGTGATCGGCGCATCGAAATGCTTGCCGCCGTCGAGCGAACGTGCAAAGCGAATGAAGCCGGTCCACGGCTTGGGCAACGGATGCGTCCAGCTGACATAGATCGCGCCTTGCGAACCCAGGGCGATCTTGGGCTGGTTCTCGCCCTCGGCGGAAACGGCCTCCGCTTCGGCGTTGACGGCAACCGGTCGGCTGAGGGTTTTGCCGAAGTCGTCCGAGTGCCGCAGCCATACGTGGCCGTCATGCGCGGTCACCACCCACAGGCGGCCATCCGGGGCAAACACCGCCGACGCACCTAGCGTCGGTTCCGCGCCCATGTGCATGTCGCTGTGCGCAAAAGCCGGCGAAACCATGCTCCCCAGCAACACGGCGCACGCCGCCAAAAGATGTTCGAGCGTTTTCATGGAAGCTCCCAATGAATACCTGCCAGCCAGGTCCGCCCCGGCCACGGGTGGTATACCCACGCTTGGCGATTGGTGAAGTTGTTGACGCCAAGCGTCGCGCGCCAGCCGGCGGCAAAACGCCAGCCAAGCTGGGCATCGGCCATCGTATAGCGGGTGATGGCACCAAACGTGGCACGCGTGTCGCGATTGTCGAGGCGACCGTACTGGCGGCCGCTGTGACGCACCGCCAATGACATATCCCAGCCCGGCGCAAAGCGCCAGTCGGCGGTCAGCGCTCCGCGCGTGCGCGGCATGCGCGGCACCCGCTTGCCCTCGGCCAGCGGATAGCGCCGGTCTCGCAGAATGCGGCTCATGTTCCAGGCCAGGCTGCCGCTCACGTCCAGATGCGGCAACACGTTGCGCAACTTGAACGCCACCTCCACGCCGCGCAAACGCAGCTTGTCGACATTCTGGATGCTGGTCACGCTGGGTGTGACGGTGACGTCGGTCTGCTTGTACAGGCTGTCGCGGATCACGTCCTCGAACAGCGAGACGCGCCAGTAACCGTTCGGCAAACTGCGCCGCAAGGTGAGATCGCGCGCCCAATCGGTTTCCGGCTTCAGGTTCGGATTGTTGTGGATGATCGCGGCGTCGGCATTGAGCGTGCCCTGGAACAACTCACCCACGGTGGGAAAACGCACTGCCTTGGCCAATGACGCGCGCAACTGCCAGCCCTCGGCGAAATGCCACGCCAGTGCCGCCTTGGGTGAAAGCGCGGTGCGGCTGGACGTCGGATAATCGACCCACGCACCGCTGCCGGCGCGCCGACCGTCGAACGCGCGCCAATGCTCGATCCGGGCACCCAGAGTACCAACCCATTGGCTCGACCAGTCCCACTCGACCTGGGCATACAGCGCGCTGGTTTGCGTGCGTCCATCGAAGCCCGCACGACGCGGACCATCGGCGACACCGCGCCAGTGAGTGGCCGCATACGAGCGGCTGTGGAGCGTGTACCGATCGACATGCAGCCCCAACCACCACGTCTGAATGTTGCCCACCGGGCCTTGCAGGCGCACATCGAGCGTGCGCCAGCCACTGCCGGACTTGTCACCAATGCGCCCACCGGAATCGACGTCTGCCAGTGCCTTCGGCATGTTGGCGCGAGCCTTGCGTGAAGCGAGGATCGCGTAATCGCTCAGCGTCGCATTCCAGTGCCAGCCGTGGCCGACATGTCCGCGAACTTCCAGGCCAAGCAAACGATGATTTTCACGCGTGCGCGAGGGTGCAAAGTCGCTCGGTCGCACAGTCCAGACATCCCCATCCACCATGACCGGGCCGGCGAGCACCACGCCACCCGCCGCATCACGCAAAACGCTGCGCACGTGGTCGTTGCTGCGGTTGCGCCAATAACCGACGGTGAACAACGCATGCGTTGCGTGCGGCAAATCCACGCCGAGGCGAAAGCTGGCCTGCTGTTGCCGCGTCTGCCCGATCCCTCCCGGTCCGGCCAACAAGCGCGCCTGACCCACTGGATCGAGATCGACGCTGGCGCCCGTGACCGCTACGGCACTGGCACCATCACCACCGCGACGCGCGGCAATGTATTTCATCGGCTGGTGGTGACTGTTGATCTGGTCCACCGCCACACGCCACTGGAAACGTCCGACGCGATTGCCCATGGACGCGGAAAAGTGATTGCCCCAATAGTCGCCACTGCCACCATGCGCATCATCGAAGTTGTCGACGAACACCTGCGCCGAGGCAGCAGCCTCGAAACGCTCGGGCATGCGCGTGTGGAAAATGACGGTCGTGCCCATGGCATTGCCGGGATACAGCGCCGAATACGGCCCGTACAGCACATCGACGGACGCAATGTCCTGCGCCGCCACCATGCCCCAGCGCGGCGCATTGCCCCAACCCGAGTCCAGGAAGTTGGACAGCAGCAGACCGTCGGCATAGACCAGTGTGCGCGCGCTTTGCAGCGTGCCCGCCGCACGCCCGCCGAGGATGGCGTTGGGATCACCCTGGTAGCGTTTGCGCAGGGTCAGGTTGGGCATGTAATTGAGGATGTCGGCCGAACCGACAATGGTGTGCCGCGCCAGCTGCGAGCGCCCGATGCGCGTGGACACACCTTTGACCGGCGCCACATCGAGCACGCCGGCATGCACCGCCACGCCGCCCAGCGGCACCGCTCGCGCAATGCGCGCCGGCGCGGCGGTCATGTCGGTCGCGTGCGTCTTCGGCGCCTCACCGGCGCACGTGACACCGCATGCCGGCAACAGGGCCGACAGCATCATCCAGCTTTGCCATCGCATCGGAACAATCCGTGTTCAGTGGCTCATGTCCATGTTCGGCATGTTCAACTTGTGCACGCCGCGACCAATTTCCTGCTCGAACCATTTGGCGAAATACGGCGTCTGCGCAAAGCCCTGGCTCCAGCCGAAATCGAGACCCTCGAGGTAACGATCGGCACGGCCGCGGCGGTTGAT
>DASSKC010000097.1:0-8755 GCA_035690885.1 Oleiagrimonas sp. | reverse complement strand
ACATTGCAAACAACCAAGAGGATCAGCGCGTCAAACTGTCTTGCCCGGTCTAAAGTCGCGCGCCCCGATCAAACTGCCGCAGCGCACCCGAAATCACGTCGTCATTCAAACCGCGCTTGAACAGCATGGCCTGAAACCGCTCGCCCATCATGCCCGGCAAGGTCAATTGCTTGACCTGTTGCGCCAAAGCGTAGCGCTCGGCTTCGTCGGTGGCGGTCGCATGCGCGTCGGCAAAGGCTTGCTGGATGTCGCCGGCGATCAGGAACTGGGCTTGGGGCACATAGGCCGCCATGTCGTAACCTGCGTTCACGCCGGCTTCGGCCAGGGCGGTGAAATCGACGTGGGCGGTGAGGTCCTGCAAGCCGGGGCAGAAGAACGGGTCGTTGTGGGCGCGATGACGATAATGGGCGCGCAAGGTGCCGTCGTCGCGGTCGGCGCGGTAGTAGTCGCGGCGGATGTAGCCGTAGTCGATGAACAGCAGCAGGCCGGCCTCCTGCCTGCCGGCGACGGCCTGCAGCCAGTACGGGAGCTGCGGCAGGATCTCGGAGCGATAGCCGTCTGCCAGCGGCGCGCCGGTGGTTTGCTCGACGTGGCGCACGGCGGCGGCGACCAGGGGGTCGGCCGGACGGTCGACGATGGCGAGATTGCCGCCCGCGTCGAGATCGACGTGTTCTTCGAAGACTTCGCCGTCGCGCTTGGTGAAGCGCGTGGTCGGCAAGGCATCGATGACTTCGTTGGCGAACAGCACGCCGCGCCATGGGTTATCCGGGGGGCGGTCGAGCCATTCGACACGGGCGGCGATATCTTGCGGCAATGCCGCTTGCAGGCGTTCGCGCTGGCGCTCGCGCAGGTCGGCGCTGGGTTCGAGGATGCGGTAGTGGCGTGGCAGGCTGTCGGCGTCGGCCAGTGCGTTCAACGCGGATTCGGCGAAGGCACCACTGCCGGCGCCGAGCTCGATGATGTCGGCATCGTCACCCATGGCACGCAATGCGGGCAGGAGGTTGCTGACGACACAGCGGGCGAACAGGCTGCCGAGCTCCGGGGCGGTGACAAAGTCGCCTTCGGCGCCGAGCTTGGCGCTGCCGGCGCTGTAGTAGCCCAGGCTCGGGGCGTACAGGCAGCGCTCCATGTAGCGCGCGAACGGGATCGGACCCTGGGCGGCGATTTCTTTGCGCAGGAGGGCCGACAGGCGATCGGAATGGGCGCGCGCGTCGGCGGCGGGTTCGGGGAGGCGGTTGGTCATGCGCGTGGGGTGGCCGGGGGCGGCGTTCAAGGATAGCGGATGCTCGCTTGTGCCTTGGGAGGCGCGATGTTGGTCGTGGGTGGTATTTGTGTGTACTGCACGCGTTAATGGGAGCGGTTTCGTGCCCCTTCGGGGCGCGACAAACCCCCGCAATCCTTCCGCCGCGTCTGATGGGGGCCCAGCAGCGCTTTGCGCTGCCCGCTTCGCGAACCATGGAAATTTTCGCATTAGTGGCGGAGGTGGTCGTCGCTACTTGCGGCGGCGGAAGGCTTGTTCCATCAGTTCGGTGTCGAAGCGGCCGCCGACTTCGCCGGTGGTGGCGTAGCGGTACAGGGCAGCGGAGTAGACGCCGCGCAGTGCCGACTGGACGAGGCTGATCAGGACGATACCGACCATGGCGAGCACAACGGTCAACACGAACAGCGCGACCGATTTGGCAGCGACTGCCGCGACGACGAGTACGGCGACGGACAGCATCCACGCCAACACGGCGACGAACGTGAAAGCATGCAGGCCGACCGCGCCGACCAGGTTTTCGCCCCATGTCCGCTTGAGCATGTTCGCGCTGTCCTTGACCGCGTCCACCGGCCCCGCGTCGGTCGCGGCAAGTATCGGCGCGACCAGAAAGGTCACCACCGACCATGCCATGCCGACCAGACCGATCACGAAACGGCCGATCAGTCCCAGGCGCTCCTCGATCGCGCGCAAGAACACGCCGACGGTGGCACTGATCAACGCAAAGCCGAGGATCTGCGGCCATTTCGACCAGGCTTTGGCGAGGCTTCCGCGCACGCTCGGATGACCGCCATCAAGATGCTCCAGCGCCGCGCACACGAGCGCGGTGTTGAAGAAAAACGCGATGCCGTACTCGACCACGTAGAACACGAACAAGATCGCGTACCAACCCAAATGAATGGCATCCGGATCGATCCGGATCTGGGGCGAAGACGCAAACAATCCCACGCTCCACGCCATCGGCAGCGCGAAGCTGGCCATGATCAGCAACAGGCAAATGCCCGATACCAGTGGAAACACCAACAACTTGCGCTCATGCATGAGCACATCAACGCTGGCCTTCATCAACTGCCAGCTGCGAGCAAACCTTCCCATCGCTCCCTCCTTCCATGTCGGTTTGGTGGTACGTCGCGAAATCTATCGCAGCCGGCTCGCGGACACAAATGTCCCTGGTGTTTCCGAACCCCTGTCATGTGCGAGCGACAACACCGGCCTCGTACTCGATTCGGAGACGCCGGCCACAATCGGCACCCGGCGTGCACGCTACACTCGCGATGCCATTTCGTGGTCCGGAGGGGAGAACCAGTGAATCGGGTCGGTCAAACGTGCATCGCAGCAGTCCTCGTTCTCGGCATCGTCGGTTGCGCCAGCACGGCGCCGTATGATCCGGGTCCGCAGTTCAGCCCCGATGACTATTCGACGTGGACGCAAGGCGGCGACGGCACCATCAACGGGCGAGCGTTTGTGCGCATCGATGGCAGCAGTGGCGGCATCTGGCCTTTCGGCGACGACGAGCCAGCAGGCGTGGTCACCTGTGCCGGCACCACGATCAGCGCCATGCCTGCGACACCGTTCTTTTCCGACTACCTTGCCACGGCAAAAGACGAACAAGCGATGCCTGCGCCACCACCGGCGATGCAGGCGTTGATCCACACCACTACCTGCGACGCTTCGGGTGCGTTTTCATTTCATCACCTTGCACCGGCACGCTGGTTGCTGACCACCGGCGAAGGCTGGACATTGGATGACGACCCGGTCGGCGGATGGATCAACACCACGGTGACCGTCGACGCGGACCACGCGGCCAAGGTGACGCTAAGCCGCAAACGTTGACGGCCATCAGCGCGGCGGCAACGGCGCATCGCTCGATTCCGACGCACCACCGCCCGCAGATCCGGCCAACCCCGCTCGCACATCCGTCCCCGTCGGCTGCTGGAACAGCTTCAGCCCGAACTCCGGCAGGATCGCGATCAGATGGTCGAAGATGTCGCCTTGCGCGGCATGGTGTGCGACAAATCCGGTCTCGATCGTGTAGGCGTAGATCTGGATCGGCACCCCGGTCGGACCCGGATCCATTTGGCGCACGGCCCAGAACAGGTCGTGGTTGATGGTCGGGCACGCGGCGGCATAGGCCTGCACATACGCACGAAAGGTACCCAGGTTGCTCAGTCGCCGCGTGTTGACCGGTTGCTTGCCGGCATCGCCCAGACTGTCGTTCCACGCCACCAGATCTTTTTCCTTGGCATCGAAATAATCGGTCAGCAGCTTGAATTTGCGCAGTTGCGCGATCTCGTCGTGCTCGAGGAATCGCACCGTGGTCAGGTCGACGTTGACCGCGCGCGCGATACGCCGTCCCGTTTCGTACATGTTCCGATAGTTGCGGTAGGACTTGGAGATCAGGTGCCAGGTCGGCACCGTGCTGACGGTCTTGTCCCAGTTGACCACCTTGACCGTGTGCAGCGCGATCTCGACCACGTCGCCATCGACGTTGTCCTCCGGCAGCGCGATCCAGTCGCCCACGCGCAGCATGTCGTTGGTGCCGATCTGCACGCTGGCCACCACCGACAGGATGGTGTCCTTGAAGATCAACAGGACCACGGCCGACACGGCCCCCAGCCCGGCCAGCAACGTCAGCGGCGAGCGGTCGAACACGATGGCGATGATGAGAATGGCGGCGACCAGCCACACCGCGATCTTGCCGAGCTGGACATAGCCCTTGATCGTGTGTTCCTTGCCACGCGGCGTGAGCTGGTACAGATCGTCACATGCCGACAACGCCGCATTGATCGTCATCACCATGAACACGACGATCAGCAATGCGGCAACGGGTTTGACGATCGCCTCGACGAAAGCCGGCACGCCGGGCACCACAACCACACCGTGGTAGATGATCAGCATCGGTACCACTTGCGCCAGACGCAGAAACACGCCGCGTTTGACCATGGCGTCGTCCCAGCGCCAACGCGTGCGCCGGGTGGAAAACTTCATCACGCGCTTGAGCACGTGCCGCGCCAGCCACGCGCAAAACCAGGCCAGCACCACCAACGCGACACAACCAAGCAAGGTGTGCATCCAGGGGTGATCGAGCAGTGCGTAAAACTTGTCCATCCCAAGTGTCATAGCATGCGAGTGTCGCCTAACCTTATAGGACACGCCCATGCCTGCAAGTATTGCCACCGCGCCGGTGGTGCTGATCACCGGCGCCGCGCGTCGCATTGGTGCCGCCATCGCCCGCGAACTGCATGACGCCGGTTGCAACCTGGCGCTGCATTACCACCACAGCGCGGTCGAAATGCAGGCCTTGTGCATGGAGCTCGAAGCACGACGCGCCGGCTCCACCATGAGCGTGTCGGCCGATCTCGCCGACGCGGCGGCCGCACCGGTGCTGGTGGAGGCGGCGGTGGCGCAGTTCGGACATCTGGACGCACTGGTCAACAACGCCTCGGCGTTTCACGCCACGCCACTGGAGACGGCGACGGCGGACGCGTGGGATGCGTTGTTTGCATGCAATGCGCGTGCGCCGTTTTTGCTGGCACAGGCGGCGGCGACGCATCTGGCCGAGCGTCGCGGGTCCATCATCAACCTGACCGATTACTATGCCGACCATCCGCCTGCCGACTTCATTCCCTACGCGGCCAGCAAGGCGGCGCTGGTGGCGGTCACGCATGGACTGGCCAGGGCGCTGGCACCGAACGTGCGCGTCAATGCGGTGGCGCCGGGAGCCATCGCCTGGCCCGAACAGGGTGCGGATGTCGACGAACAGCAGGCCATCCTGGATGCCACGCTGCTGGCGCGCACCGGCGAGCCGTCGAATATTGCCAACACCGTGCGCTGGCTGGTGCTGGAGGCTGGTTACGTCAACAACCAGGTCATCCATGTCGACGGCGGCCGCGTGTAATGCCCGCGTCGCGTGCACAGCGAGCATGCCGGCCCGGCGTCTCCGATCGCGGCTTCCGCCGCTCCTACAGAGCGTTGATTTGCCAGTCGACGGATTGCAGGGTGCGGTCACCGTCGAAGCTGCGCCACAGGTCGGCAAGCGTGCGCCGCAAGGTCGGGTGGACGACGTCGGGCGCAATGTCGGCCATGGGTTTGAGCACGAAGGCCTGGGTGGCCAGCTCGGCACGCGGCAACTGCAGATGGCCGCTGCCGGTCATGATGCGGTCGTCGTAGAGCACGATGTCGATGTCCAGGGTGCGGCTGGAAAAACGCGGCACATCGCGACGACGGCCTTGGCGGGCTTCGAGCGCGTGCAGCCAGTCATTGAGCGGCGCGGGACCGAGATCGGTGTGGATGCAGGCGGCGGCGTTGAGAAAGTCGTCACCGTCAAAGCCGACCGCGGGGGTGCGATACAACGGTGACAACTCCAGCTCGCCGAAGCGCAGGCGCAACTCGGCGACGGCGGCGCGCAGGTTGTCGCCGGGATCGACGTTGCTGCCCAGGCTCAGGTAGACGGTCGCGCTCACGGACGCGCGCCGCGCTCGATCTCGACGCCGACCGCCTTGGATCCGCGCACCGCACGCGGCTTGCGTAAACGCAGACGCAACCACGGCACGTTGAACTCCTCGCGCACGATGGCGGCGCAACGCTCGGCCAGGGTTTCCACCAAGCCGAAGCTGGACGCTTCCACGAAAGCGGTCAGGCGCTTGGACACGGCCTTGTAGTTGAGCGCTTCGTCAATGTCGTCACTGGCGGCCGGGCGTGTGTTGTCCCAGGCCATCTCAAGATCCAGCGTGATCGTCTGGCGCACCTGCCGCTCCCAGTCGTAGATGCCGATGATGGTGTCGATGTGCAGTCGCTCGATGAAGACGATGTCCATGGGTCGTACCAGATTGTGGCGAAAGAGTCCGTCATTCCGGCGAAGGCCGGAATCCAGTGTCTTTCGCGCTTGCTTGAAACGCTGAAAGACGCTGGATCCCAGCCTTCGCTGGGATGACGACAATGACGATGCCTATGATGCCAGTGCCGGCAAGTCCTCCAGACTCCAGCGCGGCTGCACGCGGATTTCGGGGCCGTCGACTTGCCCGGCGGCCAGGCGGATGGCCCCGGCCTGGGCGATCATGGCGCCGTTGTCGGTGCAAAACTCCAGGCGCGGGAAGTACACGCGGAAGCCGTCCTTGTCGCCCGCCGTCGCCAAGCCTTCACGCAGGTGACGGTTGGCACCGACGCCGCCGGCCACGACCAGGCGCTCGGCACCGGCGGCATCGAGCGCGCGCCGACACTTGATGATGAGCGTGTCGACGATCGCATCCTCGAATGCTCGCGCGATGTCGGCGCGGGTCTGCTCGCTCTGGTCGCTGCGCTGCCACGCCGTCAACACTTGTGTCTTCAGGCCGGAAAAACTCATGTCCAGACCGGGCCGGTTGGTCATCGGCCGGGAAAAGCGGAATGCATCGGGGTTGCCCTGCTGCGCCAGCTTGGCCAGATGCGGTCCGCCGGGATATGGCAAGCCCATCAGTTTGGCGGTCTTGTCGAAGGCCTCGCCGGCGGCATCATCGAGCGTGTCGCCAAGCAGGCGATAGCGGCCGATGGCCTCGACGCCGATCAGCATCGAATGGCCGCCGGAAACCAGCAAGGCCACGAACGGCGGCTCCGGCGGATCGGCCTCCAGCAACGGTGCCAGCAGGTGGCCTTCCATGTGATGCACGCCGATGGCCGGTACCTCCAGCGCCCAGGCCATCGCACGCGACGCCGCGGCACCGACCAGCAAGGCGCCGACCAGGCCGGGACCGGAGGTGTAGGCCACGCCGCCCAGATCGCGCATGCCCAGGCCCGCCCGGGCCAGGGTTTCGCGCACCAGCGGCATCAATTTGCGCACGTGATCGCGGCTGGCCAGCTCCGGCACCACGCCGCCGTAATCGGCGTGCAGCTTGATCTGGCTGTACAGCGTATGTGCCAGCAGACCCTTGCCCTGCTGGTAAATGGCCACGCCCGTCTCGTCGCAGGAAGATTCCACTCCCAATACGGGCTTTGAAAATTGATCTGAAGACACGTTATAATTCCCGGCTCGCCCGGTTCCAGTCGGGCAGTCTAACATTTGGAGATTCCATGCCCAGCGTCAAAGTCCGCGAGAACGAGCCGTTCGAAGTCGCCCTGCGTCGCTTCAAGCGTACCTGCGAAAAGGCCGGCATCCTGGCCGAAACCCGCAAGCGCGAGTATTACGAGAAGCCGACTCAGGAGCGCAAGCGCAAGCGCGCGGCCGCGGTCAAGCGTCATCTGCGTCGCCTGTCGCGTGACAACGCGCGGCGCACACGCCTGTACTGAGCAAGCACATGCTGGCGCGGCCCATCGCCGCGCTGCCTGGCTGAATCATGCCCGCCGGCTTCGCTGCGTTGCGATGCCGGCTTTTTGCGTTGGAGTTCCCATGAGCCTCAAGACACGCCTCGTCGAAGACATGAAAGCAGCCATGCGCGCCGGCGACAAGCCACGGCTGTCGACCATCCGCCTGGTCAATGCGGCCATCAAGCAGCGCGAAGTGGATGAGCGCGTCGAGCTTGACGACGATCAAGTGCTGACCGTGCTGGAGAAGATGCTCAAGCAGCGCCGCGACTCGGTCAAGCAATATGCCGACGCCGGCCGCGAAGATCTGGCCGACATCGAGCGCGCGGAAATGACCGTGATCGAGGCCTATTTGCCGGCCCAACTCGAAGAAGCCGAAGTCGACGCCTTGCTTGACGCCGTCATCACCGAAACCGGCGCCAGCTCCATGCGCGAGATGGGCCAGGTGATGGGCCTGCTCAAGCAGCGCGCTGCCGGCCGTGCCGACATGGCCGTGCTGTCGCAGAAGGTCAAGGCGCGTCTGGGCTGAGTGATCGCCGCATGCGCCGCTGCGTCGGCACCGCGCCACGGGCGTTGCGCAACGACGAATGACGCTCGCCGGTGACGCGAAAGCCCAGCCGTTCGTACAGGGCTTGCGCACGCGGATTGTCGGCGGCCACGTCCAGCACCGCGCATTGACACGTGCGTGCGCAATCGTGCGCCAGCAACCATTCGACCAGCGCCGAACCGACCCCGTGCCCGCGTGCCGTCGGAGCGACGCCCAGATGGCCCAGATAGAACTCGCCGCGGGTTGGCGGATGGATCAACCGTTCCGTGCGCAAACCACGCACGATCGGCCCGCCCGCGCGCCAGCCGTAATGACGCAGGATCTGCCGCGCCGCCGCCAGCGTGAACGACCGCGTGTCGGCATACCCAAAGCCTGCACCCGCCGCCACCACCTTTCCATCGAGCTCGCCCACCACATGATTGCGATGACCGAATTCGCCGGCCCCGTCGACGAACGCCCGCGCCAGAAACGCACGCGCATCGGCACCGGCACGCGCGAACACGTAATCGAAAGCGGCCGGTCCCGAGCTGTAAATCAGCGGCACCGCCGCCTCGGCGTCGGTCTCGCACGCCGGTCGAATTGTCAGCGCCATGCAGCGTCCCCTCGTTCCGCGTCGGGAGCATCGTGCCGCACACCGCCCCCGCCCGGAAGGGCAACAATGGCCACGCCGCGCC
>DASSKC010000096.1:0-6051 GCA_035690885.1 Oleiagrimonas sp. | reverse complement strand
AGGGTACGAGCACGCGAATGATCAACATCTTGCCACCATTCAACGCTTACGCGAAAACGAACCCTCACCCGCCCCCTGCGGGGGCACCCTCTCCCGGAGGGAGAGGGATCGTTGCCAGCTGAGCTTTGAGGCTAATCAGGAAGGCATAAAGACACTGGACCCCAGCCTGCGCTGGGGTGACGGGGCCATTCGAGGTTCCCTGCCGTTGTTTTGAACGAACAGGGGCGGGTTGTTCGAAGACCCTGTGGCAGCCGCGCGATCAATCGCTCCAGCGGCGGAACACCAGGCTGGTGTTGATGCCGCCGAAGGCGAAGTTGTTGCTCATGAAGTACTCGACGTCGAGCTCACGGCCGCTGCCGGTGATGTAGTCGAGTTCGGCGCAATCGGGGTCGACGTGGGTGAGGTTGATGGTGGGCGCGAACCATTGCTCGCGCATCATCTCGATGGTCAGCCACGCTTCCAGCGAGCCGCAGGCGCCGAGCGAATGGCCGAAATAGCTTTTCAGCGAGCTGATCGGCATGTGCGGGCCGAAGACCTCGGCGGTGGCGTGCGACTCGGCCACGTCGCCGCGGTCGGTGGCGGTGCCGTGGGCGCTGACGTAGCCGATGGCCGCCGGATCGAGTTTGGCGTCGGCGAGGGCCTGGCGCATCACGCCGGCCATGGTTTGCACCTGCGGCTGGGTGATGTGCGCGCCATCGCTGTTGGTGCCGAAGCCGACCACCTCGGCGATGATGCGCGCACCGCGCGCCTGGGCGTGTTCGAGCTCCTCCAGCACCAATGTGACGGCGCCTTCGCCGACCACCAGACCGTCGCGGGCGCGGTCGAACGGGCGCGGGCTGGTGGCCGGCGCATCGTTGCAGGTGCTGGTGGCGAACAGGCGGTCGAACACGCCGGTGGTGCCGATCGACAACTCCTCGCCGCCGCCGGCGATCATCACTTTCTGCTTGCCGGCCTGGATGGCCTCGCAGGCGTAGCCGATGGCCTGGCTGCCGGACGTGCAGGCGCTGGCGGTCGGGATGATGCGGCCGGTAATGCCGAAGAACAGGCTGATGTTGACCGCGCCGGTGTGGCTCATCATGCGCACGTAGGTGCTGGAGTTGATGCTGCGCAGGTTGCGGCGCTCGCCGAGCAGGCCGAACGCGACCACGTCCTCGGCGCTGCCGGCGCAGGCGCCGTAGGCAATGCCGGTGGCGCCACTGGCGAGTACGGGGTCATCCAACAGCCCGGCATCGATCAACGCCAACTCGCTGGCGCGCGTGGACATCAGCGCCACCGGGCCCATGCTGCGGGTGCGTTTGCGGGTGTAATGAGCCGGCAGCTCGTAAGGCGCGACCGGTGCGGCCAGGCGCGTGTGCATGGATGTGACGTCGTCCCACTCGTGCATGCGGCGCACGCCGGAACGCCCGGCACGCAGTTTCGCACCGATGCCGGGCCAGTCATGGCCGAGTGCGCTCAGGCCACCCATTCCGGTGACAACGACGCGATGCGGCATGTCGGTCTCCCTCGTGGTCGCGATGCCGGGATGCGGCCGGTCAGCCCGCGGCCGGTTCCTGCTCGGCGAGCAAGCGGGCGATCACGCGCTCGACGTCGCCGACGGTGCGCACCTGCTTGAAATCGTCCGGGCCGACCTTGCAGCCGGTCAGCTCCTGAACCTTGATGATCATGTCCACGGCATCGATGCTGTCAAGGTCGAGGTCTTCGTTGAGACGGGCCTCGGGGGTGACGGCGACCGGGTCCAGCTCGAACTGCTCGACCAGGGTGTCCTTGAGGGTCTGGAAAATATCCTGTGGAGTCATCGCTTGGGCAGATAGGCAAAAGAGGCCAAAGGCCGTGGCGGACAAGCCTATAAGGCCGCCGGAGGGGGGTCAATCGCGAGCCGTGCGGCAACGGTTACGCGATCGTGCAGTCAAAATCGACGGTCGGGTCGACATCCACCGCGTAATCGACGTCGTCGCGCGCGAATCCGAACACCCGCAGGAAGTCCCGCTGGTAGCCCGGGTAGTCGGTCAGCGTGCCCAGGTTGGCGTCGGTGATGCGTGACCACAGGGCCATGCAGGCTTCCTGAACGGCGCTGGACAGTTCGCGGTCATCCAGGCGCAGGCGTCCTTGCCCATCCAGCGCGGGCGCGTGGCCATCGGCGCGATACAGGAAATCGCGGAACAGCCGGTTCTGCTGCTCGATGGCACCCTCTTGGAGACCCTTTTCGCGCAGCACGCGACGCACCACCGACAGGTACAGCGGAATCACCGGAATCGCGGCGCTGGACTGGGTGACGATGGATTTGAGTACCGCCACGCGCGCGAAATCGTCGCGCCCGTGCTGCCGGTTGAGGCGGGAGGCGGTGTGTTCCAGGTCGGCCTTGGCGCGCCCGATTGTGCCGTCGCGATAGATCGGCCAGGTGAGTTCGGGACCGAGGTAGCTGAAAGCCAATGTGCGTGCGTCCGGCGCCAGCAAATCGGCGTCGGCCAGGGTCTCGATCCACACGCGCCAGTCCTCGCCGCCCATGACCGTGACGGTGTCGGCCACTTCCTGCTCGCTGGCCGGCTCGACCGTGACCGCGGCCAGCCGGTCGGCATCGGTGTCGATGCTGGTGCCGTGGAAGGGAACGCCGATCGGCTTGAGTACGGTGCGTACCGTTTCACCGCTGTCGGGTAGCGTGCGCGCCGGGGCGGCCAGCGAATGGATGACCAGATCGACGGGACCGCCGAGCTCGCGCCGGATCAGGTCGATGGCCTGCGCTTTGGTCGCGTGTGCGAACGCATCTCCCTGCAGCGAGGCACCCGCCAGGCCGGCGCCGTGCAAGGCCTGTTGCAAGGCCGCCGCGTGATACCAGCCGGCGCTGCCGGGCTTGCGCGCGCGGGCGGGTTTTTCGCGAAACACGCCCAACGTGGCGGCACCGAAGCCGAACGCGGCCGCGATGCGTACGGCCAGGCCGTAACCACTGGACGCGCCGATGACGAGCACGCGACGCGGGCCATCGTCGCGCCGGCCCAGGCGCTCGGTGGCGGCAATCGCCTCGCGCACATTGGCCGCGCAACCGGCCGGATGCGCGGTGGTGCAGACAAAACCCCAGGTGCGTGGCTGAATGATCATCGCGTTCCAATCGCCTGAATAGCAGTTCATTCTATCGGGCTCGCCGCGTTGCGGGTGCGTTCAAGCACGTGCCATGATCGCGCCAATGTCCCCGCCGACTTCCACCTGTTGGCAGCACCAGCTCCGGCATCGGTTGCGCACGCGCTGGCTGCTGAAGACGGTCTGCATCAGCGCCAGCATCTCCGCGTTCATGTGCCTGTATTTCGCGCTGCTGGACCACCCGCAGTTTGCGGTCACGATGATGCCGCGGCTGGCGCTCGATCATCGGGTGCCGTTCGTGCCGTGGGCGGTGATTCCCTACGTCAGCCTGTGGCTGTACATCGGGCTGGCGCCGGCGCTGTTGCAGCTGAACGGCGAAATGCGGCGCTATGTGTCGTCGGCGGTGATCCTGGGCGCGATCGGATGCGCGGTGTTCCTGTTTTTTCCGACTGCCGTGCCGCCGGTGCCGATCGACTGGTCACGCTGGCCGATGGTGGCGTTCCTGAAGTCCGCCGACGCCTCGGGCAATGCCTGTCCATCGCTGCACGTGGCCTATTCCGTGTTGACCGCGAGCTGGATGACCTGGCTGCTGCGGCACGTGAAGGCGCCGCTGTGGCTGCATGCGGTCAACATCTTGTGGTGCCTGCTGATTGTCTGGTCGACGTTGGCCACGCGGCAGCATGTCGTATTGGATGTCGCGGCCGGCGCGGCGCTGGGCGGCGCGGTGGCCTGGGCACACCTTGCACGCGGGCGTCTCAAGGCACCTCACCTTGCTAGAATGGCGGATTGAGAACCATGCATTGGCAGGCGGGGGCCTCCGAACCATGACGATCCGGCAGCAACATGCCAACACGGTTGCTGAACCCGGGCGCACACGGCTGCGTCCGGGCCGGCTGTGGCGCGTGTTCGGTACCGGGCTGTGCTTCGTGCTGTACGGGTCGCTGGCCTGGATGGCCGGTTTGACGGTATTGCCGCTGCTGCTGCTCTGGCCCGGTTCGCGGACCGCGCGGCAACGGCGCATCCGCGGTTTCGTGGGCGCGACGTTCCGGGGCTTGCTGGCGCTGATCACCATTCTGGGACTGGGCCGTGTGGAGGTCGAGGGCCGCCAGTGGTTGCACGAGGCCGGTGGCAAGTTGCTGGTGGCCAATCATCCGATGTATCTGGACGTGGTGGCGCTGGTCGGGCTGTTGCCGCAGGCCGATTGCGTGGTCAAGCAGGCCATGTGGCGCAATCGGCTGTACCGGCGCTTCGTGCGCACGATCGGCTATATCGGCAACGCCTGTCAGGGTGGCCTGCTGAACGACTGCGTCGAGACGCTGCAGCGCGGCCAGCCACTGATCCTGTTTCCCGAAGGCACGCGCTCGACGCCGGGCCGGCCCGTACATTTTCACCGCGGCGCCGCGCAGGTGGCGGTGCGCAGCGGCTGCCAGATCCTGCCGGTGGTGATCCGCTGCGAACCACTGGCGCTGGGCAAGCAGCAGGCCTGGCACGAGGTGCCGACGCGGCCGTGGACGCTGCATGTGCGCATTTGTCCGCCGTGCACGCTGGCCGATCTGGATGGCGCCGGGAACGTGCCGTACGGCGTGGCCGCGCGTCACGTCAACCGCGCGCTCGAGGCGCGCTTCGCGCGCGAGCTGTCGCGGTCCGATGTGCCCGGTGAAAGCCTCACGCCGGAGCCCGAAACAAGCGCCGCACGGCAGGCCGACGCGCATGCCTGAGACGCCTCCACGCAAGCGCGCGACACGGCATCTGGTCCGGCTGCTGGTGGCCATCGTGCTGCTTGGCTACCCGGTGCTGATTTACCTGCTGCACGGGTATCTCGACCCGGCCCAGTTGCTGGCCGGATTGCTGGGCCTGCTGGGTTTGCGGGCGCTGGTGTCGGCATGGGTACTCAAACGTCGCATCGGCTGGCAAGTAACACTGGCCGTGGCCTTGTGGATCGCTGCCGCCGGGGTGTTGCTGGCATTCGGCGATGTGCGCATGCATTGGCTGCGCTTTTATCCGATGCTGTTCGATCTGGCGGTCGCGGCGGCATTCCTTGGCTCGCTGGCGGCGCGCCAGTCGCTGGTCGAGCGCTTTGCGCGGGCCATGCGCCACGATTTGCCGCCCGAGGGCGTGATCTACACGCGCCGCGTGACCTGGGCGTGGGGGTTGCTGATGGTGGCGATTGCGCTGGTGTCGCTGTACACCGCGGTGTCCGCCTCGCTGCAGCAATGGTCGTTGTTCAATGGTCTGGTGGTATATGCAGTCATTGCGCTGGCGTTCGCCGTGGAATATGCGGTGCGCCGATACATGCGCCGGCGCTGGAGACGACATGAACGACTTGCCTGAGATTGCCGCACGACGCGCGTCCGACGACGCCCTGGAGCTGGACCTGGACGTGCCGGCGCAGTGCCCGTGGTTCGACGGCCATTTCCCGGGCCGGCCGATTTTGCCGGGCGTGGTGCAAGTGGGTTGGGCGGCGCATTTTGCCGGCCAGCTGGTCGGCCACGACGAACCGCCGACGCAGATCGAACGCCTGAAGTTTCGCCGCCCGCTCCTGCCTGGCGCGCAGCTGACGTTGCGACTGGCGCTGTCGGGAGGCAAGGTTCGCTACGAATACCTGCTGCACGGCAGCGATGCGCCCATCAGCGCCTCCAGCGGCGTGTTCACTTACGCGGAGGCGGCATGAGTTTCCGACCCTGTGCCGTGGTGCCGGTGTACAACCATCACGCCTGTCTCGAGCGCGTGGTGGCCGCGCTGCGCGCGCACCAGTTACCGGTGATCCTGGTCGATGACGGCAGCGACGAGACCACTCGCAGCGTGCTGAACACGCAAGCTGCACTGACCGGCGTCTCCTGCCTGCACTTGCCCGCCAATCGCGGCAAGGGTGCCGCGGTCATGGCCGGCATCGCGCACGCCGGCAGCGAGGGATTCACGCATGCGCTGCAGGTCGATGCCGATGGCCAGCACGACCTGGAGGACGTGCCCAGACTGCTG
>DASSKC010000095.1:0-2487 GCA_035690885.1 Oleiagrimonas sp. | reverse complement strand
GGGGTCGAGGACCGCGGACGTCCCCATCCGCACGATGCTCACGGCCACCGGGTCCATCATGAAAAGCCTTGGGCCATACGACCGTGCTCGCCTGTATGCCGGCCTCGAAAACGCTTGACTTCGAACAGAGTGTCTACCATTGCCGTCCACAATGGATGGGACGTTTTCGAGGGTCTCTATTGGCCCACCAGCGTCAGCTTTGGACGCTCGGCGGCGGGCTCGGGCAGCTCGAATGCGTCGTCCAGCTCGGCCTCGAAGCGGGTGGCGCACTCGTGCGCGGCTTCGATCACGGCGGCCGGCAGCGACTCGCCTTCGAGCAGCTGCATGGCCAGCCGGCGCTGGCGATCGTCGAATTGCGGGTCATGGCCGGCTTCGTTGATGGCGCAGGCCAGCACGCCCAGCCAACCGGCATCGGGCGAGCGCAGCGCGAGCAATATTTCGGATGTGGTGGCGTGGGTCATGCGGGACGATCCTTGCGGGACAAGAGCATCCATGCAGCTTTAATGCCAACATGAACTGTCGTGCGCTGGGGGTTTGCAACGCCTCCGGGTATCGCATAGGGTGAAACCGCTGCGCCATTGCGGTGGATCTGCCATCGCCGCCTTTCACAGGCGAACATGTTCCTCGAGGGGTGCCATGAGGCCGCATCGATATCGCATCCGCTTTCCGAGCGACAACCTGGCCCGACTGGGGCAGGACAAGGCGTGGTTCCATATCGCCGGTGACCAGGGCGACGAGCGCATCGAATTCCACGATTATGCCGCCATTTATTCGCATCCGGGTCTGTACGAGCAGTTGTTCTACGGGCGTCTGAAATGCAATTCGCCGCGCAAGCTGTCCGAGTTGTTGCGCAAGGTGGTGATCGAAGCCGGCGACGATCCGACGCAATTGCGCGTGCTCGACGTGGGCGCCGGCAACGGCATGGTCGGCGAGCTGCTGGTTGCCGACGGCGTGGCGCGCGTGGTCGGCATCGACATCCTGCCAGAGGCCGGTGCCGCCTGCGACCGCGACCGGCCCGGCGCCTACGACGCTTATTACGTCGCCGATCTGTCGGCGGATGATCCCGAGCTGACGGCTGATCTTGCCGACTGGCGGTTCGATGCCATGACCGTGGTCGCGGCGCTCGGTTTTGGCGACATCCCGGTGCCGGCGTTTGCCGCCGCCTACAATCTGATTGCCGACGACGGCTGGGTCGCCTTCAACATCAAGGAGAGCTTTCTGGACAGTACCGACGCCAGCGGGTTCTCGCGTCTGGTCAAGCATTTGATCCAGGATGATTACATGAAGTTGCATCATTTGGAGCGCTATCGCCATCGCCTGTCCATCGAAGGGCGCTTGCTGCACTACTACGCGGTGGTCGGACGCAAGCGGCGGGATATCGACGATGCCTGCCTCGCCGAGTTCTGAGGCGGCTTTCGCACTCGATTCGGTCACGCGCGCCTGGGGCGAGGTGCGCGCCGTCGATGCCGTCACGCTGGCATTCGAGCGCGGCCGCACCACGGCGCTGATCGGCAGCAGCGGCTCGGGTAAGTCCACGTTGCTGCGTTTGTTGATCGGGCTGGAATGGCCCGACAGTGGCACGGTTTATCGTGATGGTTCGGCACTTCAGCGCGACCACGTTTTACAGCTGCGGCGCCGGGTCGGCTATGTCATCCAGGAGGGCGGGCTGTTTCCGCATCTGACGGTGCTGGGCAATCTGGCGCTGCTGCCGCGCCATGTCGGCTGGAAGACGGAGCGCATCCGCGAACGTGCATCGGAGTTGGCGAAACTCACGCATCTGGACGCATCGTTGCTGGAGCGCTTTCCGGCCGAGCTGTCCGGTGGCCAGCGTCAACGCGTGGCTTTGATGCGTGCATTGATGCCCGACCCCGACACGCTGTTGCTGGACGAACCATTGGGTGCGCTTGATCCGCTGGTTCGTCACGAGCTGCAGGACGAGCTGCGCGAGATCTTCCGGCGCCTCGGCAAGACCGTCATCCTGGTCACGCACGATCTGGCCGAAGCGGCATTTTTCAGTCGTCGCCTGATCCTGATGCGCGCCGGTCGCGTGGTGCAGGACGGCAGTTTCGACGCGTTTCGGCGCGAGCCCGCCGACGATTTCGTGCGACGCTTTGTCGATGCGCACCGTGACTTGCCGGGGGCACCGACATGAGAAGTGTGGCGTGTCTGGTCGTGATGTTGTTGTGCTGCTCGCCGTGGGTGCGGGCGGCGCAATCCATGCCGCCGACGGTGGTGATCGGTTCCAAGAACTTCACCGAGTCGGTGGTACTTGGCGAGATCGCGCGCCTGACCGCGCGCGAGGATGGCCTGCAAGCGCAGCACCGGCGCAGCCTGGGCGGCACGCGCATCCTGTGGCGGGCGTTGCGCGAGGGTGACATCGACGTGTATGCCGAGTACACCGGCACGCTGACCCACGAGTTGCTGCACGACGTGGCGCCGCGTGCCGGCATCAAGGTGCTGCGCGAGCGCCTGGCGCGTTACGGCATC
>DASSKC010000094.1:0-16724 GCA_035690885.1 Oleiagrimonas sp. | reverse complement strand
CCGACCACGGCGCAAATGGCGGCGCCGCGGGCCTGGCCCAGTTTCAACGCCGAGTCGGCATTGCGCGCCATGAACACGCGCTCGATGCCGCACTCGCCCGGCCTGTGGGTGTCGATCATGGCACACACTTCGTCATGAATTCGTTTCAGGCGCAACGGGAAGCTCGCTTCCTTGCCCACCGACAAGGCCGCATGCGCCACGTGCACCAGCTTGCCTTGCGCGTCGACGTCGATGATGCCGACGCCGGTGATGCGGCTGCCCGGGTCGATACCCATGATCCGTGAGTTGCGGGACTCGGGACTCGGGACCCGGGACTCGGGGGCGTGATCAGTCATGACAATCCTTCAATGCACACACGCCCATCGGCCACAATTGGATCGCACATGACCACCGACAACGAAATCCCGAGTCCCGAGTCCCGGCATCATCCTGGCAGATCGGCGTTGTGGGACACCTCGCTGACATCATCCAGCGCGTCGAGCTTTTCCAGCAGGTCGAGCAACGACTCGCGGGCTTCGTCATCGGCCACGGCGACACGGTTGTCCGGGCGCATGCCGACACCGGCGTGCACGGCGGTCAGGCCGGCCGACTGCATGCCGTCCTGCACCGACTCGAAGTTTTCCGGAGCGCACAGCACGATGCTTTCGCCGTCTTCGTTGACGACATCATCGGCGCCGGCCTCCAGTGCCGCTTCGAGCACTTTTTCCTCGGCGGCTTCGTCGCCATCGGTCGCGAATGCCAGCTCGCCGAGGCGATGAAACTGGAACGCCACCGAACCGCTGGTGCCCAGATTGCCGCTGTGGCGATCCAGCGCGTGACGCACATCGGCGACCGTGCGATTGGGGTTGTCGGTGAAGCACTCGATGATCAGCGCCACGCCCGCCGGGCCGTAGCCCTCGTAGCGCACTTCCTGCATCGCCGCGCCGCCATCCTCGCCCGAGGCGCGTTTGATCGCGCGCGAGATGGTGTCCTTGGGCATGTTGGCCGCCAGCGCCTTGTCCACGGCGGCCTTCAAGCGACCATTGTTCTCCGGCTCGGGCACGCCCTGGCGCGCGGCGACGGTGATTTCGCGTATCAACTTGGTGAAAATCTTGCCGCGCTTGGCGTCTTCGGCGCTCTTGCGCCCGGCAACGGTGGGACCACGACCCATGGGATGTCCTGTCTGGCTGTTGAATCTGGAAACTGATTTTACGACACGTGGCCGCGCGCGACTAATGCGGGTGTCATTTGCCCACGGTGCGCTCCCGCGTTTCGTGGCGGAAATGGCCGTCGCGGAGAAAGGCCTCGACCTGCGCGGCAGCCTCGCGCGAGAACAGGATGCCGGTGTGGCTGGCCGCGACCACACAATGGTCGGAGATGCCCGACAAGCGCGTCTCGGCCACGGCCACGGTGCCGTCGTTGGGCCCTTCGACGCCCCCCAGCATGTTGCCCAGACCGACCGGTATTTCGCCAGCGACCACACCGACCTCGCGCGGTCCGTCCCAATGCTGGAGTCCGCGCTCGAGCACGTCGCGGCTGCGTCCCATCAGCCAGCCTGCGCCATGCTCGCCCAGTTGGCGCGCGTTGGCGCTGCCGATCAGCGGCGAGGCCAGACACACGATGCGCCCCGGCGGCAGGTCGCTTTGTTCGTCGCAGGCCAGCAGCGCCAGCATACCGCCCAGACTGTGGCCGACCACGTGCACCCCGTCCGGATACGCCAGCAGGCACCGGCGCAGGTTTGCCAGCGTGTCTTGCAGCCGTGCGGCCACGCTGAAGTAATCGAAGGTTTCCACTTGATAGCCGACGCCCTCCAGCCGGTGCTGCAGGACGGTCATGGTCACGCCACGCATCCATATGCCGTGCAGAAGGATCAACGATTCAACCATGGTCGGTATGGCGCCTGCGCGGGAAAGGTCGTGCGACCGGCACCATAGCATTGCGTGGACGATGATCGCGTACAATGCGTCGATTGCCGCGGCCCCAGGCCATCGACGCCCCATGAGTGTTCTCGAAATCAGCGCCAACGTGCTGGCCGGCGCCTCCATTTTGCTGGCCGGACGCAACAGCGTGCACACCTGGTGGACCGGCATCGTCGGCTGCAGCCTGTTCGCCTTCGTGTTTTTCGGCAAGCATTTGTACGCCGACACCGTGCTGCAGGGCTTTTTCGTCGTGGTCAGCGTGTTCGGCTGGTGGCAGTGGCTGCACGGCAGCGATGGTGACGCATTGCCGGTCACCGACATGGCCGCACGTCGCGTGGCCTGGGTGGTGCTGGCCGGCGTGGTCGGCGCACTGGCCTATGGCCTGATGCTGCACCGTTTCACCGACGCCTACGCGCCGTTCCTGGACTCGACCGTGCTCGCCTTCAGCATCGTCGCGCAGCTGCTGATGATGCGCCGACACGTGCAGAACTGGCCGTTCTGGCTGCTGGTCAACACCATTGCCGTGCCGCTGTATGCCAGCCGCGGCCTGTACCTGACCTCGGTGCTGTACGCGGTGTACTGGGTCAACGCGCTGGTGGCCTGGCGGCACTGGCGGCATTTGCGCGACACGGCAAAAGCCGAGGCCTGTGCGTGACAACGCGGCCATGAACGTCTGATCGAAACGGCACCGCAACAATGCGCGCCCGTGGTCGTATCAGCCATGCGCAACCTCCCTTCACGCCGCGTGATCGATGCGCCGCGACCTCTTGCCGCAGACGTTTCAAACATTCGTTTGACCTGGATCAAATATCCCTTTACAGGGCCACCCTATGCTGCGCCCGACGTTTGCAGACGACCTGCTGTCCCCACTCAATCCCCATGGAGAATGCAACCGTGTCGCAGCCCCAGAAAGTCCGCATCAGCGATATCCGCGAGCCGGTCGACCACAGCCAGATCGAGCTTGACACCCATCACGAGCCCAACGGCTTTTCCGAGCGTTTCGCTTACGCCTTCGTCAAGTTCCTGCGCTTTTTCGCCGACACGTTTTTTGCCCAGCGTTACGGTCATCGCGCCGTGGTGCTGGAAACCGTGGCCGCCGTGCCCGGCATGGTCGGCGCCACCTTGCAACACCTCAAATGCCTGCGCCGCATGCACAGCGACAACGGCTGGATCTTCACGCTTCTCGATGAGGCGGAGAACGAACGCATGCACTTGATGACGTTCATGGAGTTGATCAAGCCGACCTGGATCGAACGCGCACTCATCGTTCTGGTCCAGGGCATCTTCTACAACGTGTTCTTTGCCTTGTACCTGGTCTCGCCGCGCACGGCCCACCGCGTGGTCGGCTACTTCGAGGAAGAGGCCGTCATCAGTTACAACCATTACCTGGCGCAACTGGATGCCGGCAAGGAAGAGAACGTGCTGGCCCCGCAAATCGCGATCGACTACTGGTCGCTGCCTGCCAACGCGCGCTTGCGCGAGGTCATCGTCGCCATCCGCGCCGACGAGGTGCAGCACCGCGACGTCAATCACGGCTTCGCCAACGACCTTGGCAAAGCCAACGCACGTCGCGCGGCCACCGAGTACTGAACCGCTCGGCGCACCACCGCTTCCCACACACAAACGGGCCACCTTGCGCAGGTGGCCCGTTTGTGTGTTCATGTGGCCGCGACAACGCCTTGATCCGTCCCTATGCGTTCAAAACAACGGTAGGAGCGGCGGAAGCCGCGATGGGGCGTGCTCGCACGATAATTGCCTTGCGGTATTGCCAAATCGCGGCTTCCGCCGCTCCTACATCAATGCGGCCTCGACGGCTTGCATGACGCCGTCGTCGAGCTTGTCGACGACGTCCAGCGCGCCGAAGTTTTCCTTCAACTGGTCAACCTTGGAAGCACCCAGCATCACCGTGGAAACGTGCGGGTTTTTCAGGCACCAGGCAATCGCGAACTGGGCGGCGGACACGCCGAGCTCATCGGCAATCGGCAGCAACTTGGCGATGCGCTCGACATTGGCGCGCCCCTCGTCGGATTCGAGCATCTTGCGCAACCATTCATAGCCCGGCTGTGCCAAGCGCGAGTCGTCCGGGATGCCATGGGCGTACTTGCCGGTCAGCAGGCCCGAGGCCAGCGGCGACCAGATCGTGGTGCCCATGCCGTAGTCTTCGTACAGGGATGCGTATTCGTTCTCGACGCGTTCGCGGTGCAGCAGGTTGTACTCGGGCTGCTCCATGGTCGGCGCGTGCAGGTTGTGCTTTTGCGCTGCCTCGTGCGCCTCGCGAATGGTTTCGGCCGGCCATTCGCTGGTGCCCCAGTACAGCACCTTGCCCTGGCGGATCAGGGTGTCCATGGCCCACACCGTTTCGACCACGGGTGTTTCCGGGTCGGCGCGGTGGCAGAAATAGCAATCGAGATAGTCCACCTGCAGGCGCTTGAGCGCCTGGTGGCAGGCTTCGGTGACATGCTTGCGCGACAAGCCTTTCTGGGTCGGGCGGGGATTTTCGGTGGCACCGAAAAACACCTTGCTCGACACGCAATAGGCATCGCGTGGCAACTTCAGGTCGGCCAGCGCCTGGCCCATGACGGTCTCGGCCTTGCCGGCGGAATAGGTTTCGGCGTTGTCGAAATAATTGACGCCGTGGTCGAACGCGCAAGCGAGCAGTTCGGCGGCCAGCTTGCGCTGGACCTGGTTGCCGAAGGTGACCCAGGCGCCGAACGACAGCGCTGATATGGGCAGACCGGATGAACCGAGACGACGGTATTGCATGAGGACGGAACTCCAAGTGAGGCTGCCACCATCGTGCCACGACATGTCGGGTTGATGAAGCCAACCCGACCTACCCGAGGTTCGACCTGGTCAGGTGTTCGGATCGTCGTGGCGGACAGCCACGTGCAATTCCGTCAGCTGTGCATCCGATACCGGCGACGGTGCGTCGGTCATCAGGTCTTGCGCGCTGGTGGTCTTGGGGAAGGCGATCACGTCGCGGATCGATTCGGTACCGGCCATTTGCGCGGCGACGCGGTCGATGCCGAAGGCGATGCCGCCATGCGGTGGCGCGCCCAGGGTCAGGGCCTTGAGCAGGAAACCGAATTTCGCTTCGGCTTCTTCCGGGCCGATGCCCAGCAGCTCGAACACGGTCGATTGCATGTCCGGTCGATGGATACGGATCGAACCGCCGCCGATCTCCGAACCATTCAGTACCAGGTCGTAGCCGCGGCTGAGCGCGGTCCTGGCGCTGGCCTTCAGCTCGGCGATGTCGTCCACCTTGGGCGCGGTGAACGGGTGATGCAGGGCAACGAAACGCTGCGCCTCGTCGTCGAACTCGAACATCGGGAAATCGGTCACCCACAACGGCCTCCAACCCTCGCCGATCAGATCACGATCCTTGCCCACCTTGAGCCGCAACGCGCCCATGAATTCGCTGACCGTCAGCCACGGGCCGGCACCGAACAACAGCAGGTCGCCGGCTTCGGCGGCGGTGGTTTCGAGCACGCCGACGAGTGCGGCATCGTCGAGGAACTTGGCGACCGGCGAGCTGATGCCTTCGCGTCCGGCCGCCGGATCGTTGACCTTGATCCAGGCCAGACCCTTGGCACCGTACTTGGCGGCGTGCGCGGCCAGCTCGTCGATCTGCTTGCGCGACAACTCGGCACCGCCGGGCACGCGCAAGGCCGCGACGCGACCCTCGGCATCATTGGCCGGGCCGGCGAACACCTTGAACTCGACGTGCTTGACGGCCTCGGCGATGTCGACCAGCTCAAGACCGAAACGCAGGTCCGGCTTGTCCGAACCGAAGCGTGTCATCGCCTCGTGCCAGCTCATGCGCGGGAACGACTCGGGCAGGTCCACATCGACCACGTCCTTGAACACGTGGCGCATCATGCCTTCCACGAAACCCTGGATGTCGCTCTCCTCGACGAAGGCAAACTCCATGTCGAGCTGGGTGAATTCCGGTTGCCGGTCGGCGCGCAGATCCTCGTCGCGGAAGCAGCGTGCGATCTGGTAGTAGCGGTCGAAGCCGGCCATCATCAGCAACTGCTTGAACAGCTGCGGCGACTGCGGCAAGGCGTAGAAGTGGCCTTCGTGAACGCGCGAGGGCACCAGGTAATCGCGTGCGCCCTCGGGCGTGGCCTTGGTCAGGATCGGGGTTTCGATGTCTTGGAAGCCGGCGTCATCGAGATGACGGCGCAGCGCCTGCACCAGCTTCGTGCGCGTGCGCATCATGCGCTGCATGTCGGGCCGGCGCAGGTCCAGATAGCGATAGGTCAGGCGCGCCTCTTCGCTGGGGTTTTCGTGCAGCGCAAACGGCAGGTCGCGGGCCTCGTTGAGCACATCGAAGGTCTCGACCAGCACCTCGACCGTGCCGGTCTGGAGCTTCTCGTTGACCGAGCTGCGCTCACGCAGCGTGCCGGTCACGCGCAGGCAAAATTCGTAACCCACCTTGCCGGCCAGCGCGAAGGCGTCGGCATTGTCGCGATCGACCACGATCTGCGCCAGACCGGTATGGTCGCGCACGTCGATGAAAGCCACATGACTTTGCAGGCGGATCTTGTTGATCCAGCCACACAGGGTCACGGACTGGCCGAGTTCAGCCTCGTGGATATGACCGCAATAATGGGTGCGCATGCGCGGGTAACTCCGAACCTTGGGGCGAACCGGCGATTTTAGCACCCTCGTTTGCTCGGCACCTGCGCGACCTGCGCGCTGCCGTCTACGCGGGCTTGCTGTCGCTGGTGGCGGGAGCTGGAGCAGGCGTCGGTGCTGCCGCCGGAGCCTTGGCCGCCCCCGCATCACCGGCAAGATTGTGCTTCTTGTCGCCGGCTTTCTTGAAGTCGGTTTCGTACCAGCCGCTGCCGGCCAGACGAAAGGATGGCGCGGTGACTTGGCGCGTCACTTGCGACTCACCGCAAGACGGGCAGATCTCGGGGTCCGGATCGGACAGCTTCTGCAGACGGTCGAATTGATGCCCGCACGATTGGCAGGCGTAGGCGTAAATGGGCATGGGTGGTTTTCTCCAGGGTGACCCGGCTCGGCAGGCCCCTGCGGGTCGCATCCGGCGCGATTCTTTTATCGTGACGATCGGTGATTTTTTCAAGTGGTCGACGCGCAGTACAGTAGCCATTATCCGTTTGGTCCGCCGTATCGACATGCTTCGTACCCTGCGTCCCGTCACCTCGCTGTTGGCCGGCACCGCCTTGCTGCTGGCCGCGGTGGGCCTGCTCAATACCCTGATTCCGTTGCGCGGCATCGAGGCCGGATACTCGGGCACCCTGCTCGGCGCGCTGACTTCGGCCTATTACGCCGGTTACCTGATCGGCACCTTCACCATGCCGCCGCTGATCCGGCGCATCGGCCATATTCGTGCATTCGCCTTTTGCACTGCCTGCGCAGCGTGCGTGGTGTTGCTGCATGCACTCGGCACCTGGCCCTGGATGTGGCTGACGCTGCGGCTTTTGGCCGGCGTCGTGCTGGTCGGTCTGTACGCGATCATCGAAAGCTGGCTCAATGCACAGGCGCCGGCCGGCCAGCGCGGCACGGTGTTTGCCGCCTACATGGTGGTCAACCTCGGCTCGTTGGCGCTGGCACAGCAACTGCTGCGCATTGACGGCCAGCCGTTCGTGCTGTTCATCGTGGTCGCGCTGTTTACTTGCGCGGCCACCTTGCCGGTGGTCATGACACGGCAGGAACAACCGGCACAGCAAACCACGCCGCGCCTGCATTTGGCGCGCCTGTTCCACCTGGCACCCACGGCCGGCGTCGGTGCGCTGCTCTCGGGCCTGGCCATGGGCGCCTTCTGGGGGCTGGCGCCGGTCTACGCGCAACGCGTCGGTTTCGATACCGACGGCATCAGCGTCTACATGACCCTGGCCATCCTCGGCGGCGCGGCCTTGCAGTGGCCACTGGGGCGATGGTCGGACCGCACCGACCGCCGCCTGGCGCTGGCCGTCACCGGAGCTGCGGCCACGGTGCTGGCATTGCTGGTATGGGTCGTGGGCGGGCATCCGATTGCCGCCACCGTGCTCATCTTTGTTTACGGCGGCATGGCGTTTGCCATCTACCCGATCGTGGTCGCGCACCTGGTCGATCACCTGACCCCGACCGAGCTGCTGGCAGCCAGCGGCACCGTGCTGCTGGTCTACGGCGCCGGCTCGGCCGTCGGGCCGCTGGTGTCAGGCGTGTTGATGACGCACATGGGGCCGGACGCGCTGCCGCTGTGGTTTGCGTTGATGCATGCCGTGCTGGCCGGCTACGCCCTGTGGCGGTACCTCGCCTTCCGTCGCGAGCAAGTGGTCGAAAACAACTTCCGGCCGATGCTGCGCACAAGCCCGGCAGCCTTGAAGATGATGCCCGAAACCCGCGACGCCGCGCCCGACCCGCAGCATGCCGACTCGTAGGAGCGGCGGAAGCCGCGATTTGGTCATGCCGCAAAACAACAAGCGGACGGCCAAGTCCCATCGCGGCTTCCGCCGCTCCTACCGCGGGTGTGGTTATCCGCGATTGCGTACGCTCACGCGGTGACGACCCAGACCGTCAACACCACGGCCTCGACCAGCTCGGTGAGCGCGCCGCAGGTATCGCCGGTCATGCCGCCGAGACGACGCATGCAGGCGCGCCGCCACAGACCGAACATCACGGCGGTCGCCAGCAATATCCACAGGCCATGCCAGCCGGCCACCAGCAAACATGCCATGCATACCAGTGCCAGCGCCGACCAGCAGGCAGCGCGCGGCGCATCCACCAGCGCGCTACCGAGCCCCTCGGCGCGCACATAGCGGGTACTGACAAAGGCTGCCGTCAGCACCGCGCGCGCCAACATCGGCACCAGCAGCAAGCCGACCCATTGCGCCGGCGGCAGGCTGGCCAGCGCCGCACCCTTGAGCATCAATACCAGCACGAGCGCGACCACGCCGACCGGACCGCAGCGGGGATCCTTCATGATCCGGAGCGTGCGCTCGCGATCGCCCAGGCCGCCGACCCAGGCATCGCTGCTGTCGGCCAGGCCATCCAGATGCATGGCCCCGGTCAGCACCACCCAGGCCACCAGCAACACGATGCCGGACAACAGCGACGACTGCTCGCGCAACAGCCACGCCAACGCAGCCAAAATGATGCCGATCAGCAAACCGACCAGCGGATACCAGGCCAGCGAGCGCGACTTGGCATCGGCGTCGTCGAACACGTGCAACGGCACCGGGATGCGCGTCAGAAAGCCGATGGCAGCCAGCACTCCGCGCATCAGGCTGACGGCCACGGCACGGCATGCAACGAGGCATGCGCCACCTCGATGCCGGCCATGTCGCCGTAGCCGCGTCCCTCCACGTGGCACCGCAGGAGGCGGATGGCTCCGCCGTGGGTCACCACCAGCACGCGTCGGCCAGGGTTTTCGAGGGCGACCTGATCAAGCGCCGCCGACAAGCGTGCGTGGAACGCGGCAAACGACTCGGCTCCCGGTGGTGGATGCGCTTGCGGATCGGCCCAGAAGCGACCCAGGGCCGCGCCGTCGCGGGCGTTGATGGTTTCGATCGGCACGCCCTGCCAATCGCCGAAATGGTACTCGACCAGACGCGCATCCAGCCGCAGCGGCAGCCCGCGCGCCGTGGCCAGCTCCTGCGCGAATGCTGCGCAACGCTGCAGACTGGACGCCACCACGGCATCCCAGGAACGCCCGACCACGGCCGCTCGAAGCTGCGCCCAACCCTTGTCGGTCAGGGCGTCGTCGGTCTGCCCGCGATAGCTTTTCTGGCCGGTATCGCCGTGACGCAACAAGTCGATATGCGCCGGGCTCATGCCTCCGACACCCCGGCCTCGGCGAACGTCGCCATGCCGTTGTGCAAGGCACAGGCCAGACGCAACAGCGGCACCGCCGTGGCCGCCCCGCTGCCCTCGCCCAGACGCATGCCCAGATCCAGCAACGGTTCGGCATCGAGCGCATCCAGAACCTGCGCGTGACCGTGTTCATGCGAGCGGTGGCCGAACGCCATCCAGTCACGACTGGCAGGTTGAATGCGCGTGGCCACCAGTGCCGCGCTGGTGGCAATGAAACCGTCGACCAGCACCGGCAAGCCGGCCTGCGCGGCGGCAATGAAGGCCCCGGCCAACGCCGCCAGCTCGAACCCGCCGAGGCGGCGCAGCCATTCCATCGCGTCGTAGTCCCCGGCATGAATGTCGAGCGCGCGGGCAATGACCTCGGCCTTGTGCGCAATGCCGGCGCTGTCCAGGCCGGTACCGGCACCGCTCAACTGCCCCGGCGGCAAGCCGAGCAAGGCACTGCCCAGCGCACTGGCGGCGGTAGTGTTGGCAATGCCCATTTCGCCGCCAATGAACAACTGTGCGTCCGCGCTCCGTGCCGCCGCGACGGCATCGGCACCGGCCCGCAAGGCGGCCTGCAGTTGCGCTTGGGTCAATGCCGCCTGACGACAGAAATTGGCCGTCGACGGCGCGATGATGGCGCGGCGCACACCCGGGATCTCGCCCGGATCGTTGACCGTGCCCAGATTGACCACATCCAGCGACGCACCCAGCGTGCGTGCCAGCACGCTGATGGCGGCGCCGCCGCCGGCAAAATTGCGCAACATCTCGCCGGTGACGGCCTGCGGGAATGCCGACACGCCCTCCTCGGCCACGCCGTGATCGCCGGCAAAAATGCTGATCCAGACGCGCTCGACCGTGGGCTCGGACGTGCGCTGCCAGCCAGCCCATCGCACGGCCACGTCTTCCAGCCGTCCCAGCGAGCCGGGTGGTTTGGTCAGGCACGTTTGGCGCGCACGGGCAGCTTGTTCAATGGACGCATCAGGCGTTGCGCACGGGGCGGACCACCACTCAGACATCAGGCAAATCTCCTTTGAGGTTCAGCGGCAAGCCGGCCGCCACGAAAATCACGCGCTCGCACTGCGCGGCCAGCGATTGATGCAGGCGACCGCTTTCATCGACGAAACGACGGCTCAACTCACCCAGCGGCACGATGCCCATGCCGACCTCGTTGCCGACCAGGGCGATCTCGCCCTGACACTCGGGCAAGGTACGCAACAGGGCCGCACGCTCGCGCGCGAAGCACGTCGGGTCGGCATGCCCGAGTAAGTTGCTCAGCCAAAGGGTGAGGCAATCGACCAGCAACACGCGGCCCTCGGCGGCGTGTTTGCGCAACACGTCGGCGAGCGCCAGTGGCTCCTCCACCAGCGCCCAGCCAGGCGGACGCCGGGCACGATGATGGGCGATGCGCACCGCCATCTCGGCATCGCCGGCTTGCGCCGTCGCGATGTAGATTACGTTGGCACCACCGGCCGCGGCCAGGCGCTCGGCCCACGCGCTCTTGCCCGAACGCGCGCCACCCAGGATCAAGGTGCGCATAGCGCGACCTCCGGCAACAACAAGCGTTCCAGCAAGGCCGCATCCAGATGCTGCTCCACCGCGTCGGCCAGACGCTCGATGGCCGCTTCCTGCACGGCGGCCATGTCGAACGGCGTGGCCGCGTCAAGACCGGCCCAGCGCAACAACGCGTCCAATGCCTGCGGGTGGTCGAACAGGCCATGCAGGTAACTGCCAAGCACCTGGCCGTCGGCGCTCATCGCGCCGTCGACGCGGCCATCATCGAGTCGGCTTGCTGGTTGCGACAGGGCCGCACCGCGCGACTCACCGCAATGGATTTCGTAGCCCTCGACCGTCGCGTCATCCAGCGTCAGGCGACCGTGCACGCGGCGCAGCTGCTTGGTTCCGACCAATGTCGTTTCAAGGTCCAGCAGGCCCAGGCCCGCGCTGGAACCCGCCTCGCCTTCGATGCCATCGGGATCATCAATCACCTTGCCCAGCATTTGCAAGCCACCGCAGATGCCGATCAGCTTGCCGCCGTAGCGCAGATGACGATCGATGGCTTTTGCCCACCCCTGTCCACGCAACCACTCCAAGTCCGCACGCGTGGATTTGGAACCCGGCAGGATGATCAAGTCGCACGGTGGCGGCAGGTCGCCGGGCGCGACAAAATAAAAGTCCACTTCCGGATGCGCGCGCAAGGCGTCGAAGTCGGTGTGATTGCTGATCCGCGGCAACACCGGCACCGCCACGCGCAAGCGTGCGTGAGGCTTGTCCACGCGCTCGCGCGGCAAGGCATCCTCGGCAGCAATCTCAAGGCCGTGCAGATACGGCAACACGCCCAGCACCGGTTTGCCGGTCTTTGCTTCCAGCCAGTCCAGGCCCGGTTTCAGCAAGCCGATGTCGCCCCGGAAACGGTTGATCACGAAGCCGGCAACACGCGCCTGCTCGCTGTCCGACAGCAGCGCCAGGGTGCCGACCAGATGCGCGAACACGCCGCCGCGATCAATATCGGCGATCAACACCACCGGGCAATCGACGGCCTCGGCATAGCCCATGTTGGCAATGTCGTTGGCGCGCAAATTGATCTCGGCCGGGCTGCCGGCACCTTCGACGATCACCGCCGCGTAGCGCTCGACCAGGCGCGCATGCGAGGCCAACACCGCTTCGCGCGCCACCGCCTTGTAGTCGTGATAGCCGCCGGCACTCATGCGCGCCACGGCCTTGCCGTGCACGATCACCTGCGCGCCGGTATCGCTGTCAGGCTTGAGCAGCACCGGATTGAAATCGGTATGCGGCTCCACTCCGGCCGCCTGCGCCTGCACCGCCTGCGCACGCCCGATCTCGCCGCCGTCAGCGGTGACGGCGGCATTGAGCGCCATGTTCTGCGGCTTGAACGGCGCGACCGCCACGCCGCGCCGATGCAACCATCGACACAGTGCCGCCACCAGCGTCGACTTGCCGGCATCGGACGTACACCCCTGCACCATCAACACGCGCGCGCTCATGCGACCACCTCACCCATGATTTCAGTCAGCGCCTTCTGCAGACGCGCCCACTCGGCAGCATCGGCCGGCAAGCCGAAACGCAGGCTGGCCGGCTGCGCAAAATGCCGCACCAGAATGCCGCGCGTGGCCAGCGCCTGCTGCAGGCTTGCCGCATGCGCAGTTCGGCACCACTGGAAAAAAGCCGTGCCCGCTGTCGGTGCAAGACCGTGCGCACTCAGCAATCGCTGCAGCCGATCACTGGCCTCTTGCAAACGCAGGCGCGCCTGCGCATGCCAGACGTGATCGGCCAATGCCTGACGCAAGACATGCCGCGTCGGCCCGCTGACGGTCCATGGCCCAAGCCACACGCGCATGGCCTCAAGCAGCTCCGGCCACGCGCAGACAAACCCGGCGCGCGCACCGGCCAAACCGAAAAACTTGCCGGCCGAACGCAACACCACCAGGCCCGGCTCACCGGCGTACGTGCACAGGCTGTGCTGCGGCGAGGCATCCATGAACGCCTCGTCGACGATCAGCCAGCCGCCGCGTTGCGCCAACTGCGCGTGCAACGCCAGCAATGTCGACGGCGCAAAAACCTCGCCGCCCGGGTTGTTCGGATGGATCAGCACGATCACGTCATGGCTGGCCGCTGACGCCAGCAAGTCCTCGGCGCAATGCATCTGGACATCATGACCCTCATGCCGCCAGGCCTGCGCGTGCTCGGCATACCCCGGCGCAATGACACCCACACGCGAATGCGCACGCAGCTTCGGCAATGTCTGGATCGCCGCCTGCGAACCGGCCACCGGCAGCAGATCCGGTGCGCCGTAATAATCGCAAGCGACGGCGACCAGGCCGTCTTCGTCTTCCGGCAATCGCTGCCAGACGCGCGCGGGAATCGATGGCACCGGCCAGGCGAACGGGCTGATGCCGGTGGACAGGTCCAGCCAGCGCGACGGCTCGATGCCGTACTCGCGCGCGGCTTGAAGCAGGCGTCCACCGTGCTCAAGCATGACTGACTCCCGTCACCACGCCGACCACCAGCGCCACCACCAGCCACGCAACCACGCCGCGACGCACCAAGCGCATTGCGCGGTCAATCGTGTAAGCGTTCGGGGCCTCGCCGGCACCGAGCTGCGGCCGCTCAATCCACTGGCCCTGATAGGGCGCGCGCCCACCAAGCTCGACACCCAGCGCGCCGGCTCCGGCCGCCATCACCGGGCCGGCATTGGGGCTGACCCAATGCCGTGCCTGCGTGCGCCATGCATGCCAGGCACCCTCGAAACGTCCGCACAAGGCATACGTCAACGCCACCAGCCGCGCCGGGATAAAGTTGAGCGCGTCATCGGCGCGCGCGGCGGCCCAACCGAAATACCCGTAACGCGCATTGTGATGTCCCCACATCGCATCCAGCGTATTGGCCAGGCGATACAAGACCACGCCCGGCGCGCCCAGCAGCGCGGCCCAGAACAAGGCGCCGAACACCGCGTCATTGCCGTTTTCCAGTACCGATTCGGTGGCCGCGACGGCGACCTGGTCGGCATCCAATACGGCAGCGTTGCGCCCGACGATACGCCCCACGGCCTCGCGTGCCGTTTCCAGATCACCCTTCGCCAAGGCGCTTGCCACCGGTCGCGCATGCTCACCCAGACTGCGCAAGCCGATCGCGACCCACGTCAGCACGACGGTGAATCCCACCGACAGCCACGCCGATATCCCGCCCAGCAGCTGCTCGATCCACCATGCCAACAAAACCAACGGCACGACGGTCAGCACCCAGGCCACCACACCCGCCCAACGCCGATTGCGCCACAGGCGCGTTTCCAGAAAGACGGCCATACGGCCAAACAATACCAATGGGTGCGCGCGTCGCATCTCGCCAAACACGGCATCCATCACGACCGCCGCGATCAGCATCAGTGCCGTCGTCATGAGGCGAACAGCCGCGTTGCCGCCACTGGATTGGACGGAAAATACAGGTGCACGAAACTGGCGGTCATGCGCCGGTGGCGATACGCCATCTCGCGGCTCGGGCCGCCATTGGGATTGATCGCTTCGGCCACGGGTTCGGTGGCAATGTCGGCATGCGCGTAATGGAAGGTGTGCCCACGAAACACGCCCTCGGGCAACTCGATACTTTGCAGTCCAAGCCCGCCCAGACGCGACTGCATGCGCGCATCACCCTGCAACAGCGCGGCCATGGGCGCGACATGACCGTCGATGTCGGTCAAAGTATCAAGCATGAACAGCAAGCCGCCACACTCGGCCAACAACGGCTTGTCCGCGGCCACATGTTCACGCAAGTTCTGATGCAAATCGCTGCACGCCGACAGCGCATCCAGATGCAATTCCGGATAGCCGCCCGGCAACCACACCGCATCACAGGCCGGCAACGCATCGCCGGCCAGCGGCGAAAAGAACACCAGCTCGGCACCGGCTTCGCGCAGCAGCGCCACATTGGCCGGATACACAAAGCAGAACGCGGCATCGCGGGCAATCGCGATGCGCCGGCCTTGCAGTGTCGACGGCACCGGATCGACGGCCGCATCGGCAAACGTGACGGCCGGCGGCAATGCGGTTGTCGCATGGGCCTCCCAGGCATCGGCCAGCGCGTCCAGCCGCGCCTCGACATCGTCCACATCGGCAGCCACCACCAGACCCAGGTGCCGCTCCGGCAGCGCCAGTTTCTCGTCACGCGGCAACGCCCCCAGCCAGGCCATGTCGTCAGGCAGACTCTGCCGCAACAGTTGCGCGTGATAATCGCTGCCCACGCGGTTGGCGGCGACGCCATGCAGGTGCACACCCTCGCGATAGTGCGCCAGGCCCATGGCCAACGCGCCGAAGGTGCGGGCCATGGCCGAGCCGTCGATGACCGCCAATACCGGCACGTCGAGCCGCGTCGCCAAATCGGCGCTGGACGGGTCACCGTCGAACAAACCCATCACGCCTTCGATCAGGATCAGGTCGGCTTCGCGTGCCGCATCATGCAGGCGCGCGCGCACATCCGCTTCGCCGCACATCCACAGATCCAATTGCTGGACCGGCGCACCGCTGGCGCGTTCGAGCAGCAGCGGATCGAGAAAATCCGGCCCGGTCTTGAACACGCGCACGCGCCGCCCCTGGCGGGTGTGCCAACGCGCCAATGCCGCCGTCACCGAGGTCTTGCCCTGGCCGGAGGCCGGCGCCGATACCAACAATGCCGGACAGCTGACACTCACAATTCGATGCCCTTCTGTGCCTTGATGCCGGCCTTGAACGCATGCTTGACCACGCGCATCTCGGTCACCGTGTCGGCCACTTCCACCAGACCCTTGGGCGCACCGCGGCCGGTAATGACCACATGCTGCTGCGGCGGCCGATCGGCCAGTGCCTGCACCACGGCAGCGAGCGGGATGTAGTCCTTGACCAAGGCAATGTTCAACTCATCGAGCAAGACGTAACGATACGCCGGATCGGCCAGCATGCCGGCCGCGACCCGCCACGCGGACATGGCTTTGCCGACGTCTCGCTCACGATCCTGCGTTTCCCAGGTAAAGCCTTCACCCATCACATGGTAGTCCAGCCCCGCGCCCTGGAAACGCCGGAAGAACGCTTCCTCGCCGGTGGAAAAGCTGCCCTTGATGAACTGCACCACGCCGCAGCGAAACCCATGCCCGAGCGAGCGCGCCAGCATGCCGAAGCCGGACGAGCTCTTGCCCTTGCCATTGCCGGTGGTGACCACTACCACGCCACGATCGATGGTGGCGCGTGCGATGCCGCGGTCGACCAGCTCCTTCTTGCGCCGCATGCGCTCGCGGTGATGCTGATCGCTCATGTGCGATTGGTCGCAAGCTGCGGTTTGCGTCGGCTCAGTCGACAGGCCACCGCATGCACGGCCAGCGCGACGACGACATAGGTCAACGTGGTGCGCACGAACATCGGCCCCCACTGCCAGGCACGCGCCACGTACTCGGCAAAATGCGGGTCGGCGTAACGGCCACCCAGCCAGTAGAACGAACCATTGGAAATCAGATACGACACCGATGCGCCGAGGAAC
>DASSKC010000093.1:0-2828 GCA_035690885.1 Oleiagrimonas sp. | reverse complement strand
TGCCTGCACTTGCCCGCCAATCGCGGCAAGGGTGCCGCGGTCATGGCCGGCATCGCGCACGCCGGCAGCGAGGGATTCACGCATGCGCTGCAGGTCGATGCCGATGGCCAGCACGACCTGGAGGACGTGCCCAGACTGCTGGCTCTGGCACGTACGCATCCGCAACAGCTGATCTCCGGTCGCCCGGGCTACGACGACAGCGTGCCGGCGGTACGTTTCTACTGCCGCTATCTCACCCATGCGCTGATCTGGCTGGACACGCTGTCGCTGACCTTGCGCGACACCATGTGCGGCTTTCGCGTCTACCCGGTCATGCCGAGCCTGGTGCTGGCGCGACGCGTGCGCATCGGTCGACGCATGGATTTCGACACCGACATCATGACCCGCCTGTACTGGGCCGGCACCGAGAGCCTGTTCGTGCCCACGCGCGTGCGCTATCCGGAGGGCGGCATCTCGCACTTCCGCATGGTCGCCGACAACGCGCGCATGACATGGCTGCACCTGCGCCTGTTTGCCGGCATGTGGCCGCGCCTGCCGGCGCTGGCGCGACGCACATGGATGCGCCGCCGCGCACCACATGACAACGTGGAAGCCTGACATGCCTCGCTCATCCTCTCCCCGTCGACCGCTGGCCGAACGCGCGCTGCTCGTGGCACACGTCGTGGTCGACGTGCCGTTCCAGGATGTCGACGCGGCGCAAATCGTCTGGCACGGAAACTATTTCCGCTATTTCGAACAGGCGCGGGCCGAGTTGCTGCGTCGCGTCGATTACGACTACCCGCAGATGCGCGAGTCCGGCTACGCCTGGCCGCTGGTCGATGCGCACGCACGTTTCGTGCAGCCGGTACGCTACGCGCAAAAAATCCGCGTTGAGGCCGGCATGGTCGAATGGGAGAATCGTCTCAAGGTGGATTACCTGATCACCGATGCACGCGAGGGCACGCGCCTGGGCACCGGCTCCACGATACAGTGCGCGGTCACCGTCGATACGTGGGAATTGCAGCTGGCCAGCCCGCCGGCTTTCCTGGAGCGCCTGAAACCATGGTTATGACACACCTCAAGACATGGATGGCCACCTTGCTGCTGGCCTGCGCACCGGCACTGCTGCTGGCCGCCACGCCGGCACCGGACCACTTCGCCGCGACCTTCGTCGAAACCCGCACCCTGCCCGGCTTCAAGCAGGCACTGACCAGCCACGGGCTGCTGCGTTTCAGCCGCGATGGCGGTTTCCACTGGGAAATCACCCAGCCCTACCACTACGTGTTCGAGATGGCCGATGGCAACGCACACGAGGTGCTGCCCGACGGTACCCGTCGCGTGCTCAAGCCCGAACAGACGCCGTGGCTGAAGGCCGTGCAACGCATCTTCGTCAGCGCGCTGTCGGGCGATCGTGCGCAACTGGCGCGCTATTTCAATGTCCAGATCGAACCGCTGGACGACGGTCGCCAGGTCACGTTGACACCCAAGCCGGGCGCGATGGCCAAGGTCATCAAACGCATCGAGGTGACCGAAAGCGCGCCCGGGCATCCGCGTCATCTGGTCATCGAACAGGCTTCAGGGGGCCACATGGACATCCGCTTCACCCCGATCGACCGCGCCGACGGACCAGCGTAAATGGGCGCGCGTGCGGTGGGCCGCTGGGCACTGTGGCTGGTGACGCTGGCACTGTTGTGCGCGCTGGCCGTGTGGCGGGTACATCCGGCCGGACCTGTGCAGACCAACATCCTGGCTCTGCTGCCGGACCACCATGCCGATCCAGCCCTGCAAGCGGCCACCGAGCGCAGCCGCGATGCCTTAAGCCAGCGCGTGCTGGCATTGGTGTCGGGCCCGGATGACGCGCCCACCCGCAAGGCAGCACTGGCCGCGCGCCAGGCGATGCTCGACGCCGGCCTCGATGCGGGCAGCGAGAACGCGCAGGTGGATCGGGCGCTGGCGCTGTATCGCCAACACGGATTTACCTTGTTGTCGCCGGCCCAGGTGCAACGTTTCGAGCAGCAAGGCGCCAAGGCCCTGGCCACCGCCGTGGCGGTGTCGCTGGCCAGCCCCGCCGGCATGGTCAGCCTGGGCAGCGATCCGGGCGGTTACGTGGGCCGCTTTGTCGCGCATCTGCCACGACCGTATCCGGATTTTCTGCCCGACGGACCGCTGATGTCGGCCAAACGTGGCGATGCGCGCGTGTTCCTGCTGCGCCTGGCCGTGCCCGAAGCGGCCTTCGGTGCCGAGGGCTCAACCCGCGCGGCCAACGCGGTCAAAGCCGCGGAAAAGGCCGTGGCCGGCGCCTGCACGAGCTGTCGATTCGAGGCGACCGGCGCGGCGCTGTTCTCCGACGCCGCACGCCATGAGGCGCGCTCGGAAAGCATCTGGCTGAGCGTCACCTCGACGCTGCTGATCATGATCCTGATTGCCGTGGTATTCCGCTCGCTGGCGCCGCACCTGCTCGGCTTCCTGCAGCTGGGTGCGAGCGTGGCGGCGGCCACGGCGGCGGTGATCGCGGTGTTCGGGTCGATCCACATCCTGACCCTGGTGTTCGGCACCACGTTGCTCGGCATCGCCATCGACTATGCGTTTTTGTACTTCTCCGAATACTGGTTCGGGCGCAGTGCGCCACCGCAGGTGATGGGCAAGATTCGTGCCGGGCTGGGCGTGGGCTTGCTGACCGGCGTGCTGGCGTTCGCCTTTCTGGCCCTGACCGGATTTCCGGCACTGAGCCAGATGGCGGTGTTTTCCGTTGCCGGCCTGATCGAGGCGGCGCTGGTGGTGGCGCTGATTTTTCCGGTCACGCTGACGCGCCCGCCACGCGTGGCCGATCACGCGCTGGTCGACTGGCC
>DASSKC010000092.1:0-58794 GCA_035690885.1 Oleiagrimonas sp. | reverse complement strand
GCCGGCACCATGACCGCCATCATGACCGGCGCAAAGACCCGCCTGGGCTTCATCGGCGTGGGCCAGTTGGCCCAGCGCGGAAACTGTGCCAGCCGCGAGGGCCATGCCCTGGTCACCATGCTGGAACTGGCCAAGGCCGCGGGCATGGATGCCGGCTTCGTGACCACTACCCGCGTCACCCACGCCACACCGGCAGCCACCTACGGCCACCTGCCCGAGCGCAACTGGGAAGTCGACACCGAACTGCCCGCCGAGGCCCGCGCTGCCGGCTGCACCGATTTTGCCGCGCAACTGGTCGACTTTTCCATCGGCGGCGGCATCGACGTCGCCATGGGTGGCGGCCGCACCGCGTTCCTGCCCGCCAGCGCCAGCGTCACCGACCCCGAATACACCGAACGTCACGGCGAGCGCACCGACGGTCGCAATCTCGTCAAGCTCTGGCAGCAGCGTTACCCGGACGGCGCGTATGTCTGGAATGCCAAGCAGCTGGCCGATCTCGACCTCGCCCATACGCCACGCCTGCTGGGTCTGTTCGAGCCCTCGCACATGCACTACGGTCACGATCGCGCCCAGGACAAGGCCGGCGAACCCAGCCTGGCCGACATGACCCGCAGCGCCCTCACCATCCTCAAGCGCAGCGACAAGGGCTTCTTCCTGATGGTCGAGGCCGGCCGCATCGACCACGCCCTGCATGCCGGCAACGCCTATCGCGCGCTGGACGAAACCATCGATCTGTCCGCAGCGGTGAAAGTGGCGCAGTCGATGACCGACCCCGAACACACCCTGATCGTGGTCACCTCCGACCACAGCCACACCCTGAGCATGCGCGGCTACCCGGCACGCGGCAATCCCATCCTCGGCCTGGTCCGCGGCGCCACCAGCAGTTACCACGGCGGTCACGGCGAACTGGCCACCGACGCCACCGGCCTGCCCTACACCACACTGGGATTTGCCAGCGGCCCCGGCTACACCGGCGCCACCGACACCCAGCCCGAAGGCCCCAAGCATTTCCCGCACCACTATGACCACGCCTCGGGTATTACCCAGGGTCGCCCCGATCTCACCCACGTCGACACCACCGACCCGAATTATCTGCAGGAAGCGACCATCCCGCTGCCCAGCGAAACCCATGGCGGCGACGATGTCGCGGTGTTCGCGCACGGCGCCGGCGCCGCCGTCTTCCACGGTGAGATCGAGCAAAACACGATCTTCCACCTGATCGTCCAGCAGGCACCGACGTTGCGCAAAGCGTTATGTGACATCGGCAGCTGCAACGCGCAAGGCATCCCCGTCGAGCGGCCGCGCCTGTCCGATCTGGAAATGATCGACTGAGGGAATTCAGAAACCCAGCGGAACGGCTTGTCCCGAGCGGATCGATTGACGGCAGGCGTCGATGACCTTCATGTTGCGCACCGTTGCCTGGCCGAAATACGTCGGCGCAGAATGATCCAGCACACACTGCGAAAAGTGCTCGACCTGGAGGACATATGAGTCACCCGCGATGCGTTCGACTCGGCTTTCCCCATCCGCCATGGTGACCACGATGCGGCCTTGGCCGTCCTCGTTCTTGTCCGGACGATAAGGGCGCTGTACATGAATGCGCCCCTTGTCTCCGATCACCTCGAAAAACTCGCCCGGCACGGTTTCAAAGCTGCAGTCGAAAGAGGCCTGCAAACCGTGGTCGAAAGAGAGCATTCCGGTGGTGGTCAGATCAACACCACTGTCGGGGTCCGCGTGCGCCCGCGCATAAACCGCCGACGGCTCGGCGCCAAGGATGTGCCGCGACGAATGGATGCAATAACACCCCACATCATATAGCGCACCACCACCCAGCTTCTTGTCAAAGCGGACATTGCCCGGATCATCCAGTCGAAAGGCGAACCGCGAATGCATCAACCGCACCTCGCCAATCTCGCCCGACGCGACAATCGCCCTGACCCGCTCGTGCTGCGGATGAAACTGATACATGAAAGCCTCCATGAACACCACGTCGTTCGCGTGGCAGGCTTCCACCATCTGCTGCGCTTGGACGGCCGTCAGTGCCGCCGGCTTTTCGCACAGCACATGCTTGCCCGCTCGCGCTGCTTTGACAGTCCATTCGGCATGCAGCCCGTTCGGCAACGGAATGTACACCGCGTCCACGTCCGGGTCGCGCAACAGCGCCTCGTAGCTGTCATGGAATTTTCGAAAGCCATACGTGTCCGCCGCCTCCTTCGCCTTGGCGGCGCTCCGGCTGGCGACAGCCGTCAACTCGGCGTTCTTCGCCTTCCTGATTGCCGGAATCAGCGCTTGCCGCGCAATACGCGCGTTACCAACAACGCCCCAGCGCACGATATCTTTCATTCTTGTTTGCCTCAAAAGCCTTCCTGCGTGCCGATCCCACGCGATAGCGAGGACCTGATCACCACCATGGCACCCTTCCACGACACCCAATGGTAGTGAAACTCTCCGTGCGGCACCCGGAACGCATGCAGCCACACGCCAATGTCGCCTTCGGGTCAGCGCCGGTCACCCAACCCAACCTGCGCCGGCCCCGGTGAACTTGGACACGGTGCAGAACTCCGCGTTCGTTTTGCTTCAGAACGACGCCTGCAGGGCCGCCTCGATACGGCTGCCGGCGATCTCGTCGCCGAAGATCGTCCTGGCGCTCGAGCTGGTCGCGTGCGCGCTCAGGCGTGCCTCGAACGGTCCGCTGAAGGCCCATATCGCGCTCAGCGCGGCATCGGTGTAGCCGTCGTCGGCAAACGCAACGTCATCCAGGAAGTAGTGGCCCAGCGTGGCCTCGATGCGGAAACGGTCGGCGACGGGGAATGCGGCGCCGACCAGTGCGTAGGTGCCGCTTGAATCCGAGCCCAGGGCCTCGGGCGACCATCCGAGCGAGGCCCAGTAGTTGTCACGCCAGGTGAGGGTGCCGTCGAGCTCGGTCCAGTCCAGATCCGCATCGGAGCCGGGATAGGCGTAATGCAGCACGCTGACATCCAGCGCCCAGTCGCGGCCCAGCGCATGGCTCCAGCCGACCGCCGTATCGAGCTCGGCGCGAGCATCGGTGCCGGGACCAAAGTCGATATTCGAACCCCAAACCGATGCGTAAAAACCGGACGCGCCACCGACCGCGAAGCCGGCCTGGAATGCGGCATTGCCATGCGTCTGCGAGGTGCCGCGCCACACATAGTCGGAGGTCAGGCTGGCCGACCCGGACAGCTCGGCCGCGCGTGCCGCCGTGCTCGGCATCAAGCTCATGCCGATGGCCAGCGCCGTGACCGTGGACCCGAAGATGGCGGCGCGCCCGGAACTGCGATGCAACTGTTTCATGGTCTTGCTCCCTGCTCGATCGGTTGTGTGCAGACAAAGGGAGGTCGTGAGCCTGGAGTGCACGCCACCGGAAGTGCGGCGTGCACCAGCCCTTGTTCACTTGTTCGTGTTCCCGACTAGCCCTGAAGCACGAGCTGCCAATACCCGACGTCGATCCAGCGTCCCAGCTTGTGCCCCACCTGCTCGAAATGCGCAACCTTGCGAAAGCCGAGTCGCTCGTGCAGCGCGACGCTGGCCTCATTCGGCAATGCGATGCCACCGATGACGGCGTGCAGCGGTCGCTCACGCAATGCGGTCAGCAAGTCGGCGTAAAGACACACGCCGATGCCCTTGCCGACGTGCGCCGGATCGATGTAAATCGATGTTTCCACGCTGTGGCGATACGCCTCGCGTGCTTTCCATGGCGACGCGTAGGCATACGCGACCAAGGTACCGTCCATGACCGCAACCAGCCACGGCAGCGATGCTGTGCCGACGCGCGCGATGCGTGCCGCCATCCCGGCCTTGTCCACCGCCTCGGTTTCGAAGGTCGCGTGGCTGCTGGCGATGTACGTGTTGTAGATGGCCGCGACAGCCACGGCATCGCCGGCCGTGGCTGTGCGGATGATCGGCTGCGCTTGCGGCATGTGCGCCGTGTCCTTACAGCCCGTAGTACATCTGGAATTCCAGCGGATGCGTGCTGGCACGATAGTCGGTGACCTCGCGCATCTTGGCCGCGATGTAGGCATCGATGACGTCGTCGCTGAACACGTCGCCGGCCTTGAGGAAGTCGCGATCCTTGTCCAGCGCTTCCAGCGCCATGTCCAGACTGGAGCTCACCTGCGGAATGTTGCGCTCTTCTTCCGGCGGCAGGTCGTACAGATCCTTGTCGGCCGGCGCGCCCGGGTCGATCTTGTTGGCGATGCCGTCCAGGCCGGCCATCATCAGCGCGGTGAAGGTCAGGTAGCCAGACTGCATCGGATCCGGGAAGCGCAGTTCGACACGACGGCCCTTGGGGTTGGACACGTGCGGAATGCGGCAGCTGGCCGAACGGTTGCGGGCCGAGTAGGCCAGCATCACCGGCGCTTCGAAGCCCGGCACCAGGCGCTTGTAGCTGTTGGTGGTGGCGTTGGCGAACGCGTTGATGGCCTTGGCGTGCTTGAAGATGCCGCCGATGTACCACAGCGCCGTCTGCGAGAGACCGCCGTACTGGTCGCCGGCGAACAGGTTCTCGCCGTTCTTGGCCAGCGACTGGTGCACGTGCATGCCGCTGCCGTTGTCACCGACCACCGGCTTGGGCATGAAGGTCGCCGTCTTGCCGTGCACATGGGCGACATTGCGGATCACGTACTTCATGTCGATCAGCTCGTCGGCCTTCTTCACCAGCGTGTTGAAGCGCGTGCCGATTTCGCACTGGCCGGAGGTGGCAACCTCGTGGTGATGCACTTCGACGACCTGGCCAAGCTTTTCCAGCACCTGGCACATTTCGGCACGCAGGTCGGCCAGCGAGTCACTGGGGCCGAGCGGCAGGTAACCGCCCTTCACACCCGGCCGATGGCCATGGTTGCCACCTTCGTAATCGTTGCTGGAACTCCAGACCGCTTCTTCCGATTCGATCTCGTAGAACACGCGGCCCATGTCGTTGCGCCAGCGGATCGAATCGAACACGAAAAATTCCGGCTCGGGGCCGAAGTACGCGGTGTCGGCAATGCCGCTGGCCTTGAGGTAGGCCTCGCCGCGACGGGCGATCGAGCGCGGGTCGCGACCGTAGGCCTGCATGGTCGAGGGTTCAAGCACGTCACAGGTCATGACCAGCTGTTTGTGCGCACTGAACGGATCGACGAAGGCGGTGTCGGGGTCGGGCATCAACACCATGTCCGACTCGCTGATCCCCTTCCAGCCGACAATCGACGAGCCGTCGAACATCTTGCCGTCCTCGAACAGGGTTTCGTCGACGCTGTGCGCGGGATAGGTGAGGTGATGCTGTTTGCCGAGCAGGTCGGTGAAACGCAGGTCGATGAACTCGATGTGCTCATCGGCGATTTGCTTGAGGATGGTGTCGGCGGACATGAATGGCCTCGCGTGGATGGAAGTGAACAAGGGTTTCCTGATGTAAGCAAACCCTGTGCCAAGAGCGAACATATGTCAATTCAACGACTTGGATAGATGGCAAAACGTCGGATTGCTCCAGTTTGATGCATGGCGCATGAGTTACGCACCATCTTGGTGCGTCGCGACGACCTGATCCGTCTCGCGTCGCCTGTTGTCAGTCATCATAGGCACGCTCGCCATGCACCGTGGTATCGAGCCCTTCGCGCTCGTGCTCGTCGCTGACGCGCAGACCGTACACCCACTTCACCAGCAGACCGGCCAACAACGCCACCAGAGCACTCCAGGCCAGGGTGATCACGACCGCAAGAGCCTGTATCCCGAACTGGTGCAGCATGCCGAAACCGTTGCCGCCGTTGCCGCCCAGCGCGGACACACTGAAGATGCCGGTGAGCAACGCGCCGGCAATGCCGCCGACGGCGTGGATGCCGAATGCGTCCAGCGCATCGTCCACGCGCAACAGGCGCTTGAGCCCGTTCACGCCCCACAGGCAAGCCAGGCTGGCCAGTGCACCAATGGCGATCGCGCCCAACGGCCCGACGTTGCCACACGCCGGAGTAATGCCGACCAGACCCGCGATCACGCCGGAGATGCCACCGAGCATCGACGGCCGTTTGCGGAACACGGCCTCGGCGCCGAGCCACGCCAGCACGCCGGCGGCAGTGGCCAGCAAGGTGTCGACGAATGCCAGTGCGGCCGTCGCGTTGGCCGACAGCGCCGAGCCGGCATTGAAGCCGAACCAGCCGACCCACAGCAATGCCGCGCCCACCATCGCCAGCGGCAGGTTGTGCGGGCGCATCGCCGTGCGCCCCATGTCCATGCGCGGCCCCAGCAAGGCGGCCCCGACCAGACCCGCCATGCCGGCATTGACATGCACCACGGTGCCGCCGGCGAAATCCAGCGCCCCCAAGGTGTGCAGCCAGCCGCTCGGCGCCCACACCATGTGCGCGACCGGCACGTAGGCAAACGTGAACCACAACACCGTGAAGGCCAGTACCGCGCCGAACTTCATGCGCTCGGCCAGCGCGCCGACGATCAGTGCACAAGAAATGCCGGCAAATGTCGCCTGGAAGGAAAAATACAGATATTCCGGCAGTCCCGACGCTTGCGACGATGCCGAGATGCCATCGAGAAAGGCCTTGTCGAAGTTGCCGATGAAGGCGCCGCCACCGCTGAACGTCAGCGAATAACCGTAGGCCGTCCACAGCAGCAACACCAGCGCCAGCACGGTCAGCACCTGCATCATCACCGACAACACGTTCTTGGCCCGTACCAGTCCGCCGTAGAACAGTGCCACGCCGGGTATCGACATCATCAGCACCAGCAGGGTCGAGGTCAGCATCCAGGCGACATCGCCCTTGTTGATGGCCGCCAGCGGCGCGGCGTGCAGGGCCGGCGCCATGCCCAGCGCGAGGCATGCGGCCAGAGCTGGTCGCCAGCAACGGCGACCACGCAGAAGCATCGAACAGGACCCACGTTCGGGCAATGACGAGGTAGGCGTGCACGGCTTCACAGCGCATCCCCGTCCAGCTCGGCGGTGCGGATGCGCACTACCTGCCCGATCGGCACCACGAAAATCTTGCCGTCGCCGACCTTGCCGGTGTGCGCCGCCAACTGCACGGCGTCGAGCACGGCCTGGAGGCGATCGTCGGTCACCACCACTTCCAGTTTGATCTTGGGCAGGAAATCGACCACGTACTCGGCGCCGCGGTACATCTCGGTATGCCCCTTCTGGCGACCGAAACCGCGTACCTCGGTCACGGTCATGCCGTTGACGTCGACGTCTTCGAGGGCCTGGCGCACGGCGTCGAGTTTGTGCGGACGGATGATGCTGGTGATCAGGTTCACGGGCAGGACTCCATTCATGGTCGACACGCAACGGTCGAATCGACCTCGTCCTCATTGCAGGGTCCGTGCCAAGCCACGTGCCTCTTGTTTTCAACAACTTACGCTGTCAATGCAGCAGGCGCGCCCCGAATCAGGGCTATTTTTCTGACTGAATGCACCAGTATGGTGCACATTCTTTCGGTTCCCGCGAACACGCCCCTGCCCAGCCCGATCCCGGTACACTGGCCGTCGTTTGACATTCGGCCCGCGCATGCCCGACCTGATCCAGACCATCATCCTCGGCATCATCGAAGGCATTACCGAGTTCCTGCCGATTTCCTCGACCGGACACTTGCTGATTGCCGAGCATTGGCTGGGGCAGCGTTCGGACCTGTTCAACGTGGGCATCCAGGCCGGCGCGATCCTCGCGATCACGCTGATCTACTGGCGACGCATCTGGGAACTGCTGACGCGCTGGCGCGACCCGGCCAACCGCGACTACCTGCTGAAATTGCTGGTGGCCTTCCTGATCACCGCCGTGCTCGGCCTGATCGCGGTCAAGATGGGTTTCAATTTGCCGACCGAAGTGACCCCGGTGGCCTGGGCACTGATCATCGGCGGCATATGGATGATTGCCGCCGAACAAATGGCCGCGCGCCAACCGGACCGCAAACAAGTCACCTGGACGGTGGCCATCCTGGTCGGCATCGCGCAAATGGTCGCCGGACTGTTTCCGGGCACCTCGCGCTCGGCCACGACCATTTTCGTGGCCATGCTGTTTGGCACCTCCAACCGCGCGGCCGCGACTGAATTTGCCTTCCTGGTCGGCATACCGACCATGTATGCCGCCACCGGCTATGAGCTGCTGAACATGCTCGGCTCCGGCGGCGCCGTGCATGAAGACTGGACGGCACTGGCCGTGGGTTTCGTGGTTTCGCTGATCACCGCGTTTGTCGCCGTCAAGTGGCTGCTCGGCTACATCCGCCAGCACACCTTCACGCCGTTCGCGATCTACCGCATCGTGTTCGGCGCTGCGCTGCTGCTGCTGCTGCCGGCCGGCGCCTGAAGCATCGCGCACAGGGCGAACACCTGCATTGCCTCTGGTGTAGGCCGGGTTGGCTTCACCAACCCGGCATGGCCTGGCGCGGTACGGATCGTCGGGTTACGCCTGCGGCTCAACCCGACCTACCTCAATAGGTGCGCTCGGCGGCGGCCTGGCTGATGGTGTAAGTGCCGACCCACTCGGCGCTGGCCAACACATGACCGTCCATCGCCTTGCGCACATCGTCCAGACCGAACGGACCGCTCAGATTGAGCGTGGCCACGTCCAGCGCATGAATGCGGAAGTGGTAGTGGTGCACGATGGAATCGTTCCAGGGCGGGCACGGGCCGTCATAGCCGAAGTACTGCCCGCGCATGTCGGCATCGGCGTCAAACCAGCCGGTGTAGTCGTTCAGGCCCTGATGGCAACCCGGCGGCCCGACCGGGTCGGTCTTGCCGTGAGCGACGATGCCGTCGCTGCAACTGCCGGCGGCCAGCTCGCCGCATTCGGGCGGAATGTCCACCAGCAGCCAGTGCGTGAACTCCACGCGTGGCAAGTCCGGCGGCACCAGACGCCCCTCCTGGTTGACGTCATCGGGCCGGCTTGGCGCGTCCGGGTCCACGCAGGTCAGCGCGAACGAGCGCGTGCCATCGGGGATGTCCTGCCACACCAGGTGCGGACTGCGGTTGTCCGAAAGTGCCACCGGATCACCGGGTTTGCCGAAGGCGAACTCGGCGGGAATGGCGGCGCCGTTGGCGAAGCTGTCGCTGCGTAGTTGCATGGGGGGCTCCTTTGGAGAGGGGCTAGGGGCTAGGGGCTAGGGGCTGGGGGCTAGGGGCCAGGGGCTGAGCTGCAACGTGCGCGCTTTTCGCCCCTCGTCCCTAACCCCCCGCCCCTTCGCTTTCATACGTCACTCGATACACCGCGCCCGCACCATCATCGCTGATGAGCAAACTGCCATCTGGCATCGGCTGCACGTCGACGGGTCGGCCCCAGGCCTGCTGGCCCTGCAGGAAGCCGGTGACGAAGGGCTTGTAGCTGACCACCTCGTCGCCATCGACGCGCACGACCATGACGCGGTAACCGACCTTGGACGAGCGGTTCCAGGAGCCATGTTCGGCAATGAAGATGGCGCCCTGGTAAGAGTCCGGAAACATGCTGCCGGTATAAAAACGCATGCCCAGCGAGGCTACGTGCGCGCCCAGCTTGAGCGCCGGTGGCGCATAGTCGCTGCACGGGTGGCCCTTGCCGTACTCGGGATCAGCGATGTCGCCGGCATGGCAGTACGGATAACCGAAGTTTTCGCCCGCATGGTCGATGCGGTTGAGCTCGTCGCTGGGTCGGTTGTCACCGAGCATGTCGCGGCCATTGTCGGTAAACCAGAGCTTGCCGCTGCCGGGCTGCCAATCGAACCCGACCGTGTTGCGGATGCCCGTGGCCACGGTCTGCCAATCGCTGCCGTCGGGTTTCATGCTGAGCAAACTGGCAAACGGCGGCGGTGGCTCGCAGATGTTGCAGGGCGCGCCGACCGGCACATACAGCCGTCCGTCGGGCCCGAAGGCGATGAAGCGTCCGCCGTGATGGTGTTTGGTCGGCAACTTGTCGGTCACTACCTGTGGTGCCGGCGGGTTGTCCAGATGATTCTCGATGTCGCGCAGGACCACAATGCGGTCGATCGCCGAGACGTACAGATCGTCGTCATGGAACGCGACGCCGATCGGCGTATCCAGGCCGCTGGCGACCACACGCACCTTGTCGGCATGCCCGTCGTGGTCACTGTCGGTCAACGCGTACACCTTGCCCGCGCCGCTGGAACCGACGAACACGGTGCCGTCGTCGCCTATGGTCATTTCGCGCGCAGCCGGAACCTCGCTCGCGTACACGCTGATGTGGAAGCCCGGTGGCAGCGTCAATTCGGACAGCGGCAACGAGGCGGCGCACGCCGACGATGACAAAAGGGCAAGCACACACAACAACACGACGCGCATGACGGCTCTCCGCTGGATCGGAACGTCCAGCCTACACCCACACAACGTCTGCGCGATCACACCCTGCCACGTCGGGTTGATGGAGCCAACCCCACCTACGCGGTCAGGGCGTTGAAACGTTCGGCGATGTAGCGCGTAGGTCGGATCAAGGAGCGCAGCGACGGATCCGACATTGCGCCCACGTCGGATTGATGAAGCCAATCCGACCTACGTTGCCAGCGCGTTGAAGCGTTCGGCGATGTAGGCGTCGGTGAAACTGTGGAAATGCCAGTCCATCAGGAAGCCGCAATGGCCGCCGTGATCGGCAATGTCCAGCTCCACGCAGCCCGGCACCGTCAAATGATGGAAGTCCTCGACCGGAATGATGGGATCGTTTTTCGAGGTGAGGATGGTGGTCGGAACCTGCATGCCGGCCATGCGCGAGCCGGCCACCGAGTAGCCGTCCAGATAGTTGTCCAGCGTGCCGAAATCGGTGCGACGCTCGACCATCAGGCGGGTCAGGTTGCGCAGGTTCTGGCGCAATTCACGCGGGGCGAAAAAATGCTCCTCGGGAAACAGACGCTGCTTGCGCTTGAGCGAAGCGCGCCACTGGCGCATGAAATACCAGTGATACATCCACGGCGCGTCTTCAAGCGATGCCAGGTTCGTATTCGGGTCGATGACCGGACACACCGCCACCACGTGATCCAGACCCAATCCCGCCTGCGGTGCCGTCAAGGCCACGCGCAAGGCAAAGTTTCCGCCCAGCGAAAAACCCGCCAGCACCATGGGCGTACCGTCGCGATGCCAACGGCGCCGGACCTCGATACTGGCCTCGACCACCTCATCGAGCATGCACGAGTTGAACAGCTCGGTATTGAGCTCGTAGGTGCCGCCGTGGTCACGGAAGTTGAGGCGGAAGATATCCCAGCCGTCGGCCAACAAGCGCGCGCCGATCTGGACCACGTAACTGGAATCGGTACTGCCTTCCCAGCCGTGATAGAGCAGCGCCAGACCGCGCGACTGCGGTCGTTGCGTCTGCGCGGTGAACAGACCGGCCAGACGCACGCCGCCGGTCACCTCCAGCACCACGCTCTCGGCGCCGGCATCGACACGGCGACGCAACGGACGCTGCGCAAGCCGGCGCCAGCTGCTGGACGACAACATGGTTTGCGCGTGTCCGCTGCGCAACAGGCCGTGAGGCTGGAATTGACGGCCTCGCGGTGGTCCGCTCGTGGCGGACGTCGGATCCATGACAGGGGGTTTCACGCTCATTGGCGCCCTTCCACGCCTCCATCCAGGGCCGCGGCAATGCGTTCACGGGCCTGTTCGGCCATGCGCCGGCGGCCGGCTTCGTTGGGCGGTACCGGCGGCAAAAAATGCACCTCGGCATCACACGATGGCTCCCCCATCAGGCGCACGATGTTGGCCACGAAGCTTTCACCGGGCCGGAAAGCCACGTCCAACCAGCGGCGGCCATGGCGCGCATAGCGCAATGCCACCGGCTGCACCGGCGTCTCGGCATCCAGCGCGGCCTGAAAAATGCGCGCATGAAAGGTACGCAACTTGCCACCATGACTGGTCCCGCCCTCCGGAAACACGGCCACCGAGCGCCCCTTCTGCAAGCGCTTGACCATGGTGTCCATGACCGTGGCCATGGACTGGTTTGAACCGCGCTGGTGGAATATCGTGCCGCCGCAAGCCGCCATCCAGCCGACCACCGGCCAACGTGCGATCTCGGCCTTGGCCACGAAACAGGCCGCGCGCTGGGTGTGCACCAGCACGATGTCCAGCCAGGTCACGTGGTTGCACACGAACATGGCCGCATCCGGCAACGGCGACCCCACCTGGCTGACGCGAAAACCGAACACGCGCATCAACATTGTCGACCACCAGCGCGTGGCGCGATGCGCCAACGGCTCGCGACCGCCGCGCGCCACCGCATGCCGACGCGGGCCGGCCACGAACAGGCACAGCAGTACGCCCAGAATCAGGAGCAGCACCACCAGCGGGATCCGGTACAGGTAACGCACCGGGCGCCACCAGTCGCGCGAGCGGGGGGCCATGGTTTGTTCAGGCATGTTCATCGGTCATCAAAGGGTAAACGACGGCACGGCACCGTTGCCAGCCGCGCCAGCCGACTGGCCATTATACGGCGTGACCGACGGGGACCGATGGAGCCTGCTTGACGGTACGCAACACGAAGCTCGAATTGACATCGGCGACGCCGCCGGCATTGAGCAGGCGATCGAGCAAAAAGCGTGAAAAATGCTCCAGGTCGCTGACGTACACGTGCAGCAGGTAATCCATGTCTCCGGCCAGTGCGTAGCAGGCAGCGACCTCGTCCCAGGCGTTGACCTGTCCGGCGAACGCCTCCACCGTCGCGCTGTCGTGCTGCTTGAGCTGCACGCGCACGAACACTTGCAGGCCCAGGCCCAGCGAGCCGGCATCGACTTGCGCCGCGTAACCGGATATCACCCCGGCCCGCTCCAGACGCTGCACGCGCCGCAGACAAGCCGAGGCAGACAGGTTCACGCGTTCGGCCAACTCGGCATTGGTGATGCGCCCGCTTGCCTGCAAGGAAGCAAGGATTTTGTGATCCGTGCGGTCAAGTTTTACACGATGACTTTCATTCATACGCAATAATTATGCGTACAAACCCCATAGCGACGCAATATTGCAAACATCTTGCGTCGGATCGGCGTTAGCCTGAAGGCAGACAACGCCACCAGGCCTATCCCATGAACACCGCACCCAAGCGCGTCGAACACGAACAGACCGACCGCGGCACCATCCCGGTCTACACCACCGCCGTGGTCGAGCAGCCGTGGGACAGCTATACCGCGACCGACCATCAGGTCTGGGAGCAGCTGTTCGCGCGCCAGCGCGAGGTACTCAAAGGCCGCGCCTGCGACGAGTTCATCGCCGCCCAGGACATGCTGCACATGACCGCCGACGCGATTCCGCGCTTCGACGAGCTCAACCCGATCCTCGCCAAAACCACCGGCTGGGAGCTGATCGGCGTGGAAGGCCTGTTGCCCGAGCAGACGTTTTTCGATCATCTGGCCAACCGGCGCTTCCCCGTCACCTGGTGGATCCGCAAGCCCGACCAGATCGACTACATCTCCGAGCCGGACCTGTTCCACGACCTGTTCGGCCACGTGCCGCTGCTGATGAACCCGATCTTCGCCGACTACATGGAGGCCTACGGTCGCGGCGGACTGAAGGCCGAACAAATCGGCCCCGAGGCGTTGATGAACCTGACGCGGCTGTACTGGTACACGGTCGAATTCGGGCTGATCCGCAGCAGCGAAGGCCTGCGCATCTACGGCTCGGGCATCGTCAGCTCCAGGGGCGAGTCGATCTATTCGCTGGAATCGGCCGCGCCCAACCGCATCGGTTTCGATCTCGAGCGCATCATGCGCACCCAGTACCGCATCGACACCTACCAGCAAAGCTATTTTGTCATCGACGATTTCGAGCAACTGTTCGAAGCCACGAAGCCGGACTTCGCGCCGATCTACGACAAGCTGGAGCCGTTGCCCTCATTCCCGGCACGCGAAGTGCAGGATGACGACAAGGTCTACCAGCGCGGCACCCGCGAGGGCTTCGCCACCGACGCTGACGCCTGACGCAGGAGCGCACCCCGAATCAAGTCCGGGGCAAGCTCTGTGCGCGATGGGTTTACGATTTCAATGGGCCTCAAGCCGTGTAGGTCGGGTTGAGCCGCAGGCGTAACCCGACACCGATGTCGCGGCACGCCTTGTCGGGTTGATGAAGCCAACCCGACCTACTCCAGGAACGTTCCTACGCGAATGGGTGCTCGATGGACGGGCTTGGTTGCGTGAACCAGTGCCCACCGTCGGGCGTGGTGTACATGCAATCCTCCAGGCGCACGCCGAACTCGCCGGGAATGTAGATACCCGGCTCGTCGCTCATGGTCATGCGGTCGGCAATGGTGCGGGTGTCGCCGCCGACGGCGTAATACCACTCGTGCATGTCCATGCCGATGCCGTGGCCGAGACGATGCGTGAAGTACTTGTAGTCCGGACCGTAGCCGGCATCGACGATGACCTTGCGCGCGGCCGCGTCGATGTCTTGCATCACGCCGCCGGTGCGCGCCGCCTCGCGGGCCGCGCGCTGCGCCTGCTGGATGATGGCGAAGACCTTTTTCATCTTGTCGCTCGCCTTGCCGAGCACGAAGGTGCGCGTGATGTCGCTGGTGTAGCCCTCGACCTTGCAGCCGTCATCGAGCATGACCACCGTGCCCTCGCGGATTTCCTGCGGTTCGCGCGAACCGTGCGGCGAGGCCGTGTACTTGCCGACATTGACGCTGGCAAAACCCTCCACGCCCTGACGCGCGTAAGCGGCCTGCACCAGCGCATGCACGTCGGCCTCAGTCATGCCCGGTTGCAGCGCCTGCCAGACCGCGTGATAGGTGGCCAATGTCGCGTCGTTGGCGATCTGCATCAACGCCAACTCGGCTTTGGACTTGAACGCGCGACAGCCAGCCGTGACCGGCGTGGCGCTGACCAGGTTGATGTTTGCTGCCGCCTGACCGATGCCATCGGCCATGAAGAACGGTACGCGCTCCTCGATGCCGAGCGTGCCACCGGCGATATGCAGGTCCTTGAGAATCTGCGCGATCGTCTTGTACGGACTTTCGTTCTCCTGCCAGGTGCAAATGTCATGCCCGAAGCGCACCTGCTCCTCGGCACGTCCGCGCTCGAACGTGGGAAACACGTAGACCGGATCACCCTCGCGCGGCAGGATCATGCCGGCGGTGCGCTCGCTGAGCCACCATTTGACGTCGGCGAAATAATCCAGCGAGGTGCCGCCGGCGACAAAGATGGCGTCCAGCTTGTGCTTGCCCATCAGGCGCTGCGCCTTGGCCAGGCGGCTCTCGTATTCGGCATCGCCGATCGGCACGGCCTTGCCGGTGACCGGCTGCAGCGCGGCGATCGAGCGCGGCATCTTGTTGGCGCCGTTCGCCGCTCCCGCGGTGCCGGCATCGGCCGCCTTCGCGCAGCCGGTCGCCAGCAACGGCAAGGCCGCGGCGCCCATGGTCGACAGACGCAGGAATTGCCGCCGGCCCGGCCGGGCGTGATCGTCATGCTGCATGGGTGTCTCCTCGTGTTGTTCGTGTGGGCGCCATCGGCGGTTACACGCACTGTAACCGCAAGGAAGCTTCATGTTGCCCTGACTGTCGCTGCGCGAGGAGCGCAAGACATCAACCGCAAGGGCACGTCCAATCGCGGCTTCCGCCGCTCCTACGGTGGGCGCTTGACGCGGGAGACTTCGAGCACGGCGCTGATGCGGGTGCCGTCCCAGCGGTACAAGTAGTGTCCGGCCTGCACGCAGGGGTCGACGATGTCGGGGTAGAACGCCGCCACGCAAGTGCCGCCGGCATGGCGCACGCTGCCGTAGACGATGCCGTTGGACCCGGCCGCGCGCAGGCGCAGCGCCAATGCCTGGCTGGCGCTGTAGTCGCCCGGATCGTGCACTTTCGGCCAGCCGCCGCGCACATCGTGCAGGCGGCCGTGCACACCCGTGCGGTAACAGCGCATTTGCAGGTTGATCGGCGGATGGTGCGTGGCGTGGAGAAATTGCTCACGGTGGTACACCGTTTCCTCGATGGCCGTGGTCACGCCGTGGGTTGCATAGAACACGCCGAAGCTGCCGTCACTGAAGCGGCTGCCATCGGGATTGAGATGAGTGAATGCGGCCATCACCGGGGTTGCTCCCGCGCCGCTGATGCGCCGATCGGGGGGCACTTGGGAGAGCGCGCCAGTGTGCTCGCGCAGGCGCGGGTTGGTCATGGCCTCCAGCGCGAACAGTGCGTCGAGCGCGTCCGGGTCGGCAATGCGGTCGAATACCCCGACCGGGGGGTAGCGGCTGGGCACCATGCGATACGCACGTGTCCAGCGGATGCGTTTTTCAGGCGGCGCGGGCATTGCGCGAGTATGCGTGGCCGTCATCGCGCCACCTGAGACGTGCGCTCGCGATCAGCCGCGCTGCGCATCAAGATAGCAACGTACGCTGTAGAGGTCGGCCACATTGCCCGACAGCATGCGCTCCAGCGCGCTGCGGCCGCCGAACGGCGCGTCGCTGTTGGCGCGGCGAATCCAGGCATCGGCGTGCTTGTCCTCGGGCAGCAGGATCTGCAAATCCTTCCAGATGCCGAGCAAATAGCTGATGCGCTCGAGCGTGTCGCGCCCCAACGCGCCGCGGCGCTCGCGCTTCCACTTGTAGAACGTGGACGACGGTGGATCACCCAGCAGGGTGCGCTGTTCGGCCACGCGCAGATCCCAGGCCTCGGCGATGCGGAAGAAAGCGTTCAGTGCCGCCTGGTCGGGGGCCGGATCCGTGCCGACTCGGGCATGGGCAGATGTGGACATCGACACTCTCTGCATGAAGTACATGACCAATGTACTCCATACGTGGCGTGATGCAAATGTACACGTGAAAACGTCAACACGTCACCGCGCAGGGCGGGCAATGCCCGCCACAAACCGTCATGAGCGCATGCAGGTCGGATCAAGAAGCACCACGACGGATCCGACACCACGGCCACGTCGGATTGATGAAGCCAATCCTACCTGCGAAAGGCAGTCTCGCGGTGCCGTCAGGCCAGGATATCCAGGTAACGGCGTACCGTGGGCGCCAGCCCGTCATACAGCGCCTCGCCGATCAGCGCATGTCCGATCGACACCTCGGCAAGACCCGGAATGGCCTGCTTGATGGCGCCCAGGTTGGCCTGGTTGAGGTCGTGTCCGGCGTTGATGGCCAGCCCGGCCTGATGGGCCAGCCGCGCGGTCTGCGCACACGCGGCCAGGGCATCGCGGGCGTCGCCTTCGCTGAACGCGTGCGCATAGGGGCCGGTATACAGTTCGACCCGTCCGACACCGGCTCTGGCAGCCGCATCGAAGCCTTCGGCGGTATCGGCGCCGGCGTCGACAAACAGGCTGACGCGACAACCCAGCTCGACCAGCTCGGCGACAATGGAGGTCAGCTGCGGCATGTCGCGCAGCAGATCGAAACCATGGTCGGAGGTGATCTGCCCTTCCGCGTCGGGCACCAGCGTCACCTGCGTCGGCCGCACCTCGCGCACCAGCGGCAGAAAGCCGGGATAGCCCTCGCGCGGGCCGGCCATTGGATTGCCCTCGACATTGAACTCGGCGCGGCCGCGCACCAGTGTGGCCAGCGCACGCACGTCATCGGGCCGGATATGGCGCAAATCCGGCCGCGGATGCACGGTGATGCCACCGCAACCGGCGTCCATGCACGTGCGCGCGGCGGTGCATACATCCGGTTCGCCCTCGCCGCGCGCGTTGCGCAGCACGGCCACCTTGTTGAGATTGACGCTGAGTACGGTCATGGAGCGGTCTCGCCCGAATGGGACTGCGCACTTTACCGCAGTGCGACAGCGGCTTCAGCCGTCGCGACTGCACCCGCGTTGCTCAAGGCCGCCACTGACGACGCACCAAAAAAACGGCACGTACCAAGCGGTACGTGCCGGACTTGAAGAGAAAATACCAACGCACGTCCCTGTGCACCATTCACGGTTGGGGAGAACCAACACCTTTTATGACCTCCGCGCGGGGAGAAAGTTCACGTGCCCGCAAAATCATCGCCTGCGGGGACGAAACGGCGTATCCGGCGCGGCTTTCCACGCCACGCGAGCGCGCCCACGAGCGCCGCGGCCGGCGCCAGCGGCCGGCATTGCCACTGCTCTGCGGCGCCCACTTCGCCATGAAACCGCAGCGGCCGCGCGCCGGCGTCGTCCAGGGCAAATTCCACGCGTTCCAATCCGTAGGCCAAGCCCCGCCCGTGCGCCTTCAGGACCGCCTCCTTGGCGGTCCACAGGCGCAAGAACGCCTCGTTGCGACGCACGGGCGGCAGTTGCCGCAATGTGGCGTGTTCGCCCTCGGCAAAAAAGCGTTGCGCGAGAGCCAGCACCCGCGGCCGCTCGCGACGCTGCTCGATGTCCACGCCCAACTCGGGCAGCTCACGCGCGACCGCCACCATGGCGTGCTCGCCGCTGTGGGACCAGTTGAAATCCAGAGCGCACGATGCAGCCAGATGCGGCCTGCCGTGCACATCGACCGTCACCGACAACGCCTCGGGCATGACGCCCAGATAGGCAGCCAGCAAGGCCCGCAATGGTGCCCGCCCCTGCCCCCGGTGGTAGCCAAACCACCACAGGTGAACCTCGCCCGCATCCAGCCCGGGCGCAACGCGACTGATACGGGCGGGGACGAACCCCGCCGCATCGATACCGCGCTGACCGGAACTCACGACATCGCCGCTTATTTCACCAGGCGCTCATCGACCAGGTTCTGCACCACCGTCGGGTCGGCCAGCGTGGAGATGTCGCCGAGCTTGTCCGGCTCGTTCTCGGCGATCTTGCGCAGGATGCGGCGCATGATCTTGCCTGAGCGCGTCTTCGGCAACGACGGCGCCCACTGCAGGTAGTCGATCTTGGCGATCGGCCCGATCTGCTTGCGCACCTGGGCGATCAGCTCGTCGCGCAGCGCATCGCTGGGCTCGGTGCCGGCCACCAGCGTGATGTACGCATAAATGCCCTGGCCCTTGATCTCGTGCGGGCAGCCGACCACGGCGGCCTCGGCCACGGTGTCCTGGGTCACCAGCGCGCTTTCCACCTCGGCCGTGCCCAGACGGTGCCCGGACACGTTGATCACGTCGTCGACGCGACCGGTGATCCAGTAGTAGCCGTCGGCATCGCGACGCGCGCCGTCGCCACTGAAATAGTTGCCCGGGTAGGTCTTGAAATAGGTGTCGATGAAACGCTGATGATCGCCGTAGACGGTACGCATCTGGCCCGGCCACGAATCCTTGATGATCAAATTGCCCTGGCACTCGCCCTCGAGCTCGTTGCCGTCGGCATCGACGATAGCCGGCTCGATGCCGAAGAACGGCCTGGTGGCCGAACCCGGCTTGGTGTCGATGGCGCCCGGCAGCGGCGTGATCATGATGCCGCCGGTTTCGGTTTGCCACCAGGTATCGACGATCGGGCAGCGCTCGTCGCCGACCACGCGGTGATACCACTCCCAGGCTTCCGGATTGATCGGCTCGCCGACCGTGCCGAGCAGGCGCAACGACTTGCGCGAGGTCTTCTTGACCGGTTCCTCGCCGTCACGCATCAACGCACGAATGGCGGTCGGCGCGGTGTAGAACAGCGTCACCTGATGCTTGTCGACCACCTGCCAGAAACGGCTGGTATCGGGATACGCCGGCGTGCCGTCGAACATCACCGTGGTCGCGCCGTTGGCCAGCGGGCCATATACGACGTAGCTGTGGCCGGTGACCCAGCCCACATCGGCCGTGCACCAGTAGACATCGTCTTCCTTGAGATCGAATACCGCCTCGTGGGTGTAGGCGCAGTAGACCAGGTAACCGCCGGTGGTATGCAGCACGCCCTTGGGCTTGCCGGTCGAACCGGAGGTGTAGAGGATGAACAGCGGATCCTCGGCGTTCATCGGCTCCGGCGCACAATCGGTGGACTGACCTTCGATGAGGTCGTGGTACCAGCGGTCGCGCGGTGACTGGACGTTGACCGAGCCACCGGTGCGGCGCACCACGACCACGGTTTCGACGCTGTTGGTGCCGGGCCGCGTCAACGACTCGTCGACGTTGGCCTTGAGCGGGATCTTCTTGCCGCCACGCGTACCCTCATCTGCCGTGATGACCAGCTTGCAGGCCGAATCGGCAATACGCCCGGCCAGCGAATCGGGCGAAAAGCCGCCGAACACGACCGAATGCACGGCACCGATGCGCGCGCACGCCAGCATCGCCACGGCCGCCTCGGGAATCATCGGCATGTAGATGGCGATGCGATCGCCCTTGACCACGCCCAGGTTTCGAAGCGCGTTGGCAAACCGGCAGACCTCGGCATGCAGTTCGCGATAGCTGATGCGGCGCGATTCGGACGGATCATCGCCCTCGAACACGATGGCGGTCTTGTCGCCACGCTTGTCCAGCTGCCGATCCAGGCAATTGACGCATGCATTCAGTACGCCATCGGCATACCAGCGGATGTGCAGGTCGTCGGGATCGTAGGAGACGTCCTTGGTGACCGTGGGAGGCTTGATCCAGTCCAGACGCTGACCGACCTTGGCCCAGAATGCTTCCGGGCTCTTGATCGACTCGGCGTACAACCGTTCGTAATCGGCGGCCTTGATGTCGGCTTGGGCGGCGAATGCGGCGGGTACTTCGTGAACGTGGGACATGATCTCGTGCCTCCTCCAGTCGGTGCGGATGACAACGTTCTCATTTTGTGCGGAAACGCTGCCGTAGCTTTCGAGTGTAGCCCAACAAGCGCGCGCCGCGGGAGCCTCACGCGCAGGTTTTGCGTCAGCTGGAATAACCGGACGGATTGGCTGCCTGCCAGCGCCATTGATCGGCACACATCTGCGCCAGATCGCGCTCCGCCTTCCAGCCAAATGCCCGTAATGCATATGCCGGATCGGCGTAACACTCGGCGATGTCGCCCGGACGACGCCCGTCGATGACGTATGGCACGTCACGACCGGACGCGCGCTCGAACGCCTTCACCACCTCGAGCACGCTGTAACCACGGCCGGTACCCAGGTTGGCGGTGATCAGCTCCGCACGCTCCTCGAGCGCGCCGAGCACGGCCAGATGACCCTGGGCCAGATCCATCACGTGGATGTAGTCACGCACGCCCGTCCCATCGGCAGTGTCGTAGTCGTCGCCGAACACGTGCAACTCCGGCAGCGTGCCCGCGGCCACGCGCGCGACATACGGCATGAGGTTGTTCGGTATGCCGGTCGGATCCTCCCCGATCAGCCCGCTCTCGTGCGCGCCCACGGGGTTGAAATAGCGCAACAAGGCGATACGCCAATCGCCCCCGGAGTGATGCAAATCCCGCAGCATGTCCTCGATGTGCGCCTTGGTCGTGCCGTAGGGATTGGTCGGATGCAGACCCGAGCTTTCACTGATCGGCACCTCCGACGGATCGCCATAAACGGTCGCCGACGAGCTGAACACCAGCGTTCGCACGTCCGCTCGCTGCATCGCCTGCAGCAACCTGACGGCACCCACCACGTTGCAGTCGTGATACGACAGTGGACGAGCGACCGATTCGCCCACCGCCTTCAACCCCGCAAAGTGGATCACCGCGCCCACGTCGTAATCGCCAAACACCGCATCCAGGCACGTTTCGTCACGGACATCCCCGCACACGAAGGGCACGGGCTTGCCCGTGATCCGCGCCACGCGGCGCAACGATTCCTCCGTGCTGTTGCTCAAGTCATCGACCACGACCACGGGAATGCCCGCCTGCTGCAAAAGCAACACCATGTGTGACCCGATGTAACCCGCACCACCGGTGACCAGAACCGTACGCATAAGCTGCTCTCGAAATTACAAGTTTGCGAGACTACCAAACATGACCCGAAAAGGACCACGAACCTCGCTGCCTCGGAGGCTTCACGCGACCTATCCAGCCAGCCCGACGCCATCCGCTACAGCGCCCGTTCTCTCACCGAATCGAGCACTATGCGACCACGCGTTCATACAGATCCGCCAGCTCCGACTCACGCGCCTCGATGCGAAATTCGTCGAGAAACCGTTGCCGTGCATGATGCCCCATCACGGCCAGATCTTCCCGTGAGACCGTGTCGATGGCGAGCGCCAACGCGGACGCATCATCGGGCGACACAAGCACGCCGCCACGCCCGTCTTCAATCACCTCGGCAATCGCGGGCACATGTGAGCCAATCACGGGTTTGCCCGCGCGCATCGCTTCGATCGCGGTCATCGGAAGGCCTTCCCACCGCGACGGGATAACGACTGCGTCGCAAGCCATCAGGTAGGGCTCCATCACAGGGAAGGGTTGCCAGCCATGCAAACACACCCCCTCCGGCAAACCGGCTTCCTTGTACTCTCCCAGCACCGACTCGCCGAAAACGTCGAGAACGATGCGACGCCGCAAACGCCGCGCGGCGTCGATGAGCACATCGAATCCCTTGGCCCGATCGAAGCGCCCCAGGAACAACAATCGCAACGGCGAATCCGCGGCGGCAGAACCGAGCCCCGCCGGTCCGTTGCCGCGACGATCTGGCAAGGCATTCCTGATCACGTTCAGCTTGGAGGCCGGCAACCCGCAACGAGCGGCAACGTCGCTCTCTGCCGCCGACACGCACACGATGGCGTCGGTTCGCCGGGCCAGCAACCGCTCAATGGATACCGCAAGCCGACTGCTGCGACCATTGCGAATGAATGCCCAACCATGAGGGCAATACACAACGGCGCCAACCCGCCCCGAAAAAAACGGCGCCCGGCAAGACATCCCCGCAAAAGACGAATGGACGTGAAGAATCCGCGTATCGTTCGCCGCCAACAAACGCCGCAACCGCCCGCGTACCCGCATTGCCATGCGCACGCGCGATCCGGCTCGCGGAACGCCGACCAACACCGCTCCCCCGGCCCGACCCAGATCCCCGATCTCGTCATGCGGGACAATGACCGCCACCCGGTCGGCACCGAATCGCGTGACCTGCAGCGGCACGATTTCGCGCAAGTACGTGGCGATGCCACCGCGAATCGTCTCGGCAACGTGAACAACATCAAATCCAGCGCTAGACATCTTTCATCAACATCCTTTCCAGGTCATTCATACCGCTCGCCGAAAGCGGCGAGAATGGGCGAACGCCGCTTCCGATCCCGCACCCTGCCGCACCTGATCGAAGCCGATCAAGACACCCGAACACGAACATGCCGCTTGTTTGGTTGCGTCACAGGAACATCGCGTTCTGCAGATCGACTCCCGACAAGCATGCTGACGACGCAAAACAGCATGAGCTCGGGGCCGGTGATGAAATCACCCAGGAACCAGTAGTAAGCGAATAGCGCAATGATCATTGCGCGGTTGTATATGGAAGCTTTGAAAAAGTAGTTTCCCAACGCCACGAATATCATTATCAATACGATCGCACACACGACGCCGTACCGAAACGCCGCACGAAAAAACGCATTATGCGGCATGTGAAAATCCACCTGCGAAGAGTATCGCCCAGCTCCGTTCCCCGAAAAGATCAGGTGCCCACTGGCCACGCGGCTCAGGAAGAACTCGTTCGCCTTGAACCTGGTCGTGTTCGACTGATCGTCAAGCGTGGTCAAACGCGACGTTCCGGCTTGATTCGCGGCCGCATCCGCCTCGTGTGCCAGAAACACATGGGACAAGCATATGATCCCGATCACGCTCGCAACCGCAAGCACGAAAACAGGCTTTTTCAGCTTGCGCAACGTCCTCGGCCTCTTCCTGAAAACAAACAACGAGCACTCGAACAGCAGTGCGGCAAGAAGAAAATTTCTGCTCAAGCTCATGAACCCGAGGAACAGCGCTGCACAATAAACGAGATTCGTGACTTTGCGACCGTTCGTTCTCAAAAGAACACACGCAAGGAAAAGATAGTAACCGGAAATATTGGGATCGATGAAACTTGCCACGAACCGCGTGTAGTTCCGATAGACCAGATACTGGCTGACATAGACGCATGCAGCAACGATACACAACACGTATACGGGCTTGCTTATTTCGCACAACCCCAACTTGTATCGCTTGAAAAGGATCAACGCGGCCGCCGATCCACTGACACCCCACACCGTTGCCGGGTTGCCGGCGACAAAATTGACAAGCGTAAACAACGCTGCACCCAGCAGCGCAATGAACTCGGCTCTCGAATAGGGAACGTCGAATCCACGCATCACGCAGTAGACCAGGCACAACGCGACAAGCGCGTATCGCTGCATGTACCACGGCCCGAGGTACGCGGCCGAATTTCCGGTCACATGGAACGCGGTCGCTTTCGGCAGAACAAAGTAGATCACTACCAGTACCACCATGACACATGAATCAACAAAATACTTTCGGCGCTCAACCATGGTCGCGCCCCGAAACGGTTTCATCGACGCGTGACTGGAACCTCGTACGGCGTTCGTCATCGCGGTGTCGGCGCAATGCGGGCTGCGCGCACCCATTCAGGCGCACACCCGTTCGGCCTGTCCCGGACAGGCATGACCACCGAGCCTTCGGAGGGAGGCTCCAAACCCCGGTCATGATGGCCCGAGCGCATGCTGCACATACTTCACTATGCGTCGCGATGCCTCACCTTCGACAAAGGCCGGCGCATCTTGTACCCGATCAAGCACGTCGCTATTGTCCTGGAGGTAACCGCTAAGCTGGCTCCAGTCATCGAAGATCGGGTGCAGGGAGTCCGTGCTGTAGTCACCATAGATTCCCACGTCCTCGCGCAGATAAACTTCCCGATCCGGTGCCAGCAACAGGGTGGGACGCCTGAGCATTGCATAATCAAACATCACGCTCGAGTAATCGGTGACCAAAAGGTCCGTCCGTCGGAGAATGTCACAGGTATCGGGTACCAGATGCGAATCCACCAGCATGATGTTCTCGCTGCGGGGAACCTTGTTTTCGAAAGAGACCGTCGGATGCGTACGGACCAGAAAAAGAACGTCGTTGCGCTGCAGATAGTCCATGAAATCGTACAAGCCCGTGATCGCAAACGGGTCGTAAGGTCGCTGATTGCAGAACCGCACGGTCGGCAGGTAGGAAATCACATGCGAAAAGCGCCCGAGCTCAGCGTCGATGGGGAGCGATTTCGCACTACCGACAAGGCCGTCCCATCGGGGGTAGCCCGGACCCGTGACTTTTCCCGCCGACGGGAAAGCAGTCGCGAACCGTCGTGCCGCGATATTGTCCGCGCAGGATATGATGTCGAAACGCCGCTTTCGGGGAATGACAGTCGCACCATAGGTATCGAAAACCGAGGTCAACATGCCCAGCCGGGCGTACCGCGCGTCGTTTCCTATCCGTTTCAGCGGCGTGCCGTGCGTGAGATTCACAAGCAATGAACCGCCGGAAAAAAACTCATTGGTATCGCCCGCGTCATGCGTCACGAAATGCACGCTTGCCTTCAAGCACATCGCGGCACCACGCCAACTCCGGGAGTGACACGCATGAAAACCGTCGCCGCGCACCCTGGCGATGACCTCGCGATCCGTCGACATCCACACCGCGTGTATGTTTCCGTGGTTCCGGGACACATATTCAAACAGATACTTTGCGTTGTCTGCATAGCGTTTGCCATGCCACTCACCGAAGACCCAGACCTCCTTGCTTCTGCGAAAGACGAAGGATGCCAGATACACCGGCATTCCGACCACCTGCCTGAATAACCTGGTGATGTAGTAGATGTATTTCATGCAATTTTCCAGTGCATATGTGCGTCGAACCGCCGAGCATGGAGCCACCCCGATTTCCGGTTCGTCCCCACGCGTTATTACCCGCGCATGGATGCGGCGATGACGTTGTTCCACTCCCGGTCAGCCGATGACGCGCGATTGCCGTTCAGGCGAACATGCCAATTGCCGGACCAGTGTCGTTCCCGGCCGGCATCCGGCTGACGCTACGAAATTGGTGAGGAGTCCTCATCGAGGGAGATTTCATGCCGCGGCACCGACTCGATCAGGGCGTCACGACCACACCCTCCCTGACGCCGAAATCTCCTCGTACCCGTATGAAGACAGAAGCTCCGAGTCAAGACGCTCGTTGATGAGGCCTATCGCCTTCGGGCTCAAACGTTCTCTCCAACGCTCGTTGATGTAGTAGTCACGGTAATAGTCCCCATTCTTGGTTTCATCTTTCGTGGAACGTTCGTGATTGATGAACTGGTCGGAGTGCCGTTCGATACCGAACTTGTCCGCAATTGCTTTGATGACGCCCGATGGATCCTCGAAAATCCGTTCGGTAGTGGCGTGTATGGTCCTTGACTGCGGAAGGTTTCTGTATGAACGGTTCTTTATGTTCCACAAATCCACCGGGCTGGACACACGGGAGCCTGCATTGTCGCGACCCGTCATCTTCCACGGTTGCTGCAAGAACTCCTCGAAAGACAGGCGCTCATGACGGCGCAAGTGGTATGGCCGGCGGTACAATGACAACAGCCACGAGTACGGGTTCTTGGTTATCGTCATGTATCCGACTCTGCCGGAGTCTCCGCCGTACCTTTTCAGCACATGGAACGGCGGCACGGCTGCATGCTTCCACCCCAACGTCGCGCGAAATGCGGCGCGGAAATAAATATCCCTGACCATCTCCTCTCCCGGCAAAAGACGCTGGGCCTTCATGATCGCGCGAGGCACCGTACCCGGCAACTGCGCAACCAGCAGGTTCAACTCGATGAGCTTGCGCACGTAGTTGGTATTGGTATTTCTTTCACCATATATTTTTATTTCTGTTGCCATTGGTATATGCCGTATGAATTGTTTGATACGCGGAGCATACGCTTCGCCATTCACTGCAGCGCGCGTGTCAGGTAACTTGCACGGAACCTGATGACTGGCGTGATGACTCTCGTCACAACCCCGAAAATCGGCACGGAACGTACTTCATGCCGAAACATCATTCAACGCCGAAGCGTTCCACGATTTCCGCATCTCGTCATATCTCGAACCTGCTTTTCGTCGGGTATCGCGTTTCCATCTCGGCACGAATCCGATCCATATCCACATCGTCTATCGTTTCAGCATGGTCATTCAGGCAAAGATGCGGCTTGTGCGAATGGCGTATTCCGCGAAGAACATCGGACACCGGGTCGATCCCGAGCTTGATCATGGCGCCATGCCGTTGTTTTGCAACGGGGTGGAATCCGTTGACCGCAAGCTGCCAATAACGAAACAGATACTGATTGACATCGTGGTCGCTTCGAAAGCGCCGTCGACACGTCGCATCGAGTTCGTCGGGCGCCGCTTCCCACACACGCTCCAGGGTGGACTTGAGGTAGCTGTTGGGCATGTGCAAGCTCGAGAACCCCGTGTGCAGTTGCCACGGAAGCAAAAGCAGGTTGCGAATACCCTGGGCGCCGTATTTGAAGGTGAACCAGCGGCGCGGGCTGTCCCTGATTGCCTTTCTTTTGGAGAACATTCGGTTCACGATGCGAATGTCATTCATCAGTATCAGACTGAAACCGCTCCCGTTCAAAGCGTTCATTATGGCCGCATCCGTTGGCAGATCTCCGCGAAAATAAAGATCGGGTGATACGTTATTCGACAGGAATATGTCGTCGTTGAAATACACGAACTTTCTTGACAGTCCGTGTATGCGGTGCATGTTCAACTCGATCGTGTGCGAACTGAATGTGGGGAGGTACTTTTGCGGTATGTAGTCCTCGTGTTTGACAAGATGCAATTTCGGATGCTTTCGATCGAGCCAGCTCGGGACGTGACCACTTGTCACCAGGTGGATGCGGTTGACCCATGGGGCGTACGTTTCCACCGATCGAAACCAGTATTTGAATATGCCCCAATCGCGGTATCGAAAATCACGATCATCGGCGTCAATTCCGGCGTCGGATTGATACGCTGATCTTGCTTCGTGCCATTCGGGGTCGGAGCCATCAACCCATGGGACCACAAAGTCGATCGGTTCCGATTGCGCGTACTGCTTCATTGAATGCGTTGCCTGCTGATCCGTTTGTTTGCGAGCGCGCTCACCACACTGACTTGCCCACTCATCATGCGGCGTCGTTCGTATATTTCGCGTACCAGCCGCCGAGATCCCTTCCCGTAATACGGGCAAGCAATTCGATATCATCGCGAAAATGCATCGCCAGGTAATTCAGGAAATTTGCGCTTGGCGCAGCCTTTCCCGACTTCTGGTTGAACTTGTTCACGAACGTGTGGATACCCATCCTCGGCAATCCCGCACGTGCCCGAAGCGGCGCGAGCCTGCGTACTGCCGTCTCGATCCAATCATGCTTGTATTGCATGCTTTTGTTTACCACGTCGAATTGCTTCCGATGATCATCGGGCAGTGACAAAAATTTTAGTACACCCCGGTAAGCGCGTGACGGGTCGTCTTTGAACTCGTCAAAGAACACGCAATGGACGTTTGCCCGCGGAACGTACCGATAAAGACGCTCCAGGTGGGCACCCAATGTGCATGCGTAGGAGTAGTCGAGAAACCGACCGTCATCGATGCGCGGCGGCAATTTTTCGCCGTTTCGACGCTCAGGCTGGAGAGCCCATGCTTCCTCCAGGGGAGCGGTTTCGGTGCGATTCTTGATCTTCTGATTGTGCAAGCTGACCACCATGTCCACCGGATTGCGGAGCATGACCACGAAGCGTGGATCAGGGCACGAATCAAGGATGTCGGGAATCGCCTGCTGCGAAAGAATGTAGAACGTCGATGCCTCGCCGCGATACCGCGCCCCACCCGGTGCCGGATGGAAAAGCTCGAGGTAATCCGTCCACGCCACGACGCTTTGGCGTTGATGGGTGAAGCGGAAATCGGCACAGAAAAAGTTTGGCTCCTTCACGCCTGATTGCTCGCTCATGAATACGTCTGGGTGGCCCGCCAGATACGTACTCATCGCTGTTGTCCCGCATTTTGGCGCACCAACGAGAAACAGGTTCGGCAGCGTGTCTTTTTGCGTCACGCGATCATCCATCGTAAAACTCCCGGGATTCATCTTTGTTGTTTTCCTCGAACGTGTTCATGCAGGTCCGTTTCAGCATCCGGTCTGGCTGGGCGCACTCGCTCTCATGCGATTCCATTGCATTCATGTCGAGCTGAACCTTGCTGAACGAACACCCGACAAGGCGAGAATGTTCGGTACCGGCAACATCCATATTCCCAGCGATCGCCAAACAAAATAGACGCCGACGACCTTGCGTAACGCCATGCCCGTGGCGACGCCGACAGCCACGGCGTTCACGCCTATCCAGGGCGTGCCGACAACGATCATCGTCAGACCCGTGATGTTGGAGAACCAGGCGATGCGGCTGGACGTTGTTTCGTGGCCGGTCATGTTGAGCATATGACCGACCGAACCGCAGGCAAGATTGACCAGCTGGCCGAGCGCGAGGATCTGCAGTACCCATGCCGCGTTGATGAACTCATCACCGGCCAGCGACAACGTCCATTGCGGAAATGCCAGACACATGGCCAGCGGCACACCGCCAAGTATCAACGCGGTCAGTACGCCACGCCGCGCCAGTTGCTCGAGCCCGACCATGTCACGCCGGTGAAAACAGTCGGCAAAACGCGTCGGCAGGATCAGGTTGATGACCGCCAAAATGACCCCGATCAACATGGACATCTGCCACGCCGCTTTGTACAGACCGACAGAGGCGGTCGGCAGCCAGTACCCGGCGACCCATATACCCACCACGCTCAGCAGGAACAACGCGACATTCATGGCAAAGAATGCCGCCGATGAACGCTTGAACTCCGCCACGTCCTCGCGCGTGATGGATACTCGCTCCAGATCCTGGTGGCGCAGCCAGCGCGACGTTTCCCACATGCCCCATGCACACACAAGCCACGCAGCCAGCGCGTAACCGATCGCGACAAGGATGATGCCCTGATGCGGCCACAGCGCGTGCATGCCGAGCACCAGCAACACGGTGACAAAGGCGATGGCGCCATTTTGCAGCAAACACGCCGTGGCCGGCTTGCGGATCGCCGACATGAACCCGGACAGGATGAATGCCATCACGAATGGCGGGATGGCCAGGGACACACCTGCGATGAAAGGCCCCAGCGCCGGCGTATCGAACAGGCGCGCCAACACCCCGCGCAAAAGGAACACCACGACCATGCCCGCGGCACTGGTGACACCGGCGCGCACGAGAGCATAACGGACGTATGCGCGCACCTTGGGCGAACGCAGATCACGCCCCACGAAGCGAACGAGCGCGCCGTTCATGCCCCAGCGCCCAATGACGGCAACCGCCATGATCAGGCTTTGCGCCAACGCGTATACGCCGACCCCGACGGCGCCGTACACACGCCCCACAATCACGACCAGGACGAAGCTGCCCGCGGACGCGATGCCGCGGGTGACAAACGTCCGCAGCAGAGCCCGCACCATGTTGCTGTGCAGTGATGCTTTCGCGAGCTCCACAAGCGCGATCGGGCGAGATGTCACGGCCATTGTTTGTCGATTCCGTACGAGCCGTGAGGCAACGCACACTCGATGACAACGATGTTGATCGACGTGCGCGCCCCGGCGCCTTCAACTGGCATGTTTGCCGAAAAATGTGGTCAGGGCTGTCTTGATGATGATTCTCAGGTCAAGCGCAACCGACCAGTTCCGGATGTAGAAAAGGTCACACCGAATGCGCTGATTCAAATCCGTGTCACCGCGCCACCCATTGACTTGCGCCCACCCTGTAATGCCTGCTTTTACCAGATGCTTTTGCATGTACTGCGGAATTTCCTTGCGAAAACTCTGCACGAACATCGGCCGCTCCGGCCGTGGACCGACAATGGACATGTCGCCCTTGAGTACGTTGATGAACTGCGGCAACTCGTCGAGGCTGGTCTTGCGGATGAACCGGCCAAAGCGCGTTGTCTGCTTGTTGCGCGCATCACCCCAGCGGACGCCGGCTTTTTCGGAATCCACCGGCATGGAGCGAAATTTGAGCATCTGGAATTCGCGACCGTCCATGCCGACGCGTCTTTGACGATAGAACAGCGGCCCCGGCGAACTCCGCTTGACCCCAAGGGCCACCAGCAGCATGACCGGGCTTATCAGCACCAGGATCATGGCCGACAGTATCCTGTCCTCGACGGCTTTGACGACTCGTGCGTGCCCGGTGACACGACTGCGCCGCAAGGTGATGACCGGGACACCTCCCAACTCTGCCGTTTGATGATTCAGCAGCTGATAGCCAAACAGATCGGGAACCAGGCGCACGGTCGCGGCGGCATCATTGAGCGCGTCCACGATGCGGTGGATATCGTCTTCGGCATGCATCGGCACGGCGACCCAGAATTGCTCGCAAGCGACGGTGTCACCACGCGCGACAAGTTGCTCCATATCGCCAAGACGCGGCAGATCGTCGATGTCGACCTGATCATGCGGGGTGGCAAAGTACCCGATCACGTCGAACCCCATCCATGGACTGTGACGGGTGGCTTCAACAATTTTCCTGCCCGCACGCGTCGACCCGATCAAGATCACCCGGCGACTGTCGACGCCATGCGCGCGGATGTAACCGAGTACGCAGCGCGACATGAAACGGTGCAACGCAAACCACGCCGCAGCGCCGGCAAACCAGCCGCCCACCCACAGCCGCGAGAAAGTGTCCGTGGTCTTCATCATCCAGTTGAGCACGAACATCGCCACCAGTACGCCCGCCCACGCGACCCACACGCGCGCGATCTCCACGACCAGGCTTTCACCGCGCCAACTGCGGTAGATGCCGCTGGAGTGGAATATCATCAGGGTCAGCACGGTGGCCAGAACCACCGCGATGCGATACGGCCCATCCACGGCGAAAGTGCCGAATCGCATGGCGTAGACGGCCAGACCACTCAGAACGACGATGGCAAGGTCGCCGACACGCAGCAGCATGTCGAGCAGGGCTGCATACTTGGAAAAGAAGGTGGTGTCGGAGCGATCGAGATTGGACGGTTGGCCTGACGCTAGCAACATGGAGGGTGGATCTCTCTATGTAAAGCGCCGCAGCCCCGATCTGTCAGGCCGGAACCTGAACACCCGACCGGATTGGACGGCACCCCCCCATGTGATGACTGACGGCAATATCAAGACGCCGAACGATCACGCTCGACATTGTGCGTCGTGCGTCGTCGCGGCCATGAACTGCCCTGGTTGGTTTGAGTCGCCTTCGTGGTCCCTGACGAACGTCACCGACGACGAATGTGAAAGTATCATGACAAACATCCGATGAGGATGGCCGGCTTTACGGCTGTTCAGCGTCCATGCTGGTTCTGTTAATTTTCGCGGATTGGCTACAGCGCGAAACCGCCGGTTCACGACGTTTGACGTGTTACGCGGAACGATAGTCGTAGTAGCCGTACGAGTAATAGCCGGCGGCACGCTTTTGCACGGCGTTGAAGATGGCGCCCTTGATGTCGACGTTGTTTTGCACGAAGCGTTGCTGGGCCAATTCGATTTCGCGCGTCTGGTTCATCCCGAAGCGCGCGACCAGCAAGCTGGTACCGGCCTGGTTGCCGATGATCGCGGCGTCGGTCACGGCAAGAATCGGCGGGGTATCGATGATGATCAGGTCGTAACGCGCCGAAAGTGTCTCGAGCAGCTCGGTGAAGCGTGCATGCATGAGCAGTTCGGACGGATTCGGCGGCACCCGGCCGCGGCCGATGAAGTCCAGCCCTTCAATGCTGGTGTGATGGACGACTTCGTCCAGCGTGGCCTGCTTGCTGAGCAGGGCCGACAAGCCGGTATCGCTACCGCCCATGATGCGATGCAGCGAGCCCTTGCGTAGATCGCCGTCAAGCAGCAGCACCCGTTGGGATGCCTGGGCGGTGACGGCAGCAAGATTGGTGGACACGAAGGTCTTGCCGGCATCGGGGCTGGCACCGGAAATCATGATGATGTTGTTGCGCGCTTCCAGCATGGCGAAATGCAGGCTGGTGCGCAGGCTGCGGATCGCTTCGACGGCAAGGTCGGCCGGGTCGTCCACGCACAACAGGTGCAGCGTGTCATTGGCGCGGTGACGATGCTGATGACGGCTTTCGACATCACGCTGATACGCACTCAGTGGCACCGAAGCGTAGACCGGCAAACCGAGCTGTTCGATATCACGCGGATCTTCGATGCCGCGGTCGAGCATCTGCCGCAGAAACACCCAGGCGATGACCAGGAACGCGCCGAGCAGCGTGCCGGCGGCGACGATCAGCGCCCGCTTGGGCTTGACCGGCGCAGACACGTCGACAGCGGCCTTGTCGACCACGCGCGCGTTGCCGACTGTGCCGGCTCGCGCCACGTTCAGTTGCTGGGCCTGGGCCAGCATGGAGGTGTACAACTGCGTACTGACCTGCACATCCAGCGTCAGGCGCAGCAGCTTTTGCTGGGTGGCGGGCAGGCTTGACACCTTGTTCATCAGCTCCTTCTTCTTGGCCTTGAGGTCGCTGATCTGTTCCACCATCGTCTGATAGGCCGGATGCCGGGCGGTGAACCGCTGTTCGACCTCCGCCTGCTTGATCTTCAACTGGGACATCGAGCCTTCGATGGCGGCAATCTGGTCGAGCAGGCCCTTGGTCTTGAGATCAAGGTTGGCCGTATGCATCCTGGTCTGGTATTCGGCCAACGCGACTTCGGCCTTTTTCAATTTGTTGTGGATGCCGGGCAGCTGGCCCTTGACGAATTTCAGGCTTTGCGCGGCTTCGGCCGAGGCTCGCTGCACGTTCTGAAGGACGTACTGCTGGATGACGGCATTGAGAATCGTGGTGGCGCGCGCGGGATCCGGATCCTGATAGTGCACGTCGATGATGCCCGAGCTCTTGCCCTCCTCGGCGGCCGACACGATCGCCTGCACGTGATTGATGGTCTGCAGGCGCGGCTGACGCACGACCGTGAATTGCATGCCCGGATTGGCATGCAGCGTCTCGACCTGGATGGTGATGCCGTGGCCCTTGACCGGGCGGCCCGTGCGACCTTCGAGAAGCAGGTCGCCGTCGTGGTCATACAGCTTGAAGGTGTGCTTTTCACCGGCCTCCAGAGTCAGGTGTGCGCCAACCATGTCATCAGGCACGTCCAGCTGGTAGATCTTCAGCGTCGAGCCGCCCCAGTCATAGCTGTCCAGGCCCAGCCACGCGTCGGCCACCGCACCGGGCTGATCCGGGGTGTAGCGGCGCGCAATGAAATCGCCGATCAACGGGAAGCGTTTTGGCGTGACGTGAAGGGTCAGATCGAGTTTGTCCACCGCGCGACCAACGACCATGCGCGAAGTCATCAGCGCGATTTCGGTGGCTGCTTCGGGAGCCGTGTCACCGGTCAGGTTCGACAGGTCCTGCAGACCCGGAAGCGTCGGCATTTTCTGCTCCACCTGCACCATGGCGTTGGCCTGATACACCGGGGTGGCCAGGATGGCGTAGGCAAGGCTGACGATGAAGAACGCGCCGGTGACAATCCCGATCAGCCAGCGTTTGTCCCACAACGTGCCAAGCAATTCGCGCAGATCGATCTGGTCGTTGTCGGTCGAGGTGGCGCGGACGTCTGAGGGATCGGGCATGGGGGTGTCCGTGGTCGGGCGAAATGGCGGGAAAGAGTGAAAGCACCGATGTGATGCGTGCCTCAACTGGCTTGTTTCAAGTACGGGATCCAACTGTCCACGGCAACGGCAATCAGCTCGTGGACGTGCTCGAATGCCGGGCGCTGCTGACGATATGGATCGGGCACGCTGCGATTGCTCTGCCACTTGCCCAGCAGAAAAGTGCGCCCGCGCGCTTGCGGTGCCTGACGCGTGATGGCCTCGACATGGGCACGCTCCATGGCCAGGACCAGGTCGGCGTCGCGCAACATGTCGGCGTCGAGTTGGCGAGCGATGTGCGCGCTGCCATCCAGCCCGTGGGCCTCGAGCACCTCGCGCGCGATGTCGTCCATGGGGCGGCCCGTCAGCGCGTGCAGCCCTGCCGACGACACCGTGGCCATCGGCAGATGCCGGCGCAGCATGATTTCGGCGGTGGGACTGCGGCAAATATTGCCGACACACACGACCAGGATCCGTTGAAACACGTTGCCTCGAGCGTCGCTGAACTGTCTTCGCCAGGGGCCCGCCCTACCCGTGACACCTTGGACAATGCATCCCGATCCGTGCATTGCCATCCGGGAAGCAAACCCGGAGCAGGCGACATCTTGTAATGCAAGGCAAGTGTGGTCAAGAGGACCACAAATGCATTGGTACAGGTATATGAATAACGTAAGCGCGGCTTAACGCGATTCATGTGAACAAACGGTGCATGAACACATTGACGTCATACCGGCTTTGCGCGGCGTCCTAACAGGTACACTCAAAAGGTATTCGGCAATGGCACGAGAAGGAGATACGACATGGTGAAATCCATTATTGCGGCGGCTGCCGCCGTCACTCTTCTGGGCGCCGTGGGCGCCGCCCAAGCAGGCACCCCTGACACGCAACCGTCGCACGCCACGGCCGCAACATCCGGTGATACATCGGCAACCCGGGCCCGCAACGGCCAGGGCAACGCACAAGCACCGACGATCCCGGGCGCCGCCACGGCCCGATCCCAAGCCACGAGCACCGGTACTGCGGTCCCCGTTGGCGCAGGCATCGTGGCCGGCGTGCTTCTTTCCACCGGCACCACGGGCACCAGCGGCACCAGCGGAACGACAGGCACCACCGGAACCACGGGAACAACCGGGACCACGGGCACCACCGGAACACATTGAGGCCCGCTACAAAAATCAGGGGGTGAACTCGCGCCGACCCACAGGTCGGCGTTGCATTTCGCTACGCAATTACTGGGATTTTGCCGATGAAGAAGTGGTCGGCTGCGGCGCTCATGCTGACCGCGGTGCTTATGGGAGGCTGCGCCCTGATGCCGGGCCAGCACATGGACACGAGCGCCATCGAGAACAACGACTCGGACCTCGGCAGTCGCGTCGATCTGGTGCAGATCACGCCGAAGCTGATCGCCATCGACCAGGCGACGAGCACGCATCCGGACATCCCTGCCCCCCTGCTCGACTATCGCCCGCCGGTGTATCACATCGGTGCAGGCGACGTGCTGTACATCACCGTCTGGGACCATCCCGAACTGACCGCGCCGGCCGGTTCACAGCAGCAGATCTACGCCAACGGCCGCCTGGTGCGCCCGGACGGCACGCTGTACTACCCGTTCGTCGGCAATATCCAGGTAGCCGGCATGACGCTGGAGCAATTGCGCGCGTATATCGCCAAAAAGCTGGCTGCTTATGTCGAGCAACCGCAGGTCGACGTCAACATCATCAAGTATGGAAGCAAGCGGGTCTGGTTCAATGGCGCATTCATGCACCCCGGCACGCAGCCGATCACCATCACGCCGCTGACCCTGGCGCAGGCGCTGGGCAAGGCCCAGCCCAACCCGGAAGAAGCGAACCTGGCCAACCTGACCCTGGAGCGCGGCGACGCCGATTACCACCTGGACATCAGCGCGCTTCGCCACAGCATGCACGGGCCGGCAGACATCTACTTGAAGCCGGGTGATCACATCTACCTGTCCTACAACGACCAGCATCAGATCTACGTGATGGGCGAGGTGCGCCAACCGCAAGCGCTTACCTACAAGACCAGCTCGATGAGCCTGTCGCAGGCACTGGGCAACGTCGGCGGTCTCAACCAGGTCACCTCCAAGGGCGACGCCGTCTACGTGATCCGCGGCGTGGACAATATGGAGAAGCAGCCGGCCACGGTGTACCACCTGGACGCGCGCTCGCCAACCGCATTCGTGCTGGCCGACAATTTCCAGCTGCAACCGGGAGACGTGGTCTTCGTGGGTGCCGCCGGCATTACGCGCTGGAATCGTTTCGTGAGCCAGCTGTTGCCCATCTCGGCCATTTTGCGCAACGCCGCCGGTGCGCAAAACGACGCGGTCAACTGAGTCAGCGTCGGCATGGGCGACCTGCGGGTGTGCATGTTGCTGGTGGCCGCGAGCGCGTTGGCCGGCTGTACCACGCTGTCCACGGCGACGCTCGACACGCTGCAGGCGGTGATCGGCGGCAATGGGAAAACCCTTTCGCCGACCGCGGTCAAGGTCGCGGCGCGGCCGTATTATCAGCTTGAGCTGCAATCGGATGCCGGGACGGCGGTGCTGATCCTGGGCAACATCGATCACGGTCGCCAGGCCTGGTACGACGCGCATGACACGATTGTTTTCCTGCGCCATGGCGTGCTGGTCAAGACCTCGGGCATGCATGCCGACATCATCGCCACGCGATTGCCGGCGGACAGCCCGTTCATCACCGGCCTGGAGCACCTGCACGGCGCGACAAGCACCATGCGCCAGCTGGATTTGCCGGATTATCGCTATGGCATCACCGCCACGTCACGGCTGGTGCCCGAGGGGATGCATGAGGTCACCATTCTCGGCCAGGCGCACCAACTGTTGCGGGTCGAGGAACACATCCGCGCGCCGGTGATCGATTTTGCGGCCACCAACCGCTACTGGGTCGACCCGAGCGACGGTTTCATCTGGAAAAGCCGACAAACCATTCCCGGCGGTCCGACGTTGACGCTGACCCAATTGCGCCCCTATCGCGGAGCACCACCGTGACGCGCCGCGCCACCGTAGGAGCGGCGGAAGCCGCGATCCGGTCTTGCGGAAAACCTGCCCCCCCCTCGCATCGCCGATCGCGGCTTCCGCCGCTCCTGCGGATCGTGGTGTCGTTGGTGTTGGCGGGGTGTGCGCTGCCGGCTTCGGCAATGAATGTCACGGTCTCCGGGCGCGTGGCGCATCCGGGCGTGCAGCATCTGTCGACGGGGGCACGGTTGAGCGATGCGATACTCAATGCCGATGTGTTGTCCGATGCCTATCGGCTCGGCGCGGCCTGGTTGCGTGTTTCGCTGCATGACACGCAGACACGCTGGAAGGCAGCGCTGATGTATGACGTCGGTCTGCTGCGTGCGCAGGCGCGTCTGAACGACAAGCCGACGCTGCTGAAACTGGCAACCCGCCTGCAACGGCATTGGCACGCGCTGCCGGTGACCGGTCGCCAGCGCGAGACGTTGCTGGATCCGCGCCCGCTGGAAATCTCCACGCAAGATCACCTGCTCGGCAACGGCGACCGCATCATCTATCCGCCACGACCGACGACCGTGCGCGTCGTCGGTGCCGTGCAACAACCGTGCACATTGCCATTCGTGTCGATGCAGGCCGCGCGGGACTATCGGCAACACTGTCCGCTGGCCACGGCGGCCAGCGCCGACTGGCTGTACATCATCCAGCCGGACGGCCACGTGACGCGCCACGGCATCGCCTTGTGGAACCGCGAACCGGGCCAGCCTTTGGCTCCCGGCGCGATGATTTACGTGCCGGTCGATTCCAGCGCGTTGCCCGACGCGGTCCGTGCAGCATTCAACCACGATGCGGTGCGTTTCTTGTCGACGCAGATATTGCCGACGTTCGACGGAGCCGAGCGATGAAACGCTGCGTGATGTATTCGTGCCTGTTGCCATTGCTGGGCCTGGCCTCGACCGGTGCAGCGCACGCGCAATCAACATGGGTGCCGACTCAGGATGATTTCGGCGGTGCCGGCCTGCTGCAGATGCCGAGCGCGCGCATGGCCCCCGCCGGCGAGCTGAGCATCAACGCCAACCGCACCCTGCCGTACACGCGTTACAGCGTGTCGGTGCAACCGTTTTCGTGGCTGGAAGGTACGTTCCGCTACACCAACATCGGCAATCGTCTTTACGGCGCGCCGGCGCTGAGCGGCGATCAAACCTACAAGGACAAGGCCGTCGACGTGAAGCTGCGACTGTGGCGCGAAAGCCGCTGGTGGCCGGCACTGGCCGTGGGTGCGCGCGACGTCGGCGGCACCGGATTGTTTTCCGGCGAGTACGTGGTGGCCAGCAAACGCTTTGGCGCCTTCGATGTCACGCTCGGCATGGGCTGGGGCTATACCGGTGCGCGCGGCGACATCGACAACCCGTTCGGTTGGCTCGATGACCGTTTCGACACCCGACCGCACGGCATCGATGGCACCGGCAAGTTCAACGTCAAGCATTTTTTCCGCGGCCCCGTGGCGCTGTTCGGCGGCGTCGAATACCAGACGCCGTGGTCGCCGTTGCGCGTGAAGCTCGAATACGACGGCAACGACTACCAGCACGAACCCAAGCACAACGACCTGCCGCAAGACTCGCCGTTCAACCTGGGCGTGGTCTACAGCGTGACGGACAACGTGGATCTGACACTCGGCTTCGAACGCGGCAACACCGCACTGTTCGGTTTTACCCTGCACGCCAACATCGGCCATGCCGCACCCATGGCCAAGCCGCTGGACCCGCCGCCCGAACCGCCACCGGCCAAACCGAACCCGCAGCCGGCCGACCAGGCCGACTGGGCCGCGATCAGCGAACGTCTTGAAAACAACGCCGGTTTCGAGGTCACCCAGGTAGCCAAACGCGGCCCCGAGTTGTACGTGAGCGGCGAACAGCAGCGCTTTTTCTACCCCGCCGAAGGCGTCGGCAGGGCAGCGCGCATTCTCGACCATGCGCTGGACGAGGACATCCGCTGGTTCACCCTGGTCGACCACCATGCCGGCCTGCCGGTGGTGCAGACCAGCGTGCACCGCCAGCCGTTCGACAAACTGCTCGAACACGACTTGTCGCTCGGCGATTTTCGCCGCAGCGCGCAGCGCGATGCACCCGACACCACCTCCTCGCGCGATGTGCTCTACCGCGCGCCGCTGGATCGTTACCAGGGCGGCTTCGGCATTGGTCTGACGGAAAACATCGGCGGCCCCGATGCGTTCGTGCTGTACCGGCTCAATGCCACCTACGACGCCGAGTACCACCTCAGCCGGCACGTGTGGCTGAGCGGTTCGGCACAATTGGATTTGCTCGACAACTACGACCGCTTCACGTACGACGCGCCGTCGAAGCTGCCGCGCGTGCGCACGCATATCCGCCAGTACCTGACCACGTCGCGGCTGAACCTGTCCAACCTGCAACTGACCTGGGCCAACCGCATCGCTCCGAACTGGTACGGCATGGCCTACGCCGGTTTGCTCGAAAGCATGTATGGCGGCGTCGGCGGTGAGGTGTTGTATCGTCCATTCGACACTTCGTGGGCGGTGTCGGCCAACATCAACTGGGTGCGCCAACGCGGATTCAAGCAGCATTTTGGTTTCCGCGATTACGATATCACCACCGGTCACGTGACCGCCTACGTGAAAACCGGCGTGCAGGACGTGTTGGCCACGGTCACCGCCGGTCGCTATCTGGCCGGTGACTGGGGTGGCACGCTGGGTCTGTCGCGGCTATTCGACAACGGGGTGAAAATGGGCATCTGGGCAACCTTTACCAACGTGTCGGCCGAGCAGTTCGGCGAAGGCAGCTTCGACAAAGGCTTTTACGTGTCCATCCCGTTCGACCTGCTGCTGCCCAAATCGACGCGCTCGAGCGCCACCGTGGCCTGGCGTCCGTTGATCCGCGATGGGGGCGCCATGCTGGCGCGACGTTACGACCTGTACGCGCTGACGTCCGGTCGCGATCCGCGGTTGTTCGACAAGAACTTCGAACTGATCACGCAATGACGCGCCCATCCCCGGCCCTGCGGCGCGTGCTGGTCCGTGCCGCCTTCATCGCGGTGCTGGCAGTGGTGCTGTATGCCGGATTGCGACAACAGGCCGTGCCCGAGACCTTCGACAACGAAGACAAGCTTTACCACTTGCTCGGCTTTGCCGCGCTGGCCGTGTGCACGCGCCTCGCCTTTCCGCGCTGGCGCTGGTGGTGGCAGGTACTCGGTGCGCTGGCCATCGGCGGCGGCATCGAGCTGTTCCAGAATTTGCAGCCCGCCCGTGTCGGGTCGTGGTGGGATTTTCTGGCCGACGCGATCGGCGTGGGCCTCGGCTGGTTGCTGTTGCAGCTGCCGCCGTTGCGGCGCTGACGGTCGCGGCCTTCCAGCCCTCGTGCATGGGCGGCAATGTTGATTCCAAGCAACCGTAGGAGCGGCGGAAGCCGCGATCGGGCGTGCGGGGACCGTTGATGTCTTGCGGAGTTGCCGGCCGGGCCTTCCAGCCCTCCTACGCGTCCGCGACGTCGGCGATCAAACGGTCCATCTGCGCCTTGAGCATGGCGCCATTGTCGCGCAACCAGTCGCGCTGGATCTTGTAGTCGGGACACAGGCCGGCCACGCGCTGCCAGAACGCCGGCGAGTGGTTGCGCACCTTGAGATGGCACAACTCGTGGATCAACACGTAACGGAACGCCGCCGGTGGCGCCAGCGCCAGGGCCAGGTCCAGATTGATGCGATCACGCGTGTCGAGGCTGCCCCACATGCTTTTCATGGGGCGGATGCGCACGGCAGTCGGAGCCAGGCCCAGACGCGGCACGTAGCGCGGCAGCCAGCGCGCGATGTCCGCGCGCATGCCGTCTTCCAGAAATGCGGCCAGCAGACCATGGGCGATGGGCAGGGCGCGCGTGTGCGGACGCGGGATCATCAGGCGCAGCGTGCCACCGCGTTGCTCGATGCGCGGGTAAGCCGCCTCGCCCCAGTCCAGGCGCAGGGTTTGCCCGCGCCACGGCATCTCGGTCGCGCGGCCGACCCGCAATGGCGGAAACTGCTCATCATCGAGACGCATCTCCTCGATCTTGCGTTCCAGCCACTCGACGTTGTCGCGCACGAACGCCATCACCCGGGCCGGGTGCGTGCCGACCGGGCAGCTGACACGTGCACCACGCGCACTGACGGTCAGGCGCAGGCGCCGCGCACGCGGGTGCGCGGCCTTGAGGACGCGAATGGTGTCGCCACCGGGGGTGGGCAATTCCAGCCAGTCGCCGGGTGTAGTGGGACGCCCCATGGGTGTCGTTTGCCTCGTCAGCTCAACGCATCACGGCCCGATGCCGCCCGGTCAGCCCGCATCAGGGCGTGCCAGGCCGAACCAGGCTTCCAGTTTTTCCAGCAGGCGCGACAGCTCCAGCGTCATCAGCGCAAACGTTGCCTGCACCTCGGCGTTGGCCGACTCGTCGTCGGTGTTGTCCAACTCGTCGGTGACCACGTCGAAGAAGCGCAACTTGCGGATGACCAGATCCTCGCCGAGTACGAAACCGATGCGGTCATCGAATTCCAGGCCCAGCTGATACACCTGCTTGCCATTGCGAAGATGCTCCTGAATCTCCTCGCTGGCAAGATCCTGATGGCGACAACGCATCACCGCACCACCGGCACCGGATGGATCGCGCAGCTCGCACTCGTCGGCCAGGGCCAGACCGGCGGGGAGCTCGCCCGTGGTCAGCCATTCGGTCATCAGTTGGCGCGGCGGTTTCTGCGGCGCCAGCGGCACGGCCGGAAAGCTGCCGATGGCATCGCGCAAGGTGGTCAGCGCATTCTCGGCCGATTTGCGGCTGGAGGTATCGAGCACCAGCCAGCCGTGCTTGCGATCCAGATAGGCGTCCAGGCGGGACGGACGCGAAAAGGCGCGCGGCAGCAATTCGTCCAGCACCTCGGCCTTGAGCTTCTTGCGCTCGCGACCGCTGACCGGACGCGCTTCTTCCTCGCTGATCTTGCGGATCTTGCGCGACAGCTCCTGATTGACCACCGCCGAAGGCAGCAGCTTGTCCTCATTGCCCACGCACACCAGCGTGTAGCCATCCATGCTGTGCACCAGCGGCGCATCTTCGTCGGCCGAGCCGAACGGCGACACGGCGCCGCGAGTGGTCATCTCCATCGGCCCGCAGGGGCGCAAACGGTTGCCGTCCAGCGCCTCGGCCAGCGCCTCCGGCTCGGGGGCCACGCCGGCGGCGTAACGGAACAGGGTCAGGTTGCGGAAAAACATCGGGACGGATTCCTCGGGCGCGGCCGGTCGACGAAAGGGCGGCCATTGTAATGGCTTGGCGGCGCCGGCCAAGGCGCTACACTTGACACTTCCCTGCCCCCGCCACGTCACGCCATGCAGATCGAGGATTGTGCCCGCATCACCCAGCGTCTGGTCGAGCTGCAACTGGAACACCGGGACCTCGATGCCGCCATTGCGCGGCTGGCCGAAAGCCACGGCGGCAACCAGCTGCAGCTGACGCGCCTGAAAAAGCGCAAGTTGCAGCTCAAGGATGCGATCACGCGTCTGCAAAGCCGCCTGATCCCGGACCTGGACGCGTAGGCGCGACGTCGGATCCGTCGCTATGCTCCTTGATCCGACCTACGGGTTTCACGCCTCTCGTAACGACGTCGGATCCGTCGCTGTGCTCCTTGATCCGACCTACGGCTTCACGTCTCGCGTAGGTCGGATTGGCTTCATCAATCCGACGTGGGGGTTATTCGTGCCCCGCGGCGCCGCAATCGATGGGCGCAGTGCCCCAATCGACCGGGTAATGGCCGTCGGCGACGTGTCGATGGAAGCTGGAATATGGCCAATCCGCGGGGCATTCGGCCCATCCATGCTTTACTGGGTTGTAGTGGATGTAATCGAGATGGTTCGTCAGGTCGGCCTCGTCGCGGATCAGGTGCTCCCAATAACGCTTTTGCCACGCCGGTTGCGATCGCCGCGTGGCATCGGTGACGTGGCCCGTGCGAATCTTGCGTTGCCGCGTAAACCAGCTCTTGATCAGACGCCAGCGCACGGCGAAATCCGCTTCATCCGGCGGCAACGTCCAAAGGCAATGCAAATGGTCCGGCAGCACGACCGCCGCGTTCACGGTGAACGGGTGGCGTCGCTGCACGTGCCGGAAAGCCGATCGCAACGTGGCGACCGCGGCGGCGCTGCGCAAAATCGGCCGGCGTTGCCATGTCACAACGGTGAAGAAGAATGTGCCGCCGGGCGTGAATGCGCGTCGATACCGCATGCGTGGACCTGTTGTGGCGCGAATGCGGTCACGGTAATGCGCGCTGCGTCCTGTCGCTGTGGGCCACGGGCGCGGTCGCGTGTCGGGGTTGGTCGCGCCTTCGTGCGGGTCGAACTGTTGCCATCCACCGACGCGGGTTTGGTGTCGGATCCGTCGCTGCACTCCTTGATCCGACCTACGGGTTGATGGCGCGCCGCGTCCGTTTTCACGGGATCGGTCAGTGACCGCCGGAATCGATCGGGAAGGTCTGCACGCCGCCGTTTTGTGACGCGGCCGGCGCGGTCGTGGCGCGGTTGCCCGGGGTCGCCGAACGCGCCGCCCCGCACTGGTAAACACCCCACGGCTGGCTGCCGTCGACCGGATCGGCCAGCGGGTGGACCGTATTGGCGCCTTGCATGCCGGCGGCCTCGTTGCGCGCCATCACTTCCAGCTCGTCACGTACCTTGATCGGGTTGCGATCGATCGGTCCCAGATGATCGGCGACCGACACCGTGACCTTGCCGATCTGCCGGCAGGCGCTCATGTCGCCGTTCCAGTCGGTACGGACCTGGCGTCCGGCGTTGGTCAGTTTGATGCCCCAGGAACAGCCGGCCAGCACGACGGTGGCGATGACGGGTATCAGCAACAAAGTCTTGCGCATGCGAGTCTCCGCTGGCGCGTGGCCAGGATGAAATGACGGAATCGGTGGCAACAACACACCGCCTGCCGCCCATGGTAGCCGCGCGGCATGAACCACGCAGCAACTTGTCTGGCACAAACCCGATGTGCGTGTCCGCGACATCACGGACCGGCGGACACCGGCGTACGTCCGCGGACAGTCAGACTCGTGACAAACGCGAACAGTGTCATCGCAAGTACATGACACATATCAATATTTTCAGAACCCTCCGATTGGCATGCTGTTTGCAACAAGCCAAGCACGACACCGTTTCCATCCGTCCACGGAGAATCACCATGAAAACCGAACAAACCCTGATGAGCATCCTGTTCGCGCTGTGCGCCACCCTCGTGTTCGGCACCGTACTGATCCTGCTGGCCACGCCGATCGCCCCGGTGGCCACCCATTCCGTCTTGCAGAACCTGCCGCTGGCCGCCTTCTCGGCCGTCTGAACCGATCCTCGTTCGCGCCCGACCTCACTCGACCACGGACCATCGCCATGACCATCAATATCGAACAAATCCTGCTCAACACCGTCTGCGCACTGTGCGCCGCGCTCATCCTGGGCTCCGTCGTCACCCTGCTGGCGTGACGCTGCAAGCGCATTGCCGGGTTCCCCGGCCAAACAGGCAATGGGCGATAATGCCGGGATGCTGCATGTCATCCTCCATCATCCCGAAATTCCGCCCAACACCGGCAATGCGATCCGCCTGTGTGCCAACGCCGGCGCATCGCTGCACCTGATCCGGCCGCTCGGGTTCGAGCTCGACGACAAGCGCCTGCGCCGTGCCGGGCTGGATTACCACGAGTACGCCAGCGTGAAAGTGCACGACGATCTCGACGCCTGTCTGGCCGCGCTCGACCATCCACGCATGTTCGCCTTCACCAAGCACGCGACGCGACGCTACACGGACGCGCGTTTCGCCGACGGCGATGCCTTGCTGTTCGGTGCCGAGAGCACCGGCCTGGGCCCGGAGTTGCTGCAGACCATCGCGCCGGACCGACATCTCGGACTGCCGATGCAGCCACACAACCGCAGCCTCAACCTGTCCAACGCGGTGGCCGTTGCCGTGTACGAGGCGTGGCGACAACTGGACTTCACCGGCGCTGCGTCCTGACAATCGCTACAATCGCGGCATGACCGACACGACTGCCGCTTCCTTGTTGCCACGTCCGCTGCGCGCCCTTGCCGGCCGCGCGCTGCAAGCGGCGTTGAACCGCGCCGTCGACCTGGATCCGGAAACGCGCAAAAGCCTCGGTGCTCTCGAAGGCCGGCGCGTGCAACTGCACCTGCGCGGTCCGGGCCTGACCCTGGTGGTGCACGTGATCGACGGTCAGCTCAAGGTCGAGCCGCCCGACGACACCGACATGCCGGCGCTGCAGGTCAGTGCCTCGCCCGGCAGCCTGCTGGGCATGGCCTTGCGCGCAGGCGGCGACGCGGTGCCCCCCGGCAAAGTCGACATCGCCGGTGACGCCGACCTCGCCCGACGACTGGAAAAACTGGCGCGCGGCTATGCGCCGGATTTCGAGGAAGCCTTTGCCCGCCAGTTCGGCGACGTGCTTGGCGTGCCGTTGGCACGCGCCCTGCGCAAGGGCCTGTCCCATGTGCGAGACAGCGGCCGGCATTTCGCCGAAGACAGCGCCGACTGGCTGCGTGAGGAAAGCCGACTGGTTGTTTCCGCGGACGAACTGGATGACTTTCTCGACGACGTGGACGCCCTGCGCGAGCACACCGAACGCGTTGCCACGCGCGTGGATCGACTGGCCCGACGTCGGGAGTCCGGCGCATGAGAACGCCGCTGCGCCTGGTCCCCGGCCTGCTGCGCGTGGCCATCGTCCTGCTGCGCTATCGCCTGGACGACGTGGTCGATGCGACCCACCTGTATCGCCCGCTGAAATGGCTGCGCCTGCTGCTGCCGCGCGCACGTGCCGACGTGCGCCAATTGTCACGCGGCGCACGCCTGCGTCTGGCACTCAACGAACTGGGGCCGATCTTCGTCAAGGCCGGACAGATGCTGTCCACCCGCCGCGATCTGGTCCCGCGCGACATCGCCGACGAGTTGGCGCAGCTGCAGGACCAGGTGCCACCGTTCGCCGGAAGCGAGGCACGCACCATCATCGAGCAGACGCTGGGGGCGCCGGTATCGGAGCTGTACACGCATTTCGACGAGGAGCCGCTGGCTTCGGCTTCGATCGCGCAAGTGCATGCCGCCACGCTGGAAGACGCCGGCGAAGTGGTGGTCAAGGTGCTGCGCCCCGGCATCGAAAAGCGCATCAAGCGCGACGTCGGGCTGCTGCGCGCACTCGGCGAACTGGCCGATCGCTGGCACCCCAACGCCGACAAGATCCGTCCGCTGGAAGTGGTCGCCGAGATCGAAAAGACCCTGCGCTACGAGCTGGACCTGCAGCACGAAGGCGCCAACGCCAGCGTCTTGCGGCGCAACTTCGAGCACACCGAGGACTTGTACATCCCGCGCGTGTACTGGTCGCACAGCGACTCGCGCGTGCTGACCCTGGAGCGCGTGTACGGCGTGCCCGCCGACGACGTGGAAGCGATCGAGAAAGCCGGCATCGACCGCCGCCATCTTGCCGCGATGGGCGTGCGCCTGTTCTACGAGCAGGTGTTCCGCGACAATTTCTTCCACGCCGACGCCCACCCCGGCAACATCTGGGTGGACCTGACCCGCGTCGAACACCCGCGCTTCATCGCGCTGGATTTCGGCATCATGGGTTCGCTGCCCGAAGAAGACCAGTACTGGCTGGCGGAAAATTTCATCGCCCTGTTCGAGCGCAACTACCGGCGCATCGCCGAGTTGCACATGGCTGCCGGCTGGATGCCGCGGCACATCCGCGTGGACGAGCTCGAAGCGGCCATCCGCACCGTGTGCGAGCCGTACTTCACGCGGCCACTGTCGGAAATTTCGCTGGCCGAAGTGGTGGCCAAGCTGTTCGCCACCGCACGGCGCTTCGAACTGACCTTGCAGCCACAGCTGATCCTGCTGCAGAAAACGCTGCTCAACATCGAGGGCGTGGGACGCATGCTCGACCCCGAGATCGACATCTGGGCGGTGGCCCATCCGGTGCTCAAGCGCATCCTGCGCGACCGTTACCACCCGCGCCGCCTGATCAAGAGCCTGCGTCAGCGCGCGCCCGAATGGCTGCATGCCGCGCCGCTCATGCCGGGCCTCGTGCACCAGTTGCTGGAAGAAACCGTCAACGGCCAGACGCGCGTGCATTTTGCGTCCGAGGACGTGTCCAAGCTGCATGCCGAAGCGCGCCATATCCGCCGCCTGATGGCCGGTGGGCTGCTGGGTGCCACGCTGATCTTCGGCGCCGTCGTGCTGTGGGCGCTGTCGCCGGAAACCGGCTTGTGGCCACCGCTCGTGCTGGGCGCGCTGGGCCTGCTGAGCTTCGCCTCGGCGTGGCCGCGCGGTGGCCGCTGAAGCCACCGCCGCTGCTACGCTGTTTGGTGCGGGTCGAGAAAGGCCTGCGCGCCCTGGTCGAGCAACAAGCGCGCGACCTCGCGGCCCAGCGACTCGGGCTCTTCGACCGGGCTGCTCGCGTGGGCACGCAACACGCGTCCGCTGGCCACGTCGCCGACCAGGCCGCGCAAATCGAGCAGGTCGCCGTCGCGCTCGCACCAAGCTCCGACCGGGACGGTGCAACTGCCTCCGAGGGTCCGGTTCATGGCGCGTTCGGCGCGTACGGTCAGCCGTGTATCGGCATGATCGAGTGGTTTCAGGCATTGCGCCACATCTTCGTCGCCGCGGCGCATCTCCACGACAATGGCGGCCTGGCCCGGCGCCGGCAGCCACGTCGGCGCGGCCAGGCGCGAGCGGATGTGCCGCCCCAGGTCCAGCCGCTCGAGCCCGGCGCACGCCAGCACGATGGCGTCGTAGTCGCCACGCTCGAGTTTGGCCAGACGCGTATTGACGTTGCCGCGCAGATCGGCGATCTCCAGATCCGGACGCAGGGCCCGCACCTGCGCCTGCCGCCGCAATGACGACGTGCCCACGCATGCGCCGGACGGCAACTCGCTCATCCTGGCGTACCGGGGGCTGACAAATGCATCGGCGGCATCGGCGCGTTCGAGCACCGCACCGAGTTCAAACGACGCTTCCAGCTCGACCGGCACATCCTTGAGCGAATGCACGGCAATGTCCGCGCGATTGTCGAGCATGGCCACTTCCAGCTCCTTGAGGAACAGGCCCTTGCCGCCGATGGTCGCCAAGGGCTGGTCCAGCACCTCGTCGCCGCGCGTGGACAAGGGCACCAGCGTGACCTCCAGGCCCGGGTGAGCCTGACGCAAGCGCGTGGCCACGTGTTCGGCCTGCCACAGGGCAAGGGCGCTTTTGCGCGTGGCGATGCGAAGCGAACGGACTGACATGGATGTTCCGGGGACGAGTGAAACCGCTATTGTCGCGCAGTCAGCCCGTGCGCGTCATGGCGACGAACGCATCCGGTCCCGGCCATGCAATACCTTGCGCACCGCCGGCAGGTTGCGCCGACTGACATGCGGCGTGGCATCGGTGCCCGCCAGACACGCCAGCGTGCCGCCCTCGCCGTTGGCGGCCAGCCCCAGCAAGCGCTGCCGCGGGATCAGGCAGCTGCGATGCAGGCGTACCAGCTGGTCAGGGTATTGCTGCTCAAGCTGACGCAGGGAGATGTCGGTCAGGTCCTCGCCCCCGGCATGATGCACGGTGACGTACTTGTCACCCGCCAGCAGGTAGAACACCTCGTCCAGCGCGACACGATGCTCGCTGCCGCCCATGCGCACACTCAGCGTCGGTACCGCGGCGTCTGGATGCTGCGGCGCGCGCAGGCGGCGCGCGCGTTCCAGCGCTTCACGCAAACGCGCCAGGCGCACCGGCTTGAGCAGATAGTCGGCCGCACCCAGCTCGAAAGCCTGCGCGGCAAAATGTTCGTACGCGGTGCAGAAAATCACCTGCGGCCGCAGCGGCTGGTCGCCCAGACGGCGGGTCAGCGCGGTACCGTCCATGCCCGGCATGTTGATGTCTGCCAGCAGCAGGTCCGGATGGGTTTTCGCACACCGGGCCAACGCGGCCTCGCCGGTGGCCACCGCCTCGATCGCCCCCACTTCCGGACATTGCCCGAGCAGGGTCGACAGGCGCGCACGCGCCAGCGGCTCGTCGTCAACGATCAGGATGCGCATGGATCCCCCCGGGCAGGCGCAAGTGGATTTCGAAATACGCCGCGTCAACCGTGACGCGCAACTGTGCCTGCTTGCCGAAATGATACTGCAAACGCTGGCGCACATTGTCCAGACCATGACCGTTGCCGTGGTGGTCCACGGTGCCGGCAGGCAGCGGATTGCCGATGCGGATATCCAGCACGTTGCCGCAGGCCTTGCCGTGCAGCCGGATGACGCCGCCATCGGGGCGCGGCTGGATACCGTGCACGACGGCATTCTCCAGCAGCGGTTGCAACAGCAGGCGCGGCATCGGCATGGCCAGCGGCAAGTCATCCAGATGACGATCCACGCGCAGACGCTCACCAAGGCGCAGTTGCTCGATGGCCAGATAACGATCAATCAGGGCCAGCTCCTCGCCGAGGCTGCTCTCACCCTCGCTGCCCAGTGCGGCACGGAACAATTCGGCCAGATCCTCGACCGTGGTTTCCGCCGCATCCGGATCCACACGCACCAGCGCGGCGACCGTGTTCATGCTGTTGAAAAGGAAATGCGGGCGGATGCGCGCCTGCAAGGCATCGACCTGCGCGCGGGCACTGGCGGCCTGACGCGCCTGCCATTGCGCGACGACGTAGAAGTAACGCAACAACGCGGCACCGATCAGCGCCGCCGCCAGCGTGCCTGACAGCACGAACCGGAACAGCGACACGGGTGTCAGGCGCATGTCCAACGCATGATCGAGCCAGCCGATGACGAGACTGGCCACGAACACGCTCGCGACCATCAACAACCAGACACCCGAATAGGCCGCCGCGCGCGGCAACCGCGCCAGCAGCGGGCCGAGCTTGCACAGCAGCACGCCATTGACCAAGGCCAACCACACCGCAAACGCCACCGCCGTACTGAACTGTCGCCAGTCGAACGCCTGCCCCGGCGCCAGCGCCATCACCGCCACGGTCAACGCGCCGACCAGCACCAACGCGAACAGGATCGGCAAGCTGCAGAAATCGGGCAGCAGGCGCGCAACCGCGGTAGTGTCTCGACGCTCGGACATGCGCGCAGTATGGCCCAGGTCGCGCGACGAAAAAGCGACCCGGTTAATGCAATGGCGTAGGTCGAGTTGAGCCGCAGGCGTAATTCGATGCCGATGTCGCGTTACGCCACGTCGGGTTGATGAAGCCAACCCGACCTACGCTCGTGTTCGATCGTCAGATGCGCCAGACACCAAACGCTCAGTCCACGACCGGATAACCGTGCTGTTTGAGCATCCGCACGACCTTCTTGACCGGCAGCGCCTTGACCGTGTGACCGTCGCGCCCGGTCATGGTGGCGGCATTGAACAACGAGTTGATAATGGCCTCTTCGGTCGCCTCGATGGTGGCCATGAACAGCGGCGACATCGCGTCGTTGCGCATCACCGTGGTCTGGCGCAAATCGTTGTCCGACTGGTAGGCCATGCGCACCTTCTTGCTGGTGGAAAACGCAATGGCGTAATCGCCGCTGCCGTTGGACGCGATGCCGCCGGTGCGGGCCAGGCCGAGCATGGCGCGTTTGGCGATGCGCTCGAGGTTGCGCGAGTTCAGCGGTGCATCGGTCGCCACCACGATCATGCACGAACCATCCGGCGAATAGTTGATGTCATCGCTCATGTAGTAGGTATGCAGCATCTTGCCCACGGGCAGGCCGTCCACGCGCAGCACGCCGCCGAAGTTGGTCTGCACCAGCACGCCCACGGTGTAGCCACCCATCGACTCGGGCAACTTGCGCGAGGCCGTGCCGATGCCGCCCTTGAAGCCGAGCGCCACGGTGCCGGTGCCGGCACCGACATCACCCTGCTTGATCGAGCCACTGTGCGCGGCCTTGATCGCGTCCAGCACGTCTTGCTCGGTGACATGACGCCCGCGGATGTCATTGAGGTAGCCGTCATTGGTCTCGCCGACGACCGGGTTGACCGAGCGCACGGTCTCGTTGCCCGGACGCGACAACACGTAACCGATCAGCGCATTGGCCGCCGTCGGCACGCTGAGCGTGTTGGTCAGAATGATCGGCGTCTCGATCTGGCCCAGCTCCTTGATCTGCGTGGCGCCCATCAGCTTGCCGAAACCGTTACCGACATACGCCGCGGCCGGCACCTTGTCCTGAAAGATGTTGCCCGGATGCGGAATGATCGCGGTCACGCCGGTACGGATGTCATCGCCCTTGATGATGGTCTTCTGGCCCACGGTCACGCCGGGCACGTCGGTGATGGCGTTCCACTGGCCCGGCTGCAATACGCCGATGTCGATGCCGTAGGCACGCAAATTCTTGTGCTGCGCATGCGCGCAAAGCGGAGCCAGGCCGAATGCCAACACGGCCAGCACGACAACGGGGAAACGGAAATTCATGATCGATCCTCTGCGAAATGGGGTACCAGAGCGCGCGATGGCGCCATGCATGTCGGTCACGGCCATGTGACGTGCGCGCAAGTCGTGCGGTACCAACGCGAGGTGATTCCCTGCAAGGTTGTCCGGTCAACACCGATAACAAAAGTGATGCCGCGAAAGCTCGCCGGACCGCCGCCCTGGACAGGCGGTTCTCTTTGCCGGCAAGCGCCCGGATCACGAGGCGACTATAGCGCACCATGACCGTGCATCACCTCGTGAACGAGGCACGGGGCACAAGGCACGCACGATCCAAAGACGCGCATCAGCTCTCTCATTGCTGCGCGACGTCACGCATCACGATATTGACCGGGGTGCCGTCGACGTAGCGCAGATACAGGCGGGTTCCGGCCGGCTGGCCGCGGCTCAGCTCGCGAAACTCCAGGCCGCTCATCCGCTCGACCGGTCGATGGTTGACCTTGACGAACGCGTCACCGGGCCGTATCCCGACTTTGGCCGCCGGGCCACCGGGCAAGACCCAACCGACGAAGAAGCGATCGGGATAGCTTTCCAGCTTGGTCACGGTCATGCCGGCCGCCGCGAAGTGCTCGACATGCGGCTGCGCGCGCGGCGCCAGGTACATGCGTCGACGGCGATAGTCGAAATGCAGGTTGAAGCGCGACAGGATGTCCTCGCCGATGTTGCCCGCCTCGCTGGGGTTGCCGGTGGCCCCGGCATCGGCGCGCGTCAACTGGATCAGCAGGCGGGTCACGCGCACATGTCCGAGCTGCAACGCGTGCGCATGCGACAGACGCGACATGTACCGGCCGCCGAGGCCGCCGGTGGGCAGCAGCGAGCCTTTGGCATAGCGCGCGAACAAACCCGTGCGCGCCGCCCATTGCGGAAATACCAGCGTGTGCCCGCCATTGCCGGTGTCGATGCCGAACACGCCGCGGCGGCCGTCCAGCGTGGCGTGGATCAGCGGCATGTCGTTGGTGAATGACAACGGCAGGGCCGCGCCCTTGCCCGGTGGCGGCGTCGCACCGTGGTCATACGGTTGCAGTACCACCTGCTGATCGTCGTAGTCGATGGTCACCGCAAAGCGCTGGAAAACTTCCAGCCCGAGAATGCCGGCGATGGGACGCCGTCGCCCGCGCTCGTAGAACGAGTACGGAATGGGCATGACCATGAACACCTGGTCACGGATGTCGGCGTTGCCGATGGTCAGGTGCGCGACTTTGGTGAAGGCCAGGCTCATGTCACCCGGCCCGGCCCCGGTACTGGTGCCCTTGCCGCGCGCGGTCAGTCCCAGCTCGGCCGCCGTGTGGCGGGTAAGCACGGCGTGGCCGCCGGTGTCGAGGATGAACAGGTACGGCCCGCTGTCGTTGATGCTGGCCTCGATCAGCAACGCCCCACCATCGAGCAACAACGGGGTCACCGCACGGGTGGCCCCATGCGCCATCGTCACGTCACGCACGGTTCGGTCGGGGCGCTGCAGGGCCCCGACAGGCAACCGGCCAAGCACCTGGTACGTGGTGATGACATCGACGCTCGGACTGTCACCGGCACCGGTCAGCGTGCGTGACGAATCGGTGACGCGGAACGGCAGCCACAAGCCGCCCACCAGGCGGTAGTCGGCATAACGCTCGGTGGCGATGACGAACGATTCATGCCACGTGGCACGCGCCAACCGGTACGTGGCCGGGTCGATCCACAAGGTCACGTTCTTGCCACCGGCGGGAATGGCCTGCAGGCGCAGGTAGCGCTTGCCGCCGCTGCGCACATCGGGCAGGCGGCGATAGAACGTCGAGTCCTCGTGCGCTCGCAGGTAGCCGAAACGCGCCAGCCAGTTGTGGGTGACGGCCGTGCGCGCCGCCTCGGCCGAATCGTAGCCATGCACGATGCCCGATGCCCCGAGACGCCAGCAGCCGCCCGCGTCGCAACCGCGGGCGGTGGGAAACAGGCCGTTGTCGACATGCACCGCATGAAACCCGGTGCGCAAATCGACCGCTTCGGTCAACGGTCCCGACAGACCGTCACGGCTTTCGGTACCGCGCGCCAGCAGCGCACCCGCACGTGCCCAGCGCTCGCCGCCGTAGGCCTGCCGCACTTGCTTGAGCACGATCTCGGCGGGCGTCGGGGTGGCCGCCGGCACGGCCCGCACCGAACACGGCGCGCCTGCCCCCAGCACGCAAAGCAGGGGGAACAGATACTGGCGCAACGATGAACCCATGGCGAGCCGCTCCGTTCGGGGACGATGGAGTCGATCCTGCAGGGCATTTCGCCCCGCCGATAGCACATACGTGCTCCGTGTGCACATACTGCCGCAGTTGACACCACGTGTCGCGTAGCGACTCGCCGATCAACGCCGCGCTCGTATCAGCGACCCGTGCTGCCCGGATCGCATTCATGACGGACTCCGAGGGTTGTCGTGCGGCCCGCATTGTGTCCCGCCCGCAGCGCCGACACTTCGCCGGGCACCGAAGCGTCCGCGCTACCCGTGGGATAATCATGGGCCATGACCGAAAGCGTCCCCGTTTCCGATATCGCCCGTCTGGTGGGCGACCCGAGCCGCGCCAACTTCCTGCTGGCGCTGGGCGACGGTCGTGCACTGCCGGCTGGCGAACTGGCGGCCAGCGCCGGCGTGTCCGCGTCCACCGCCAGCGCGCATCTGGCGGCGATGACGCAAGCCGGCTTGCTCACCTGCATCCGTCAGGGTCGCCATCGCTACTACCGCATCGCCTCACCGCAAGTGGCCGACATGCTCGAAGCGATCATGGTGGTGGCATCGGCAAGCGCGCCACCGACCCGCTCGCATGTCGACCCCGCGCTGCAACGCGCGCGCACTTGCTACAAGCACCTTGCCGGGCGCCTCGGCGTGGCCATGTGCGACGCCATGCGCGCAGCCGGTCAGATCGAACTGGCCGACGACACCGCACGGATCACCGCGACCGGCTTGGCGCTTCTCGATACGCTGGGACTGGATGCAGGCAGGTTTCGCAAACATCCGTGGTCACGCGTGTGTCTGGTCGACTGGAGCGAGCGCCGCGAACATCTGGCCGGCCCGCTCGGCAACGCCATGCACAAGCGCTTGCTCGAACTGGGCTGGGTCCGCGCACATCTGGACAGCCGTGCCATCAGCGTGACCCGCGCCGGCGAACGCGGTTTCCGGTCCACCTTCGGGATCGACGTCGCGCTGATCGCCGCACATCAACCCGACACGGCGGCTGCAGGTGCGCGCTCTGGCAGCTTGACGGTGACGTAGCGAAAAAAGAACTGCGTCATCGGTCCGATCAACAACGCGTAGACCACTGTCCCCACACCGACCGGGCCACCCAGCATCCAACCAATGCCAAGCACGCTCAACTCCAGCGTGGTGCGGACCGCACGGATGGACAAGCCGGTGCGCAGATGGATGCCGGTCATCAGGCCGTCACGCGGTCCGGGACCAAAATGGCTGCCGATGTACAAGGCCCCGGCCAGACCGCACAGAACGACGGCCGCGATCAGCATGGCAATCTGCGCCGGCAGATGGTGCATGACGGGAATCACCGACAGGAACATGTCCATCGCGAGGCCAATCCAGATCGCGTTGGACACCGTGCCGAGGCCCGGCCACTGCCGAAGCGGAATCCAGCCCAGCAACACCACCGCACCCACCAGGATCACGATGGTGCCGACCGACAGGTTCGCCATGGCCGCCAGACCCAGATGAAACACGCCCCACGGATCGACGCCGAGGTTGGCCCGGATGATCAGCGCCTCAGCCAGCGCATACAGGGTCAACCCGCTGTACAGGTTGACCATGCGCAAAGGCATGCGCCCGGCATGCAACTGCTGGCGCGGCGTCAGGTTGGTGATGTTCATGCGGCCACTATGCAACCAATGGGACATGGAGCGAACATGCGATCGGGCATGTCCGGCCCGGCTGATCGCATGTGCTTGAGGATTCTCTGAGTGTCGATTCTAGTGACCCCGGATCGTCGTCACGGCACGATCCCTTTGAAACGGAGCCAGCCATGCCCCTGAAAATCTACGGTCACCCGTTCTCGTCCTACACCCAGAAGGTGTTGATGGCATTGTACGAGAACGCCACGGATTTCGACTTCCTGAACCTGTCGCCGGAGCATCCGGACACCTACGCCGACTTTGCCGAGCGCTGGCCGCTCGAGCGCTTCCCGCTGCTGGTCGATGGCGAGCGGCAGGTCATGGAGGCAACCTGCATCATTGAATACCTCGACGCGCATCATCCCGGCCCGGTACGGCTGATTCCCGATGATCCGGACCTGGCGCTGGACGTGCGCATGCTCGACTGCTTTTTCGACAACTACATTGCCACGCCGCAGGCATCGATCGTGTACAACCAACTGCGACCGGAAGCCTACCGTGACCCGTACGGCGTGGCACAGGCGCGTCACAGACTGGACACGGCTTACGCATGGCTCGACCGACACATGACCGGGCGCGAATGGGCCGCGGGCGATGCGCTCGGCATGGCCGATTGCGCGGCGGCACCGGCGCTGTTCTACGCCGACTGGACGCACGCCATCGACAAGCGGTTCGAACACGTGCACGCCTATCGCGCACGACTGCTTGCGCGGCCCTCGATGGCACGTTGCGTGGACGGCGGCCGTCCTTACCGTTCGTTTTTCCCGTTGGGTGCGCCGGATCGCGATTAACGCAAATAGCACGGCCCGGTTTCGCGCACCTCGACGCTGGCCCATTCGGCTGCCGGACACAATGCGGCCAGCTCCAGCGCCTCCTCGCGCGTGGCGCAATCGAGCAGGAAAAAACCGCCGATCATTTCGCGCGCCTCGGCAAACGGGCCATCACGCAGCTGACGCTTGCCGGCACGGGTTTGCACACGCTGTCCCTCGGCATCGCCACGCAACGACGAATACGCACGCAACACGTCGCGCGCCTTCAGCTGCTCGGCATAGGCCTCCATCGTCGCGTAGGCTTCGCGGCCTTCGGTGTCGGTACGTGCCTCGCGCTGACCGCGCGGCTCGACCACAAACAACATGTAGGCCATGATTATTCTCCAGTGATTAGTTGTTGCATGCGGCAGCGCGTTCGTGCAGGAAGGTGACTTCGCGTGCGTTGCCGGCCAGCGCCGCCGCACGTTCGAACTCCGCGCGCGCCTCTTCGTACCGACCTAGCTTGTACAGCAGGTCGCCGCGCACGCTGGGCAGCAAATGGTACCGAGCCAATGCATGCTCGTCGCGCAAGGCATCGACCAGTGCCAATCCAGCCTCGGGGCCCTCGGCCATCGACACCGCGACGGCGCGATTGAGTTCGACCACCGGTGATCGGGTCACCGCGGCCAGGCGCGCATACAAGGCAGCCATGCGCGTCCAGTCGGTGTCTTCGGCGTGCACGGCGCGGGCATGGCAGGCGGCGATGGCAGCCTGCAAGGCGTAGTTGCCGTCGGCACCGCCCAGTTTTTGCGCGCGCTCCAGCGCGGCCAGCCCGCGTTGGATCAGCAGGCGGTCCCAACGTGAACGGTCCTGATCGGCGAGCAGGATCGGCGTGCCGTCGGCGGCGGTGCGCGCGTGCAGGCGCGAGGCCTGGATTTCCATCAGCGCGAGCAGCGCGTGTACTTCCGCTTCGCGCGGTGCCAGGCCTGCCAGTACGCGGCCCAGGCGCATGGCCTCCTCGCACAAGGCCGGGCGTGCCCAGTCGTCGCCGGCGGTGGCGGCGTAGCCTTCGTTGAAGATCAGGTAGACCACCTCCAGCACGCTGGCCAGACGTGGCGCCAACTCCTCACCACGCGGCACTTCGAACGGCACCTGTTTTCTGGCCAGCGTGCGCTTGGCACGCACGATGCGCTGCGCCACGGTCGCCTCGGGCACCAAAAAGGCGCGGGCGATCTCCGGCGTGCTCAGGCCGCCCAGCATGCGCAAGGTCAGGGCCACCTGCATGTCGCGGCCAAGCACCGGATGGCAGGCGGTGAAGATCAGCCGCAGCAGGTCGTCACCGATGTCGTCATCGAGCGCGTCGGCATCGTCGGGGGCGTGTGCCATGGCTTCGGCCTCAAGCTCGTGCGCAAGCGCGTCGCGCTTGTCGCCGCGCATGCGCTGGTGACGCATCAGGTCGATGGCGCGGCGCTTGGCCGTGGTCATCAGCCACGCGCCGGGGTTGTCGGGCACGCCGTCGCGCGGCCAGCGTTCCAGCGCGGTGACCAGCGCTTCCTGCGCCAGGTCCTCGGCCTGGCCGACGTCGTGCAGCATGCGCGCCAAGCCTGCGATCAGGCGCGGCGCCTCGATCTTCCAGACCGTTTCGATGGTGCGGTGGGTGTCGACCGTCGTCATGACGGCCGATCACAGCATCACTTTGTGGCCGGTGCAAGTGTCGGTGCATGCTCGGGTTCCGAAGCCATGTGCCGTTGCCATGGCAACAGGGCGCGCAGACGTGGATCACGCAGGTACAGGCCACCCCATGCGATGAGTCCGAGGTAGGCACCGAACAGGAAGTGGCTGAAGACCGGACTGCCGGCACGCAAATGCGTGGCCATGGCGCCACCGAGCAAGCCGGTGAGCAGCACCGCGCCGAGCACGGCGGTACGCGGGTAGGCGTACAGCAGCACGCAAGCCAGCGTGAGCACGCCCAGCCCGCGCGCCAGGCCCGCGCTATCCGGGTAGCCCAGATCCACCAGCGTCTGCGTCACCACCGGTAGCGCGGCCAGTTTGATGGCCGCATCAAGCAGCAGGAACACGATCACCAGCGCGCTCAACAAGCGACCGGTCCAGCGTGCGGCGGGCGAGATGGTTGTCGACGGAGTGTTCATGTACAGGCACCTGATGGGTAGCGTCGGGTTGCAAGATTGCGCTCACCGGTTGGCGATCTTGTCGCGCAAACGCGTTTCATGCTCGCGGACTTCGGGCGTGGCCGCTTCGCCGAAATCCTCCAGTTCGAACACTGGGCGCAGCTCGATTTCCGCACCCCCGTCGAACGGCGCGCGCTTGATCCACTCGATGGCCTCGTCCATCGAGCGCACTTGCCACAACCAGAAGCCGCAGACCAACTCCTTGCTCTCGGCGAATGGTCCGTCGATGACCGTG
>DASSKC010000091.1:0-20876 GCA_035690885.1 Oleiagrimonas sp. | reverse complement strand
CAACGTGTTCCATGCCGGCGACGGCAACCTGCATCCGATGATCCTGTACGACGCCGGCTCGCCGGGCGAGCTGGAACGCGCCGAGGCGCTCGGTGGCGACATCCTCCGCTTGTGCGTCGAGGTCGGCGGCACCATCACCGGCGAGCACGGCGTCGGCGTGGAAAAGATCAACCAGATGTGCGACCAGTTTGCCGCCGCCGAGCTGACGCAATTCCACGCCATCAAGGAAGCGTTCGACCCCCAGCGCCTGCTCAATCCCGGCAAGGCCGTGCCGCAGCTCAAACGCTGCGCCGAGTATGGCGGCCTGCATGTGCATGGCGGTGATCTGCCGTTTCCGGAACTGGAACGATTTTGAGTACTTCAGCCGATTTGAGCGACGAGATTGCCGCACGCGTACGCGATGCCGCAGACCGGCATACGCCGCTGGCCATAACCGGTGGCGACAGCAAGCATTTCCTCGGCCGCGAGCCCGAAGGCGAACCGTTGGCCGTCGGCGCTCATCGCGGTGTCGTCGACTACCACCCTGAAGAACTGGTCATCACCGCACGCGCGGGCACACCGCTGGCGGACCTGGAAACGCTGCTCGCCGAGCATCACCAGATGTTCGCGTTCGAGCCACCGCATTTTGGTGCCGCGGCCACACTCGGCGGCACCATCGCGGCCAACCTGTCCGGCCCACGCCGCGCGTATGCCGGCCCCGCGCGCGACTTCGTGCTCGGCGTGCATCTGGTCAACGGTCGAGGCGAGATCCTGCGCTTTGGCGGCGAGGTAATGAAGAACGTCGCCGGCTACGATGTCTCGCGCCTGGTCACCGGCGCCATGGGCACGCTCGGCGTCATTCTCGATGTCAGCCTGAAGGTGCTGCCGCGCACACGCGAAACCGTCACCTTGGCGCAGGCATCGAACGCCGATGCCGGCATCGAAAAACTGTGTCGCTGGGCCGCCCAACCACTGCCGATTTCCGCCTCGTGCATCGCCGATGACCGGTTGTACGTACGCCTGTCCGGCACCCGCAGCGCCCTGGCCAAGGCGCGCTCGATCATCGGTGGCGACGCACTCGACGAGGCCGATGCGTTCTGGCGCGACGTGCGCGAACAGCAACACCCGTTCTTTGCCGACGCCGACCCGCTGTGGCGCGTCTCGGTCGCGCCCGCCCCGCGTATCAACCTGTCCGGCGACACATTGATCGAATGGGGCGGCGCGTTGCGCTGGCTGAAGACCGACGCGGCAGCCGACGAGATCCGCTCCGCGGCGGCCGAATGCGGCGGCCATGCGATGCTGTTCCGCGGCAGCGAACGCCGCATCGACCCGTACCACCCGTTGCCCGCGCCACTGCTCCAGTTGCACCAACGCATCAAGACGGCGATGGACCCCGAGCACATCCTCAACCGCGGGCGCATGTACGCCGGCTTCTGATCCGACCCACACGCATTACCCGACATTCCCATGCAGACCACGCTCGCCGACAAGTTCAAGGACACCGACTCCGGCCAGGAAGCCGAAGCCATCCTGCGCGCCTGCGTGCACTGCGGCTTTTGCACGGCCACCTGTCCGACCTACCAGCTGCTCGGCGACGAACTGGACGGCCCGCGCGGGCGCATCTACCTGATGAAAATGGTGCTCGAAGGCGAGGGACCGACACGCAAGACCCAGCAACACCTGGACCGCTGCCTGACCTGCCGCGCCTGCGAAACCACCTGCCCGTCCGGCGTGCAATACGGACGCCTGGTCGACATCGGTCGCGCTGCCGTCGATGAAGCCGTCGAACGTCCCTGGCGCGAACGCGCGATGCGGCGTGTCTTGCGCGCCATCGTCCCGCACCCGAAACGTTTCGGCCTGCTGTACCGCTTGGGCCGCCTGGCCCCCGCCAGCTGGTCCGGCGGCATGTGCAAAACACCACCGCGCAGCGCGGCAACCACGTGGCCAGACAGCACCGGCCTGCCACGCAAGATGCTGGCGCTGGACGGCTGCGTGCAATCGGTCGCCACCCCGGCCACCAACGCCGCCACCGCGCGCGTGCTGGCCCGCCTTGGCATCGAACTGGTGCAACCGCACGGCGCCGGCTGCTGCGGCGCCATCAGCCACCACCTCAGCGCCGACGAAGAAGCCTTCGGCTACATGCGCCGCAACATCGACGCCTGGTGGCCACATATCGAAGCCGGCGCCGAAGCACTGGTCATGACCGCCAGCGGCTGTGGCGTCACCGTGCGCGAGTACGGCCACCTGCTGCGCAACGATTCGGACTACGCTGACAAGGCCGCACGCGTATCCGAGCTCACGCTGGATTTGAGTGAAGTGCTGGCACGCGAAGACCGACAATCATTGGCCGGCATCGGCCACGACCGCCGCATCGCCTGGCACCCGCCATGCACCCTGCAGCACGGCCAGAAGGTCGTCGGTTTCGCCGAACGTGTACTGACCGATGCCGGCTTCGAACTCACCCCGGTGCGCGACAAACACCTGTGCTGCGGCTCGGCCGGAACCTATTCATTGCTGCAAAAGAAGCTGTCCGCGCCATTGCTGCACAACAAACTCGACGCCCTGCAAGCCGGCCACCCGGCCGTCATCGTCACCGCCAACATCGGCTGCCAGATGCACCTGGGCAGCGAAGCCGAAGCACCGGTCCACCACTGGATCGAGCTGCTCGACGACCCTTCCTTGGCCGACACGTAAGGACTATTCCACTCCAAGAGACGTTCCGCACCGTGCCATCGTGCACGGTCAGCTTTGCTGAGCATTTTTGCGGTGTGCATCACAACGCACGGTCACCCACACTCCGGGCCGCTCATCCATGACGCCGGGTGCCCCGCACACCTCACAGATGCGCATGGACAATGTTTCGACAAGGTCAATCATCGCGTCTTGTTCATTCGATGTGTTGCGGACATGGAAGCTCAGCGAACCATACTTTTCCTTGACGTCCGTCAACACTGCCTGCGGCGCGCCTTGGCGATCGGTCAGGCGCTGCAACTCCTCACACAAAACGTCAATGAGCGTGTACCAGCCGTCGCCGCAATACAGACTGCAGTATCTCGGTGGATCGGCTGGCGAGTCGTCGGGATCGCGAAAAATGCGCGAATGCCTCTCGTGGATGGATTTTGCCAATTCGGGGTTCATAAGTGAATCATGGGTTCTCTTGCATGTATCTTGCGATTTGATCCGGGGACAGGCTCTCGCTGAGGCCATGATCGTGCAGATAGGCACGAAGCTGTGCCCGCGTCCGCTTGCCGGCAATGCCGTCCACCGCGCCCACCGCATAGCCATGTCCATTGAGGTAAGTCTGGATCCGACGATATACCGTGGAACGATCAATGGAGTCGTCCACGAAATCCCGTTCGGGTGTCGCTGGACCCGTATTGAAAGCCATCAATTCAGGAAGCGCCTCGTACAAGGCTGACTGAATCGGCGGAAGGTGGAATCGACCCGCCGACAGGCTGTAAGAAATGCCAAGCGCCACCACCAGCGGCATGACCAACACGAATCGTCCAGCAGGCTTCCAGCTGCGCCGCTTTTTCTCCCGATAGTGCTTGGGCAGGCGCAAACTTTGAGCCTTGCTGATGATCCTGCTCAACAGCAAAGCGAGCGGCGTCGCAAGCAAGACGGCAATGCACGAGCCCATTGCCAGCACAACTCCCTGCGCAACCAGCGCACCCGCATCGCCGGGCGATATGGTGTCCCAGGCAGCACTGACAGGAACCATTGCCGCTGCGAACCGGAACGCCACAATACCCAGCACACCCATGATAAGAAGCCAGACTGCCATTGAACGGTGTGCGGACAGCTTGGGCAAAATTGCGACGATGGCATCAGTCAGATCCGCGGTTGCGGCGTCGGAAATATAGCCTTGAGCCGCCCGCTTGACTCGGTCTTGATGAAACGCCTCTCCATCTGTTTTCGCAAAGGCAAGGTCATGCATGGCGCGCTTGAGTGCGGGAATGTTTCGATACTCTCGAAAAATACGCAAGGCCATACCCCTCGTCACACGAAAATCGCCTTTCTTGTCGCGTCGACGACGTATCGCCGCCAACTCCGAGGCGAGCAAGTCGTCGAACACGGAGGGCTTGGAAAATACGTACGCATCCGTTCCCATGGACGAAAGGGTCCATTGCCAATCATGCAGCGTCACGTCCTGCTGTGCCAGGCTGGCCTTGCCACGATAACGTGCAGTGACACGCCCCCCGTCATCGCATGTCAGATCTTCAAGCACGAGTGACGGAATAGCTTTGGCAATGTCGTTCGGGTGTTCCGTTTTCAGGAACGTCTCGATTTTGTCACTCGCCGGGCCAACTTGTACTCGTATGCCGGCATGCGATCGCGCCATCACCTGCGAACTAACGATCTTGGTAACATACCCCTTTTGACGGCAATGCGAACACCGCTCAGCTCCGGTTCCGTGACATACCATACATTGCACAGATCCGCGGCCAAAACAACTTATGCAATCGCGTGTTTCATAGCCGCTTTGATGGACTGTCACGCCAGCAACGTAATCGGTCCGACTTCTCCATACGCTGCGATGACCACTACCATTGCAAACAATGCACCGGCGACGTCCATTTGTGCAGCCGGTGTTCGAACACGAATGTTGCCCCGAACCGTGACAATAGCTACAACGCTGCTCCAGAGCACACTCGTCATAGCTTTTTACCCTTTGTGAGCCACCTTGTCCTATTCCGGAAGCGCCACGCTTATCGAGCTCCCGCATGAAAAACCGACCAATATCCCGATTGCGGAACGCGTCCCTTCTTATCTCGTTTATATAGTGATCAAGATCCGCTTCGTCATGGAACGTGTGCTTGCATGACCTCGGAGCGCGCCCGTAGCGCTTGGACGATTCACTCTCGAATGCAAATTCCCACGCAACACTGATGTCGAAATCATACGAGGCATGCCGCAACGAACCAATCTGGCATTCGTCCGATCGAACATGATTGTCATCAAGCACGGCAAGAAGGTCGCCGACCATGAAAAGTGACCACTCGTCGGATTCTGGCGGCGGCACAATCTCGCCCTCCTTCCCTTCATTGACTTCGGATATAGCGACCACTTGTCAAACCCTCCATAATCGCATCGCCTTGCCGCCATCGCTGCACGTCGATGTATTTACTTTATTTTTTAGCTAGCTACCAATCCAATTGCATTCACTTCCCGCTCTCTATCGCAAGGCGTCGTTTATCGTGGAGTGCCGAACGGTGAAGACAATGGCTTGCTGTGATCCGCTATGGTTTGTACCAACCAGCCCCGCTCAAAGTCATGCACACTGGCCATGGCATCGCGCAAGCGCGCGTTTGCCGGATACACAATTGCCTCGGCCTGAATGGTCCATCGGGAAAAAATGGCGACAGCCGCTCCTTGTTTGTCTGCATTGCCGTCGCCCGAGTGCATGACCTGCTCGATACTCCTGAACACCGGCGATCGTGTGATCGGTGTGGATATCCAGAACGGGCAGGCAACCAACATCATGCCGACGACAAAGAGTCCGGGACGCAAAAACAACGCCGACTTCCTGGGAACCACCGCGCGCCGATCGCCATCGAACAATGCGCGCACGTTCATGACGCTGCGTGGATATATGACGACGCTCGCTTCCACAATGATCTTGACGATGTGTGTCAACGCGCCCAGCAATGAAAAAAGCAGCGCCATGGCTGGAATCAACAACAGTTTGCGCGCGGCTTTGCCGCGTTCGTAGTACGCACCTCCCGGATCAAAATCGCTTACGTGACCCACAAGGTGAGCGACAATAGCCTGCGCACGCGCATCAATCCATGGTTGGTACACATGCTTGCTCCATGACGTCACTGTCTGGTTTGCCGTGGCCACGCTACGCGGTACGTCAAACTGCAAGCTGTTTCGCCAGCCAGCCAGCATTTTATTTTGAACAGCCGGCTGGCGCACGAACGCGTCAAATGTCGTGATGATGTGTGCCGGCCTGCCAGACTTGAGTTTGCGGTGTGCGGCGGCGAGCTTTTTGTCAGCGTGTTCACGAATACGTACGGCGACGGCTTTTGAAAACGGGGCACGCGCCCAGCAATTCCAGTCACTTGGCAGATTGATATCGTACTTGCGTGCAACGCGGCGCCGAATCAAGGGACACTGCCATGCGGAAATGGGGCCCTTGGAATGGGTTTTGCGCTCAAGGTACTTGCGGTATTTCCAGTATTCCTTGTCGCCGCGCGCGCTTGCTGAAGCGATGGCTGCACGGTACCGCGCCACGCCTTTCTTGTACTTGTCGTAACCTCGGTTATAGGCCTGCATGCCGGCTCGATACTGCCGGTACTTGGTTTTGACAGGCTGCAACGCCGCGGCATAGGTCTTCTTGAAGAACTGGTTCGCACCTCCACTGTCGGCAACAAGCCTGTTCCGCACGATAGCCTCCGCCACGGGCATGAGCCGCTCCCGGATATCACTCATTTCCGAGGTCATCAGAGGCAACAGGGCCATGAAGGCCTTGGCATCAGGTCGCTCACGCACATCATCCGTCAGCGACAAATCACGGATGGCGATCCGGTGTTGTTTGATGCCTTGCGTGAACAAGACCGTGGCAAATGCCGTTTGACGTGCCCGGCTCCCTCCCTGCTCGGCCAGATGATCGACCAACATGCCTTCCGCACAGTAAACGCCAAACATCACGGGGAATGTGACCACGACGCATGCCGCCACGGTCCTCGCTGTCGTCCAACCCCTGCGATGCGCCCATGGCATGACCATAAACTGCCAAACAAGAAGCGCAACCGCCAGGCCCGAAATCAGTCGGCCACTGACTTCTAGACGTTGCAATTGCGGCAGCGTGGCCACACCGCCCACGGCGTCCAGCAGGTCGGCAGAGAACGGGAGCTCCAGACACAGGTAGATCAGCGTCAGCAGAAGAATGACTACTGCGCTGATCCGTTTGTGGGTGAGGTATGTCGATTCCCTGTCATTCACTTGATTTTCCGTCGCTCAACATGCGCGCATGACTCTTGCCGCACCTGCACTCAATGAGTAGATCCGCCGAGATCCACGGTCACCGGAGTGGCCGTGCTCGTACCCGTGGCACTGGTCTGATTACGCCGCGCGGGTACCGCCTCGGGCACTGGCACCGGACCGAGGTCGTCGACGTTGGCAACCGGATCGCGCGACACGCGTGCCGGTTGGGCGGCTGTGCTTCGCGTCACTGGGCTGTTTGACCCGCGTTGCGGGTAACCCGCAAGCTGCGTGATGGGCTTGGGGCCGTGGAGCCGCCGCGCACCAATGACGTACGCCAACGGCACGGTAGACGATAATCCCTCTTGCGTAGCGTATACGCGACCATCCACGCCATCCTGAAAGCTCAATGCAACCATGCATCCCAAAGACTTGAACTGACCGTGGTCGTTGCCGCGTCCGATGACCAGAAGGTAGTGATGCGGACAGGTTCGGGTGGGTGCTGCGAATACATCCACGCCGAACGTCTTGGTCTGTGTCGAGTAAACCTTGCGTAGCGAGATCAGCCGACCCAAGCTACTGGACCGCGTTCCCGACAGCTTGCGAATGTGATAAGTGCCTACCGGGTTCCGTGAAATCACATATGGCATATTCCATACCTGACCCCTGTATGTGATATCCGAAAGGCTACGCCCCAGTTGGGCCGTTGCGTCCGCGCCAATGGTTTGTTGTCCAATCTGGTTGAGCGCCGCACAACCTGACAATGCGACACATGCCGCCGCTACAAATGGAACGGCTCGTTTTATACCGATGGTTTTGCGAAACTGCATTGCTCCGTACCTTATTTACGTTGTTGCGGCACACACGCCATCCCACGATCGCGGCGCGCCTCTCAGCTTCCCTTTTGAATGACGAGCGTAAACGACAGCTTGGCTACCGGGCCGACGAATCCTTCGTTCTGCCCTTGAACCTGCACGATGGACCAGCCAGTTTCGGCGAGCTGGGGAATGGTCCGGACGCCAATCCCCGGACATGTGAATGCGGTCTTGTCGGTCAGCACCGGCATCTGTGGCCGCGGATTCGACGGCGTGGGTTGAATTTGGGCCTTTTGAACTTTGCTGTGGCAAACATGAGCTTCTCCAGCATAAGCAGCACCCGGGACCCACATCGAGGACAACGCGACAGCCATCAAAGCCGTGAAAACAATGGCAGCGTGTGTTTTCATTGATTTGTCTCCAGATATTGTGATGGCTACCGGGTATCGCTCAACTGCGCATTTCTAACTGACATTGGCAGTATCGAAACTGGAGCGCAATACCCGTATTTTCATACGATTAAAGTGAAGAAATAATCATATATATTCCAGCCCAAATAGCCGCGGCCAGCCCAGAACCAATCCAGGCACCGGCCAAAAGAAACACGCCGGAACCAACATTTCCCTTCGCAATTGTGATGAGAGATATCACAAACCCCACAAATCCAGCTATGCCAAGCAAGAAAAAACCAAGCAGAGGAATAATGGGAGCACACCAGCCTACGACAAGCACTATCCACCCGGTTTTGACCATGCCAGCGGTTTCAATGGCGGCAGCTTGCCGCTTGACTTCACGTTGCTGGAGTTCGTTTTCTACGGAATTTTCGACACTTGTTTCACTTGTCATGACTTTTGTCCTTGTGTAATACGAATTCAATGAGCGTTTGAACACATATATGCACCCGCCTGCCATGCCACGCCGAGACATGACATACTCACCGGCGGCGATGATCGCAGTCGTTGAAAAGTCGGGATTCGGGGAGGCCATGCACGCCAAAGCCCGCATGGCCAAGCATGCGCGCACGCGATAATCCGTGGTTCTTGTATCTTCATCACGACCCCTGTTCGTCATTTAGTCAATCACAAATGGCGCTGTCGAGCAAGGAGCTCGGCTCTTGGATCTGACGCAATCATTTGTTGCACCCATCAGCGGCTCGTACCGTTGGCCGTTCACGTCAACGGCAAACGCTGTCGAGCCTCGCACACGATGCCGGCATCGGCGCGGCTCAACGCTGCGAGGCGCAGTAACCGCCATCGAACACGCGATGAGTATCGAACTTGAGCACGCAGCGAATGCCCATTTGGGGTTCGGGCGCCGCTTCCGCCTGATTGGCCACCTCACCGTCCAGTTTGTCGACGACGCTGTCGGTCACGTTGTCTGCAATCGGGTCGACGATACGTGCGGCCGCACCCAGGCCATCTGTATGGCTCTGGATTACGCCACGAGCGCCGGCCTTGACTGTCGACTTGACGCGGTTCACCAACGAGTGGAAGAACCCACCGTGGTCGGTTTGCCTGGGGTCGGGCGCGTTGTAGATGTAGAACGCGACGATATGACCGTCGGCGAATTTGCGTGCACTGGCCGGTCGCCCGTAGGCATCGACGACCTGTTGGTAAGTGGTTTGGCCCTTGTCGAGTTTGCTGATGTCGGGCAACGAGCCCGCCAGTGCAGGCACGGACATGGCACTCAATGCGAGCGCGAGGGCGCAACGACGAAACGTGAACATGGCAAGTATCCCTTGTGGTGAGTTGGCAGACCACGATGTTTTGGGTGGTCTTGCCTATCTCTTCACCGCACGGGAGCTATTTGTTCGGTTCAATCTGTCGGCGTCGTGCTTCCCTGACCCGGCCCGGGTTGCTGCTCGACAGCATCCCATTGACGCTTCAGGGCGTCGCGCAAGGCGGTGCCCATCTGTTTGAGCGCACGCATATTGGTCCGTTTCGCGTTCGCTTCACCACGCACGTTGCGCACCTGGGCCAAGTCCAGCACCGCTCGCGTCGCACCCGCTGAGGCGGCTTGCGCCAGCCAGCGTTCGGACCGACTCAGATCGCGCGGGACCATGCGACCTTCGAAGTACACCTCGCCGAGGCGGGTCTTGGCGGGGACATATCCGGCAGCGGCAGCCTGGCGATAGTAGCGTAAAGCTGGCTTCCGGCTGGCCTTGACCACGACGCCAGTCGCGTACGCATCACCAAGAATCGTCGCTGCCCGCGAGTCCCCGGCCTGTTCACGACGCTTCAACAATCGGACACCCGGGGCGTCGAGCGTACGCAAAGCCCGGACAATGACCTGCGCCTCGCGATCCCACAAACGTCGCGCCGCCACGTTGCCATGAGGGCCAACACCGCGCGTCATCGTATTTGTGGCGACACGATTGCGTAACGGCGCACCCGCGCTCGCCGCGGTCGGGCCGGCCAACTTGACCGTGCCAACCAGCCCACTGGTGAACCACGGTCGCTGGCTGTTGCCGGTGACGGTGGCCACCTGCTGCTGCACGCGGCGCAGCACTTGGACGATGCCCGCATGACCGTCGGCAAGATCGTGTGCCAAATACCAGGCGAATGGGCTGTTGTCGACATCGCGACCCAGTTGACGCATGGAGTCGACGGCTGCGCTCCCGGGTGCCGTCGACCAGGCCAACAACACGCCATTGCCCGCCACCGCCTTGCGCATGCCGCGCGCGCGGGCACCACGGTTGGGCGCAGTCCGACAGGCATCAATGAACAACAAGCGCGCCTTCGCACCCGTGCGGGCCAAGGCACCACGCACATTGCGCAACGCGATGCCTTCGCGACGCAAGTTAGAACGACTCAACTGAGCCAATGGCCGCGACATGCCCAATGGCAACAAAAAGTTGTCCTTGCCGACCTCGAATCCATGCCCGGCGTAATAAAACGCCACGATGTCGGCACCTTGCGCCTTGCGGACAAAGTCCTGCATGTCGGCCAGAAATTCACGCCGATTGCGATCGACATGCATCGTCACCTCGAAACCAAGCGCCTTGAAGCGCCCGGCAATCAGCCGCGCGTCATTGTCGGGCGTCGTCAACCGATCCGCACCGCGATAATGCGCATTACCCAGCACCAACGCATACTTTCCCGACGCCATCACCTGTGTACTCCACAGCAAGCAACACAGGCACAGAAGGCTGGCAATCGAGGACAAGTGGCAGCGGCAAGGCAACATGATTCTGCTAGGCTTTGGTTGGATTCGCTCAGGTATATTGGCGGCATCAACGCCGCATGTATTGCACGGAGATTGGCACCCACATGCGACCGAGTATAAGCCAGACCATGGACATGCTGCGGCACGACCGGACGCGCATGGCAACACTGTATCGACGCGTCCAGGTCGGTGTGCGCAAGACCGCGCCGCGAACATCTGCCAAGGCCACTGGCGACATGATCAGCCAAGCCTGTCATGACGTCATTGTGGACAGCCTTGTGCTGCACAAGGGCCACTTCCACTGTCACGACTGTGACCCTGACGTCTTCGATGACAAACTCGCAGGCTATCTCGTGAAGGCAGCCATCAACCGGATACTGAGCGCCGAACGTAAACACGCCATTCACGATTACCGTTTCGGTGAACGCGTTGATGATGGTTCGGGGCAAACACCAACCGATGGCAAACGCCAAACATCACCACCTCACTCACCGTGGCGGCCCGACAGCGACCAGTTGCATGTCAAGTCGTTGCTGACCGGCGACAGTCTTACCGCAGCAGATCAGCAGCGCGCGGCCCTGCTCAGCGACTGCATCAACCGACTGACTGATATGGCGCGCAAGACCTACGAGCTGGCCTTGACGGGCTCCAATGACCACGACATCCAGGCCGAGCTTGACGTCGCGTCCGCCTCAACGGTGCGGCGGCGGGTACATGATGCGCACAAAAAGGTCATTGATTGCGTGCAACGCAAGATCCCCAATGGAGGCCCGGCGTGAACCATACCCGAGACACGCGTGACGACATCCTGCTGGCCTATGTGCGCGGCGAACTTGACGCTGCCGAAGAACATGCGCTGATCGAACGACTTCGCAACGATCCGGCACTGCGCGAGGAGCTGGTCTGGCTTGAAGACATCAAGGCCCATTTCCTTCTGGAAAACTTTGACGCTCACGAAGTCCCGCTGTTTGCTCAGCTGCAACAACAGATGACCAGCGCACAGCGGAAGCAGAAGGAAACCGCCAGGCCTTCGATCCGGCAGCACTTGACCGACTGGTTTCGCGGACATGCGCTGGTGCTGGAGGGTGCGCTGGCGGCCCTGATTATTGTCCAGGCCATCGCGCTGGTAGCCTTTGTACACGCGCCCGTCCCACCCGCACACCCCATCTATCGCGGCGCTGGCGACAATTGCCTGACCGTCAGCGTGCGTTTTCGCATGGGCGTCACCGAGCAGCAAATCGCTCGCTGGTTGGGGCGCTACGACGCCAGCATCCATGCCGGACCCGACGTGCAGGGGCGCTACCGCATTGCACTCCCATCGCGAAATGCACTCAACGGATTTCTTTCCGATCCGAACGAGCTGGCGCAATCCGTTGCGCTGCCGCCGGGGTGCAAGCAGCCCACGCACCCCTCGAAGGATGCTCCACTCAATGCGCACTCCGCTCGGAACGACGATACTTGACGCGACAGGACGCTAAAGACCGGCACCCAGATCATGTGATGCCACAGTTGCATCTGGTGTTTCGCAACGACATTGATCTTCGCATCCATGTGGATTATCGCTTCAACGTGTGTACGAACATCTAATCCATCATGACCGCTGGCGCCGCTTTCTTGCGATAGTGCACGAAGCCCCATGCCGCGATGAACACACTGATCAACACTACAACCCACATGCCGAAGCCATAGGAGACCATGTTGCTGATTTTGTCGGCCATCATTTGGGCAAATCTGGATCCCATGGCGTCACCCAGCTTGCTGGTGGCGTGATGGATGCTCCAGCTGAGACGAATCCAGGTGAGGATGACGAAAACGATGGGGGCAAGGGCCAGAAACCTGGCCCAGGATTTTTGCAACCACGGCACCACCCACGGCGCGATGATGCAAAGCAGGCCAAGAAAGCTCCAGAAACCGAGTGAGCTACCTGGGTTGACGCCATTCATCGAGTAACCGGTGATGCGTGAAAAGCTGAAGGACGCCGAACCCAGCCCGGCATGGACTACCAATGCGGGCAGAAAGAACCAGGCAATCCAGAGCAGGATGCAGCCAATGAACATCGGGTAGCCCATGCGGGCCACAAGTCGTCCATACAATCCCTTGGCAACGGTAGCCGCTTGCTGCCCTTGCTCGCCGGACATGCCGGCGAAATCGCCCAGTTTTTCGCGTGTCAGGGTCTGTCGATCGACGACGGTGATGCGGGTAATTTGCCCCGTTCCATCACGTTCAAATTCGACAGTCTGATTGGGTGCAGGGGCCGTGGATGATTGCCACAGACCCTCCAACGTGAACGGGACTTGCTGGCCATTGGCCATGATCAAGCCGGGCTGATCGCCTTGCGGAATCTTGATGACGGTGCCACGTGATGATTCGTTCGTTGTGTTCATGCAAGCCCTCTCCTGGATGGCAACAAGATGCGAGCTTTCGGCAATGAGTGGCTGCCAAATGCCGCGAATGAGATCGGTTGCGGACAAGAGAACGCGCATACGGAAGCGCACCACACGCTGGTACGGTGGCTTTGCGAACGGTGTGCTGATGTCATCATGACTCTCCTTTCCGCGCCTAGATTTAGCAAGAATGATCTTGCGTGACGAGTGGCTGCTGCGCTTTATCCCGCGCTCACTGACCACTACACATGCCAATACGGATTTGTTCGGTCGGTCTCGCGGCGTCCTCTTGCTTCGTAACGACATGTGGTCGACGTGCTCGTCCTGCACGCGCGGGACGCGAGTGCGTGCCTGCAAGGCAGGCTGCAATGACACATCTTTGTTTGAGCAGCGGCTTGTCGCCGGCTGGAGCAATAGCCGTCGGCGAAAACGCTTTAGGCGTCAAACTTGACGCTGCAGTATTCATCGGGGCGTAGCGAGCCCGTCCACCACTGGATCGAGCTACTCGACGACCCCTCCCTGGCCGACACCTGAACGACAGCATCTGCAGACACCCTGTAGCGTGCGCATGGCGCACGAAGGGAATTTCTGGCCTACCCGACACCCATGTCGTGCACAAAGTGCACGCTACGCCGGCTTTCATCGCATTTCATCATGCTTTAATGTTTCTTATCGTATGCATTTGTACCTATATGTATACTATTTGATACGTTTTTTGTTACATTGACATTGACCGATGACTTTCCGAGATGCCAACGAAGCAGCCGAGACATTGGGCAACGCCTTGCGGGCGCGACGCAAGCTGCTAGGTGTCAGCATGACCGCAGCCGCAGAGGCTGCGCAGATGTCGCGCGTGACATGGCACCGGCTTGAAAAAGGCGAACCTGGTGTGGCGTGGAGGTATTTGCTGGCGGCTGCGGCAACGCTGGATCTTGACGTGGCGTTGTTGCCCCCCGATGCGCACGAGCATGGCCCCTCGGCGGAAGTGGCGCCTTCGCTGGAGAACTGGTTGCCGTTGACGATCGCACTGGATGAATTTCCCGGTCTGGCCCGTTTGGCCTGGTCGATTCGCGCCGGGCGACACGCACTCGCGCCGCGCGAGGCCTGGCAGCTGTACGAACGCAACGGACGACACCTGCACGACGACGATCTTTCGCCTCATGAGCGCGCCCTGATCCGGGCACTGGGAAAAACCTTCGGTGAGCTGCATGTCGGCGTTTGAACGCCCGCATCATCGGCGCATCGCACGCGTGCTCGACAGCCTCGACGACGCCTTGTTGCGCGCGGACCATTGCTGGTTTGGCGGCGGTACGGCCATCGCGCTGCGCCACGGCGAGTATCGGGAATCGGTCGACATTGACTTCATGATTTCGGACTTGGCCGGCTACCGTGATTTGCGTCATCGCCTGCTCGGTGCGCGCACGTTGGCCGCGGTGACGCGGGATGGACAGCCGCCAATGACGCTGGAGCGCGAGGTGAGAGCCGACCAGTACGGTATTCGCATGTTCGTGATGCTTGATGACGTACCGGTCAAATGCGAGATCGTGCACGAGGGACGCATCCGGTTCGATGAACCCGGGCAGCGCGACCGGGTCGGCAGGATATCGACGCTGTCGTCCATCGACATGGCGGCGAGCAAGCTGCTTGCCAATGCCGACCGCTGGCTGGATACCAGCGTGTTTTCACGCGACGTGCTCGACCTGGCCATGCTTGACTTGGCTCCGCGTTTTCTCGGGCCGGCCCTGGACAAGGCAACACATGCCTACGGCGAGGTGATTGGACGCGATGCCCAGCGTGCAGTGAAAGTCCTGCGCAGTGATCCGGACCGTCTGCGCAATTGCATGCACGCGTTGTCCATCACACTGCCGCAGGCTGTCATGCAAGAAGCATTGCGCATACTGGCGCGGCGATTGAACCGCTGCACAGCGCATGCCCCGTGAGCACGGGATACCCCGCCTCGTCCCACGGTCGCCGTGCAGCGCGATTATCTATGATGCCAGCACGCCACCCTCACGCAAGCGTTGTCGCAGCGAATCGAGTTTGTCGCCGTAGCGCACCGCACGTGCGGTGCCAGCGTGCAACGGCTGGCGCACCTGGGCGGCGCTGGGGCCGTCGATCACGGTGCGCGAGGACTTGTGGGATTCCAGGCAAGCCGGGTCGAACGGCAAGTCGCAAAATTGGAGCAGGCGTCGCGTGACCGACTCTGGTGCATGGACCAATGCCTCGTACGACAGGTCCATGACGCGGTCCGGATAGCGCTCCAGCCAGAAGCGCGTCAAACGCACGAAGTCGACGCAATAGTCGGCCGTGTCGTCCAGGTCGCAGGCAAAGCCACGCTCCTCGCTGAACAGCTGCCGGTAACAGCCCAGACAGGTCTCGACCGGATCGCGGCGCACGACGATCACGCGTGCGGCCGGCAGCATGGCCAGCGCGGCACCGACCAGCGGCCAGTTGAGCAGGCTCTTGTCGGTGGAACGCGGCCGCTCGCGACGCCATGCTTCGGTCCGCGTCACGTACTCGCGTCCGAGCCGCTGCCAGTCCGCGGCGTCGGCATCGGCGACCCACGCCGGAAACGGGGACTGGCGGCGCTCGGACTCGGTCGCGATCAGAGCCGACAAATCCCTGATCTCGTTGGCTCCCTGAACCTGCGGGTGCGCGGCCAGGATCTGCTCGACCAGGGTCGATCCCGAACGCGGCATGCTGACAATGAAAATCACCTCGTGGCCCAATCGATCATCGACTGGCTTCGGCATCGATTGCGCAAAAGCGTCGCCAATGGCTTGCACCCGCGCACGCTCGGCCACCGCGTCCCATGCCGGTCGGCGCCGGCGCCGCGATGCATTGGCACGCTGGAACATCTCGAATGCGCGCGCGTAGTCGCCCTGACCTTCCAGCGCCTTGGCCAACGTGAAACCCAGCAACTCGTACTCGTGCGCCCCCTTGTGGCAGCGTTGCAACGCCTGTTGCAACCGGGTGACGTCCGCGGCATCGAAACAATCGGTATTGAGGCTGCCCAGACCGAGCCATGCTTCGGCATTGCCGGGCTCATGCCGCAACACTTCGCGGAACCCTGCGACCGCCGCGTCCACCTGTCCCAATGCGGCCTGTGCCTTGGCCAACAGCAACCGTGCGGCGACGTGCGCGGGTGCCAGGGTCAGGGCCCGCCGCAAGGCGTCGACCGACTCGGCAAAACGCGATTGCATGGACAGCACGCGACCCAGATTGAACCACGACATGGCCACTTCGGGCGCGAGCTCGCAGGCGCGCCGAAACTGTTCCAGTGCGCCGTCCACTTCACCGTGTTCGTACAAGGCAATGCCCAATCCCGCACGCAGGCCGGCATCCTCCGGCCATGCATCCAGCACGTCGCGAAAACACGCCACCGCCTTGCCGTGATGACCGCGACACTGCACGGTCACACCCAGCATGCGCGTGGCCACCGGATCATCCGGTGCCAACGCCAGCACACTGGTCAACGATCTCTCGGCCGCGTCAAACCGCTGCTGCTGCCATTCACGACGCGCCCGCGCCAGCATGCGCCGGGCCACCGACGAACGGCGCTCCCCCGACAGCGTCATCTCCAGCGGACACTCCGTCATGAAGCTCATGGCGACACCAGTTCAACGACGACCGTCTTCATTGCCACTCCGCATGCCAGCCACGTCATCTTGATGGAAAGGGACAATCGGGCAACGCGGCCTTGATTACCCCTATCCGTGACGGATGATCAGTGTTTGTCCGCCACCGGCACACCGGTGCTGTAGCGGTTCTTGACGAAACGCGTCATCAATTCGTGAATACGGCGGTACTCGTCGTACCACGCGTCCGGGTGCACGAAGCCGTGGCGCTCCATCGGGTACAGGGTCAGCCAGAAGTTCTTTTTGCCCAGCTCGATGAAGCGCTGGTACAGGCGGATCGAGTCGCTGGCCATGACGTTGTTGTCGATCAGGCCGTGGCTGATCAGGAGCGGGTCCTGCAGGTTGGCCGCGTACTCGATTGGCGAGGAAATCCGGTAGGCCTCGGGGTCGAGCTGCGGGGTGTTGAGGATGTCGGAGGTGTACAGGCTGTTGTAGCTGGTCCAGTCCGACGGCGGACGCAAAGCGGCGCCGGCAGCAAACTCGCCCGGCGCACGCAGCAGCGCCATCTCGGTCATGAAGCCGCCGTAGCTGCCGCCGTAAATGCCGACGCGGTTGGGATCGACGTTGTAATGCTTGACCAACCAGGCCTTGCCGTCGAGCAGGTCTTCGAGTTCCGGATGACCCATGTTGCGGTAGATCGACGTGCGCCAGTCGCGGCCGTAGCCTTGCGATGCGCGGTAGTCCAGATCGATGACGATGTAGCCCTCGTGGGCGAGCAGGTTGTTGAACATCTGCTCGCGGAAATAGTGGCCCCAGCCAAGATCGACATCCTGCAGGTAGCCGGCACCGTGCACGAACACCACCGCCGGATGCGGCTTGGACTTGTCGTAGTCCGCGGCCTTGTACAGCTTGGCGTAGATCTGGCCGTCAAAATGCGTGGACGGCACCTTGACGATTTCCGGCTTGATCCAGTGCATGGCCTTGTAGGCCGGCTTGAGCGTGTCGGTCAGCTCGCGCGCACCGCTGCCATTGGCGTTGACCACGGCCAGTTGCGGCATCACGTAGGCCGAGGAATGGATCACGGCGAGCTGGCTGCCGTCGGGCGAGACGCGGAAGTCTTCGACAAAGCCGAACTGCGTCAGTTGCTGCAAGTCGCCACCGGCGACCGGGAGACGGTACACGTCGTAGGAATACGGCGCGGTCTTGTTGGTCTTGACGTAGAACCACTGGCCGTCCGGCGAAAGCGTCACGTCGCTGACCTCGAACTTGCCCGAGGTCAGCTGCTCGGCACGCCCGTCCGGCGCCTTGGTGTAGAGCTGCGAATAACCGCTCGCTTCGCTCAGATACCACAGCGTGTGGCTGCCCGGCACAAAGCCGAAGCGGTTGAACAACCAGTTGATCCAGGCCTGATCATGCAGATGGTCTTGCACGTCGAGCTTGTGTGCGGCCAGATCGACCGATGCGATCCAGCGATCCTTGTTGTCATTGGCGCGGAACTCGATGGCCACGGCGCGACCATCGTCACTCCACACGATCGGATGACGCAGGAAGCCGGTGACCGACACACTGCGCGTCTTCGGGGCCTTCAGTGCCTTGGCCTCGTCTTCATGGCCCTCGCTGCGCAACTTGGCTTGGGTCTGCTTGCGCAGCTTGGCCAGCGGGTCCTTGTGAATGCCGGGCAAATCGTCGATCGACAGCTTGTGCTTGGCATGCGTGGACAGATTCAACAACCACGCCGTCTGCGGCGCCGGCGTGTTGCGACCGACGTACGGGCGCGCCTTCTCGGACTTGGTGTAACCGGAGAAGGTGACGTAATGGTTGATGATGGGCTGCTTGCCCTTGTCATAATGCGCCGGCTGCGTGACCACGATCATCCAGTCACCGCTGGGTGACAGCGAGGTCATCTTGATGTTGACGTCCGCACCCATCCAGAACGGGCGCGACGCACGCGTGGCATCGGCCTTTTCCAGCGCCAGCTCGTGCTGGTGCTTGAGTTTGCGCTCGTGCTTCATGTGGCGCAGCGTCTTGAACAAGTGCAGCTGCAGACGACCGAGCGCGTCGGGCTGGTCGCTGTGCGGTTTGTCGGCGGTCTTGAGGGTGGCCACCGGATGGCTGTAACCGGCTGCCAGGCTGTAGCTGTACCACTGGTTGCCGCGCTGGTATTGCACGGCCGAACCGTCGGCGCTCCATTGCACGTTGCCTTCGCGCTTGGCGGTCCGCGTGACCTGGCGCAAGGCATGGGTGCTCAGATCACGCACGAAAATGTCGCCATGGCGCGCGAATGCCGCGTGTCGATGCGACGGATCGAATACCGGCCGACCGTCGGCATTGGCCAGGGCCTCGCCCTTCAGCCTGGTGGTCGCGCCGGTGGCTGGATCGACGCGATACAAATCGCGGATCTTGCTGCCGTCGCGCTTCAGGCGGTAGTAGATCGACTGGCCATCCGCACTCCAATACGGGCGCTCGACCGGGTGACCGATCCAGTCCGGATTGGCCATGATCTGCTTGAGCGTCAATTTGTCCGGCGTGACCTGTGTGGACGCCGGCTGCGCGGCAAATGCCGGGATGACCGTCAGGGCCAGGGCCGCGGCAAACGTGATTCGGCGCATGGTGCTCCCCTTGCGTGCAAAAACGAAAGCATAGCGCGTGGTTTGCCGTTGCGACGGCGTATAGGTCGGAAGTCAGGGGTGCGCAATGGCGGTATGGTGTGCGCCAGTTGCCCTGTCCGCCGGAGTCACCCGATGCGCCACGCCCTCGCCTGCATCCTCGCCGCGCTGCTTGGCCTGCCGCTGTTTGCGACAGCGGCAAGCTCGGCTCCACAGCCACCCCCGTCGCCGAAACACGCCGCCTCCAGCGCCTTTCACGGCGTGCGCGTGTCCGATCCGTATCGCTGGCTGGAAGATGGCCAGTCGGCCAAGGTCGAGCAGTGGATCGCCGCTCAGAACGCGTACACCAGCCACGTGCTGCTCGACATGCCCGGTGGCGACGCCCTGACCCGACGCATACGCCAGCTGGCGATCACCTCGACCACGCGTTCGGCCCCGTTGCTGGCGGGCGACACCCTGTTCTATCTGCGCGAGACCCCGCCGCAACCGCAACCCGTGCTGGTCGCGCAAGCCTGGCCTGACGGCCAGCCACATGTGCTGGTCGATCTCAACCAGAAACAGGGCATTGCCATCACCGGCTACTGGCCCTCGCCCAGCGGTCGCTACGTCGCCTACGGCACCGCGCGCGGCGGCAGCGAACTGACCACGATCCACGTGCTCGACGTCAGCACCGGCAAGTTGCTCGGCGACACGCTGCCATGGGCCGGCGGCGGTACCTCGCCGCAAGGCCTGGCCTGGGACGCCGACGAGAAGGGCTTCATTTATGTGCGCTTCCCGCCACCGACCGGCGACCACGAGGTCCAGCCGTTCCACGCCGCGCTGGTCCATCACACGCTGGGACAAAGCGCCAGCAACGACACGGTCGTGTTCGGCAAGAACTACTCGCCGATTGCCGAATACAAACTGCTGGCCTCGCCCGGCGCGAAACAACTGGCGGTGCTGGCCAAGACCGGCGACGGTGGGCCATGGGAGATATACGTGCGCCGCGACGGCACGTTCACGCGCGTGGTCGGCAAGCAGGCCAACGTACGTGGCGCCACCTGGGACGGCGATCGTTTGCTGGCGGAAAGTTTCCACGATGCGCCACGCGGCAAGGTCCTGGCCGTCGACCCCGACACCGGCAAGTCGTACGTCCTGCTTGAGCAGCGCAAAGGTGCCCTGCAACAGATCGCGCCCGTCGGCAAAGGCTTCCTCGTGGTACGCAGCCACGGGCCGGACTGGTGGGCCGAGCAGTACCGACACAACGGCACCCTGGTGCGCCGGCTGCCCCTGCCCGAACACGGCATCTCCTTCGGCGGCATCGCTTCCGAGGCCGGGCAGCCCATCGCCCTGGTCACCTGGGGCGGCTGGACACTGCCCTCGCGCTGGGGCGAATACGATGCTCGCGACGGCACGCTCAAGACGGTGTTCGAGGTCCAACCG